>JAEDGN010000001.1 GCA_016297495.1 Coprococcus sp.
ATTTTTACCGGTTTATTAAAATCGATTTGATACATCAGGATCCTTCCTATCTTTTCTTTATATTTGATTAATTGATTAATGGCAGTTCAGCCCTGCCGGTCACAGAGCGATCTTCGCTCCGCTCCGGTCCATGGCTGAACTGCTACTACCCATTATAACCGGATTTGCTGAAAAATCAAATGGATTTTGTATAAATAGAATTTATCTATTGTATACAAAAAAGAAATGGAAAATTGTAGAAAATTGTCAGAGGATTTTGTATACGAAAAAATACAAGCTATGAACTTTGCACAGAATTCACCCTTCTATTAAAAAAAAATCGTAAATAGTGTTCACTTTTACGGCTGGTAGTGATATAATGAATTAACAAATGGTGCGGTTTGGTCATGCAAGTCTTAGAACCTGTGTTTAAGGCAGTGGATGATCTGACTGCAGCTGTAAATAACAACAGAGGTGATAGCGTGATTAAGAAAGAAATGATAGCCATGCTTCTTGCGGGAGGGCAGGGCAGCAGACTTGGCGTTTTGACTGCGAATGTTGCGAAACCGGCAGTTGCTTTCGGCGGTAAATATCGTATTATTGATTTTCCGTTGAGTAACTGCATCAATTCGGGTGTTGATACGGTGGGGGTTTTGACTCAGTATCGGCATTTGAGGCTGAATACACATATCGGAATTGGTATTCCCTGGGATCTGGACCGTAATCACGGTGGTGTGACGCTTCTTCCGCCGTACGAGAAGAGTGAGAGTTCAGACTGGTATTCGGGAACAGCCAATGCGATTTTTCAGAATCTGGAATATATAGAGAACTACAATCCGGAATATGTATTGATTCTGGGTGGAGACCATATTTATAAGATGGATTATGAGATCATGCTGGATTATCATAAGGCAAAAGGGGCTGACATTACCATTGCGTGTATGCCGGTACCTTGGGAGGAAGCCAGCCGTTTTGGTGTTGTTATAGCAGATGACAACGGCAATATCAAGGATTTTGAGGAGAAGCCTCCGAAGCCGAGCAGCAACCTGGCATCCATGGGTATTTATATCTTCAATTGGAAGGTATTGAGAGAGGCGCTGATTACATTGAAGGATCAGCCGGGATGTGATTTTGGTATGCATGTTATTCCATATGTACATAATAAGACGCATAACTGCTATGCCTATGAGTTTAACGGTTACTGGAAGGATGTAGGTACACTGGGTTCCTATTGGGAGGCCAATATGGAACTGATCGATATTATTCCGGAATTCAATCTTTATGAGGAATTCTGGAAGGTATATACCAACAATGATATTATCAAGCCGCAGTATTTTGGAGAGAATGCGGTTATTGACAGATGTATTGTCGGTGAGGGAGCCGAGATTTTCGGTGAGGTCAGGAACAGTATTATCGGTGCAGGTGTTATCATTGAAGAGGGGGCAGTGATCCGCAATTCCATTATTATGAAAGATACGGCTGTCGGTGCCGGTACGGTGGTGGACAAGGCGATTATTGCGGAGTCTGTGAAGGTCGGCAGCAACTGTAAGCTTGGTGTGGGTGAGTATGCTCCGAATGTGTATAATCCAAAGGTATATGCATTTGATCTTGTGACAATTGCAGAGAATTCAGTTATTCCGGACGATGTACAGATTGGTAAGAATACGGCAATTGTCGGCGAGACTGTAGCGGAGGACTATCCGGACGGACTGCTGGCAAGCGGACAGGTAATTATTAAGGCAGGTGAAGTGTAATGAGAGCAGTTGGTATAGTTTTAGCAGGCGGAAACAGCAGCAGAATGGGTATACTGGCGAAGAAGAGAGCCGTTGCGGCCATGCCGATCGCTGGCAGTTACAGAAGTATTGATTTTGCTTTAAGCAATATGTCCAATTCCCATGTGCAGAAGGTGGCTGTGTGCACACAGTTTAATGCACGTTCACTGAATCAGCATCTGAATTCCTCAAAATGGTGGGATTTTGGCCGTAAGCAGGGCGGATTATATATATTGACACCGACCATGACAACGGATAATAATTCCTGGTACAGAGGAACGGCTGATGCTATTTATCAGAATATCGATTTCCTGAAGGAGAGTCATGAGCCATATGTGATCATCACATCCGGTGACTGTGTATACAAGGCGGACTACAATAGAATGCTGGAATACCATATCGATAAAAAGGCGGATATTACAGTTGCCTATACAAAGCTTGCTGTAGGTCAGGATGACCCGACAAGATTCGGTGTTATGCAGATGGCGGATGACGGCAGACTCCTTGGTTTTGAGGAGAAGCCGGTTGCTACAGATTGTATGACTGTTTCGGCAGGTGTTTATATTATCAGAAGAAGACTTCTGATCGAACTTCTGGAGAAGGCCAATGCAGAAGAACGTTATGACTTTGTTAAAGATATTCTGGTAAGATATCGGGAGACGAAGAAGATTTATGGCTATGAACTGGAAGGCTACTGGAACAATATTGCAACAGTCGATTCTTATTATAAAACAAACATGGATTTCCTGAAGAAAGATGTGCGTGATTATTTCTTTGGGGGATATGCAAGTATTTATTCCAGAGTTGAAGATCAGCCGCCGGCAAAATATAATCCTGGGGCAGCCATGAAGAATGCGCTGGTGTCCAGTGGCTGCATTATCAATGGTACGGTTGAGAATTCTGTCCTTTTCAGGAAGGTATATGTGGGCAACAATTGTATTATCAGAAATTCCATTATTCTGAATGATGTTTATATTGGTGATAATACAGTAATTGAGAACTGTATTGTGGAGAGCCGCGGTACAATCCGGGCGAACGAGACTTACAGGGGTGAAAACGGCAAAATCAGGATTGTCGTTGAAGAAAACGAGAGATATATTATCTGATATCGCAGAAGATATCGGAAGTTCGGGGGTATTACAGCATGCAGATTACAGATGTAAGGGTTCGCAAGGTCAATAAAGAAGGTAAAATGAAAGCGGTCGTATCCATTACAATTGACAATGAATTTGTTGTGCATGACATAAAAGTCATAGATGGGGAAAAAGGATTGTTTATTGCAATGCCAAGCAGGAAAGCCGTTGATGGGGAATACAGAGATATTGCCCATCCAATCAACTCAGATACACGTGAGCGGATCCAGCAGGTGATTCTGGAAAAATATGAGATGGCTGCCATGGAGAGTGAAGAGGTGTAGGGGATACCTTTTGATGGATATGCCGGATGACAGCAGATAATAAGCAGAGCAAGGATGCCGAAAGTATGAAATGATTTTCTGATTTTTTCGGCATCCTTTTTGCGCAGCCGGCATTCGTATGATTGACAAAGAAAAGCAAAACTTTTATATTAATAGATGTTGAATTATAACTATATCCGGGCAGCGCCCTGACATAAGCGCAGGCCGAAGGGAATCATGATAATACAGAACAGGAAGAGAAGATATGCATATTATAGCAGGACTGGGCAATCCGACGAGACAGTATGAGGGTACAAGGCACAATGTGGGATTTGAGACCATTGACAGGATTGCAGCTGAAAATGGTATTGCCATAGAGAATAAGAAACATAAGGCGCTGTATGGCAGCGGTTATATTGGCGGGGAGAAGGTCATTCTGGCGAAGCCTCAGACATATATGAATCTCAGCGGTGAGAGTATCAGAGAGCTGGCTGATTATTATAAAGTGGAACCGGAAAATATTATTATTATTTATGATGATATCAGTCTGGATGTGGGTCAGCTGCGTATTCGCGAGAAGGGAAGTGCCGGAGGACATAATGGTATCAAGAGTATCATTGCTCATCTTGGAACCCAGATATTTCCACGGATTAAAGTTGGTGTAGGAGAGAAGCCTCAGGGCTGGGATCTGGCAGATTATGTGCTGGGGAGATACAGTCAGGAGGATCGAAAGATAATAGATGCGGCCCAGAAGGATGCCGCTGATGCGGTGAAGCTTATGGTGAGTGGTGATATAAAAACAGCCATGAATCGCTTTAATACAAAAAAGAAGGCTTGATGGGAAAGGAGACTGCAATGAAAGCATTGACTCAGCCATTACATGAATTAAGTGAATATGAGCAGATTGTCCGGGATATTGCCAGACGTCAGACACCCATTCATATTGATGGCTGTATAGATTCCCAGAAATGCCATCTGATCAGCAGCATTGGAGAGGCATATCCGTTGAAGCTGATCATTACTTATAATGAAATAAAAGCAAAAGAGATTTATGAAGATTATCAGTTCTTTGACCGGAATGTCTTCTATTATCCGGCCAAAGACATTATTTTCTATAATGCGGACATTCACAGTAATCTGATTGTCAGCCAGAGAATGGCTGTAATAAGACGTCTTCTGGATGAGGAGCCTGTAACCGTGGTGACGACCATTGATGGTTTGTTTGACAGGCTGCTTCCACTGGAACAGCTGGCTGAATACAGGATGACCTTTCGGCAGGGAGATATTCTGCCGATGGAGATAATACAGAAAAAACTGGTCAGTATGGGATTCCTGCGTGTGAGCCAGGTGGAAGGTCCGGGTCAGTTTGCTGTCAGAGGCGGCATTCTGGATATTTACAATCTGGCAGATGACTGTCCCTGCAGAATTGAGCTGTGGGGAGATGAGATTGATTCAATAAGGAGTTTCGATGCGGAGAGTCAGCGTTCCATCGAGCAGATGGAGGAGATGACGGTTTATCCGGCATCAGAATATATATTAACGCGTCCTGTACTTGACCGGGGGTTGAAACTGATCGACCGTGAAGCGAAAACGCAGATCAGGAAACTGAAAGATGGCGGCAATTATGAGGCTGCTTCCAGACTGTCCCAGATCATTGCTGAAATGAAAGATAATCTGGATATAGGATGTGATACGATTAATCTGGATAGTTATGTGAGATATTTTTTTAATGAAACCGTATCTTTTCTGGATTATTTTGAACGGGAGGACAGCCTGATCATTATGGATGAACCTTCCAGGGTCGCTGAAAAGGGCGAAGCTGCAGATGCAGAATACAGAGAGAGTATGTCGGGAAGACTTGAAAAGGGATATATTCTGCCGGGACAGGCGGATGCTGTCCGGGACTATAAGGGTGTGCTGGCCGCAATTGCAGGGATGAGGACAGTGATGCTCAGTACTCTTGGATATAACTTTCCCCAGATCCCTGTCAAAAATAAATATAGTATGATGGTCAGCAGCATGCATACTTATCGTGGTGATTTTGAGCTGCTGGTCAAAGAACTGTCCCATTGGAAGAAGAACAAATATAAAGTTATTCTCGTCTGCAGATCTGAGACCAGGGCAAGACGACTGGTAAAGGATCTGGCGGATTACGATCTGACAGCATTCTATTCAGATGACAGGGACAGAATACTGAGCCCCGGGGAGATTATGATTATCCATGGTAATCTGCACCGGGGAATCGAATATCCGATGATCAGATTTGCCATTATAGCTGAGACGGATATATTTGGTGAAGAGAAGAAAAAAAGGCAGAAGAGAAGGCAATCGGCTGTGGAGGGGGAGAAAATCCGCAGTTTCAAAGATCTTTCCATTGGCGATTATGTCGTTCATGAGAGCCATGGCGTCGGTATTTACAGAGGAATAGAGAATATAGAGGTAGATGGTGTGGCCAAAGATTATATTAAGATTGAGTATGGCGGCGGCAGCAATCTTTATATTCTTGCCACCAATCTGGATATGATCCAGAAATATGCGGATAAGGAGGCCAAACAGGTAAAGGTCCACAAGCTGGGGGGTCAGGAATGGCACCGGACGAAGACCAAGGTAAAAGGGGCTGTTAAAGAGCTGGCTATGGATCTTGTGAAGCTCTATGCGGCACGACAGTCCATGGAAGGATATGTATGTGGTCCGGATACAGTCTGGCAGAAGGAATTCGAGGAGATGTTTCCTTATGAAGAGACTCAGGATCAGCTGGATGCCATTGAAGCTACAAAAAAGGATATGGAAAGTCCGAAAATTATGGATCGTCTGATCTGTGGTGATGTTGGCTTTGGCAAGACGGAGGTAGCCATCCGTGCAGCATTTAAGATGATTCAGGAAGGCCGTCAATGTGCGGTCCTCGTGCCGACAACGATCCTTGCGCAGCAGCATTACAATACTTTTCTTCAGCGAATGAAGGATTACCCGGTAAATATTGGTCTCCTCTGCAGATTCAGGACAAAGGCAGAGCAGAAGGAAACATTGGCCGGGCTGAAGGCCGGAAGGGTGGACATTGTAATCGGAACGCATCGTCTGCTTTCAAAGGATGTGGCGTTCAAAAATCTGGGCCTGCTGGTGGTGGATGAAGAGCAGCGCTTTGGTGTCAGTCACAAGGAAAAAATCAAAAAATTAAAAGAGACGGTGGATGTACTGACGCTGACTGCGACCCCGATTCCGAGAACCATGCATATGAGCCTCATTGGTATTCGCGATATGAGTCTTCTGGAGGAAGCCCCGGTGGACCGCCTGCCTATACAGACCTATGTGATGGAGTACAATGATGAGATGGTGCGGGAAGCTATTCTCCGTGAAATAGCCCGTGGCGGTCAGGTGTATTATGTTTTTAACCGGGTCAACGGTATCGACGAGATGACGGCTCAGATCGCAGAGCTGGTACCGGATGCCGCTGTCGCCTTCGCTCATGGGCAGATGAGTGAGAGGGAACTTGAGAAAATCATGTATCAGTTCATCAACGGAGAAATTGATGTACTGGTATCGACAACAATTATTGAGACTGGACTGGATATTTCCAATGTGAATACGATTATTATTCATGATGCGGATAAACTGGGACTGTCACAGCTGTATCAGCTGAGAGGGCGTGTAGGACGTTCCAGCAGGACATCATATGCGTTTCTTATGTACAGGCGGGATAAAATGCTTAGGGAAGTGGCAGAGAAGAGATTGTCTGCTATCAGAGAATTTACGGAACTGGGGTCCGGATACAGGATTGCCATGAGGGATCTTGAAATACGCGGCGCCGGCAATCTGCTGGGAGAGAAGCAGAGCGGCCATATGGAAGCTGTCGGTTATGATCTGTACTGCAAGCTTCTGAATACAGCGGTTATGGAGGCAAAGGGAGAGAAGATTCAGGAAGACTTTGAAACTTCCGTGGAGATAGATATTGATGCATTCATACCTGCTGTTTACATTAAAAATGAATTTCAGAAGCTGGATATGTATAAACGTATTGCGTCGATTCAAAATGAAGAAGAATATGGAGAGATACTGGATGAGTTGATCGACCGCTTTGGAGAGGTGCCAAAACCGGCGGCCAATCTGCTTCTGATAGCATTGATTCGGGCACAAGCCCATGCTGCAGGTGTCATACAGCTGGTTCATAAGGACAAGGTGACCCGGGTTTATATGCATGAGAGAGCAGAAGTGGATGTGGCAGCTATACCGGAACTGCTGAATGTGTACGGGAAGCGGATGAAGTTAAAATCCGACACCAGAAATCCATATTTTATTGTTGACATGAAAGGTTTTAGCGGGCAGAATCTTTTGATAGAGGAAAAGCAGCTGGTGGAAAATATGCTGCAGATACTCTGCCATCAGGAGGTTGGAAATTGAGAATGAAAAGTAAAGCAGGGAGAAAATGGCTGTTAGCGCTGAATATCTGTGTGATACTGGGATTGCTCCGGGGATGTGCGTCTGTACCTGCTTCAGGGGAAGCAGTGATGCAGGAGGAATCTGCCAGTGAGAGGCAAACAGTCATGACAATCGATGGTCAGCCTGTCACGGAGGAGGAGGTCTGTGTTTATCTTTATCTGATGCAGAAACCTTATGAGACCTGTTATGGCAGCAGTATATGGGCGTTACAGCGTGAAGGGGGAGATTCCTGGGAAGAATGGCTGATGGAAGAGGTAAAGCGCCAGATAACGGAGCTGACAATACTGAGCAGCCGGGCAGAACAGGAGGACCTGAAGCTGACGGATAAAGAAAGAATTTCCCTGGAGAAAGATGCAGATGCTGCTTTTGACAGTATGGGTGAAGTCGCTGACAGATATGGTATTACCCGGGATACTGTAAGAAAAGTATATGAAAAAAGCGAGTTGGCAGGTCTGTTTTATCAGACGATAACAGACGGCTACGGTCTGGAGCTTTCAGAGGGTGAATTATCCCGGTGCAGAGCCATGACTGTTCAGCAGATATTCATTGCAGAGGATGACAATACTTTTCTGAAGGATGGGCAGACACAGGAACAGCTGGCGACGCAGCTCCGGAAAAGAGCATCAGAAGGAGAAGATTTTGAAACACTGGCAAAGGCTTACTCTTCTGACAATGCTCAGTGGATGTTATCATTTGATGATGAGGGTTATGTGTTCGACACAGACGGCTGGCTGGAAGAAGAATTTGTCAAAGAAGCCTGGGGACTGGAGCCAGACGGCATCAGTCCGGTCATCCATACGTCCTATGGCTATCATGTGCTCAAATGTGTGGCCGTGGACAGCGATGAGCTGAAACAGCAGGCCGCAGACAGAAGATTGAATGAAAAGAAAAAGAAAAAATTTTCTGCTGATTATGAAAAATGGCTGCAGGAAGTGATTTGTACAGAAGAAGCAGCCTGGCAGGAAATACATGTACTGGAGGGAATTTAAATGAAAATCCAATTTATTAAACACAGCTGTTTTGTAGTTACAATGCCGTGTGCAACGCTTATTTTCGATTATTCCAGAGGCGAACTTCCGGAGCTGGATCAGGAATTGCCTGTATTTGCATTTATCAGTCATGTCCATAATGATCATTTTAATCCGGCAATTGTGGATGAACTGGAGAATTATCCATCTGTCACTTTTATTATGTCATCGGATATTCCGGAGAAGGACAGGGAAGCAATGCAAAAAAAAGCATCTGATGACAGAAGATTTATCTGCATGGATGCGGATGAGCAGGCACATTTCCCGGAACTGACGGTGAAAACTCTGAAATCCACAGATGAAGGTGTGGCTTTTGTTATAGAGATGGATCGGAAAAAGATTTATTTTGCGGGCGATCTGCACTGGTGGACCTGGGAGGGAGAAAGTGATGAAGCGGAAGATGCAATGAAACAGGCATACATCCATGAGATGGATAAAATCAAAGGAGAACAGTTTGACCTGGCTTTTCTTGTACTGGATCCGAGGCAGGAGGACCGTTACTGGTGGGGCTTTGATTACTTCATGAAAAATATCGGGGCGAAGCATGCTTTTCCGATGCACTGCTGGGGTAAATATCAGCTTATTGATAAGCTTCTTGCTGAACCATTTTCTGAATCCTATCGCGAGAATGTTGTCCCTGTTCACCAGTCCGGCGAAGTTTTTGATTTTTTACGGTAAAATCTGGATTTTAGGAGATTTATTGCCGGGGGGATTGATTCGAAGCCCGGAATGGTGTAAAATAAATTATTATTTAATTTAAAACAGATAAAACAGATAAGGAGAAGGACAGAATGGCTAGAAAGAAAAAGAATGATTTCTGGGATGATGTCGACGAGATGGATGTTGCTGACAGTCAGCCCGGAGATGATCATACTGCAAAGATAACAGAAGATGAAGAATGGTCTGCGGTTAAGAGCCTGCCTTTAAAGGTTATCGTGCGTTTTGTGCTTATGATAGCCTGTCTGGTTGCACTTGGGTCTGCCTTTATAGCCTATGTATATGTGGGAGATCGCTATGCCGGCGGCAGTTATAGTACAGATTTTTATAATAGCGGCAGCTTTGCTGCAGAATATAATAAGAGCATCGATCAGTTACTGCAGCTCGTTCAGGCTATGGAAGATGATCCATCTGTGACGCAGGCAGGCAATGAAGAATTGCTGACAACTCTGGTCGAGAATTATATGGGAATGGATACGAACTTTTCTTTTATGATTCTGGATGGTGACAAGTTTAAAATTGCGTCCAGCGGTGATGATGCCAAGGATCGCATCACGTCCAGCAATCATTATCTGGTGCTTTCGAATGTGGATGGAGAGACGGGTATACAGAGTCCGATTGCAGGAAAACTGCTGAATAAGGATGAATGGAATAAGACATTGTCAGAGACAAGCAATACATATATTATATATACTGCCGTTGACAATGAACTGACTCGTACGGATGCCTTTTATCAGGCAGAAAAGACATTTGACAAAACGGAAGAATATTTTGGCATTGCCAGATTTGTAGGCATTATTGCGGCTGTTATATTCGTTATCTGTCTCATTTTCTGCATTATGTCGACGGGAATGAAGCGGGGATATGACGGGGTATGTCTTTCCTGGTTTGATAAGATTTTTACCGAAATTGCACTGGTCATTATGGCCGCTGTTGCGGTGGCACTGGTTTATGCGATCCGCAGACTGATGGCCATGAATGGAGATATCTATCAATATGCCGGTATGGGGCTTGTGGTCGTGACCTATGCATGGATTATCCGTTCTTATTTCAGTATTGTAAGAAGGATTAAAGCAGGATGTCTGCTGAAGAACTCAATCATTGGCACGATGATCAGAGCAGCCGCAGGAGGAATCGGCAAACTGCCGTCCCCACTGAATGTAATTGTCGGTGCAGTGATTTTAATTGTTATTAATGGGGGTCTTGTGTATGGCGTCATTTTTATGCGCCAATATACAGTTAAAGGGATTCCTGTCATGTTCATTGCGGCGCCGGTTGTATTTGTGATTGAGTTGCTGGCTCTTCTCGCACGCGGCAGTGATGATGAAGAGGAAGCAGATAGTGAAAATGCTGAAGACCAGACAGAGGTATCTGATACAGGGGCTGATGACGATAGTTTTGGAGAGAATCCGGAGGCATCCGGCGGGCAGAAAGCTGCCGACAGTGAAGACCAGCTGGATTGGGAAGCTATGGATTTAGGTAAAGCCATTGAAGAGGCGGAGAGAAAGCATGCTTCTCAGATACAGCAAAAGGAATCAGAGATTTCCGTTTCCGAACCGATTCGTGAATCAGTCGAGACAGTGATATTTGAAGAGAAGAAGAGTATAGGACAGAAAACGGAAGTGCTCTCTGTTGAAGATGTGGAAAAAGCGATTCGTGCTTCCGGTCTGACCCCGCAGATAGAAGGTCTTTCACCAGAGGCTGTGCCGGATGCTACAGATCCGTCAATGGAGAAAACGGCTGTCATTCAACCTGATGAAGAAAAGGCAGAGATAAAAGATACAGTTACAGAGCAGACGATTGTGCAGAATGTAAGCCGAGAGCCGGAAGATCTGGATGTGGCAGACGACGGATGGGTGAATTTTGTTCAGCTCAATAAGGATGTAAGAAAAGAATTTAAAACAGCTTTAAAGAACAGAGGTATCGGTGTAACAGTCCGTGCTCCGGAAAAACCGGTCATTATTGATATTGACCGAAGCAGTCTTTATATGATTATTTCTGATATTTTCAGTCAGATTGAGAGATTATCTGCACGGGATGCCAGAACTTATGTGGAGATTTATCTGCAGGGCGGCAAAGTTGTGTATATTGTCAAGATTCCGGTCTCCGGGGATTCAAAAGAAGAAGCTGCAAAGGCCGCATCCGGCAAAGGTGGTTTTGATAATGCAAGAAAGATTATTGAGGCCAATGACGGAAAATTTGTTGTGACCTTTGATGGCAGTATACTGAAAGCAGGTATGCTGATTGATGCAGCAGAATAAAATTTATGGGATGTTGTTATTACAGCATCCCTTTTTCTCATGGCAGTTTCTTGAATTCAATTGAAAATAGTCTCTAAATTAGTCTTCTTCAATGACCTGAATTTCCAGATAATCAAAATCAATACTGTCTATGAAATTATCCTGCCTGAAACGGGTCTTACTGTGTCTCTGGAAATCACGGATATTCACATCCAGCCAGATGGGCTCGGACAGGTCAAAGGCCTGGCAGATATCGGTAACAGCATGAAAAACCTTGGCTGTGCGGGATTCATTGCTGTCATTGCAGACAACCATATCATTGATCAGACGGTTATGGTGAAAAGTTTTGGCCCATATACGGAACATATCATTACCTCCCTGGTGAATATATATTAATCCATAAGTTAAAGGCCTGTCAATTGATTTTCCCATCTCTTTATGTTATGATTAAAAAACGATAAATTTCGACATTGTTTTTGAAGGAGTCAGTATGGAAAAATACATTTACATAAATTATGCTTATGAGGATCAGGATCAGGTGATGATAATTGTCCGGAAGCTGCAGGCAGCCGGGATTCAGGTATATTATGGTAATGGCAGTGAAGAGAAGGTGGCGGGAAGTGCCTGTGTTATTCATTTGTGTTCCGAGGCCTCACGTACCTCCAGAAGTTACAGAAAGATTATGAATTATACACTGAAACATGAAGTGGACTGCATGTTGTTCCATCTGGAAAATCAGACCATCGCGTCTGACGTGGAGATGCAGTTGGATGTGATGCATACACTTTTTAAATATAAATACTGTCAGGAAGGGATCACGGCTGGGACAACAGAAGAGCAGATCGGACAGGAAAAGACTGCAGATGCTATAAAGGTCGCAGCAGAGGCAGAAAGTGCGGAACAGCCTGTTGTGACAGAGGAGAGTTCGGAAGAGGTGACGGAGCAGTCTGCTGTGACAGAGGAGAGTTCGGAAGAGGTGACGGAGCAGTCTGCTGTGACAGAGACGGAGATGGTGAAGACCGCACAGACTGAAAAGATGCCTGAATCTAAGAAAATTCCGACAAAAGAGGAATTGTTCAGAGAAGGAAAAAGATGGCTGACGGGAGACGGCTGTGATGTGGATGTGGAAAAAGCATTTGTATGTTTCCGACAGTCGGCCAGTCAGGGGCATGTGGAAGCACAGTATCAGCTCAGTGTCTGCTATGACAAGGGGATTGGCGTCAGAAGAAGCATCAGTGAAGCGGCTAAATGGTGTCAGATGGCGGCATATGGCGGCCATGTCCAGGCTCAGAGTGAGATTGGCTATTGTTATGAGTATGGGCAGGGCGTTGTGCGTAATATCAGGGAAGCGGTTCGATGGTATGAAATTGCTTCCGATCAGGGGAATATTGAAGCCAAGAATAACCTCGCTTTTTGTTATCAGAAAGGTAAAGGCGTTATCAAGAATGTGCAGAAGGCGATACAGCTTTACCAGGAAGCGGCAGATGCGGGACATGCCAGTGCCCAGTATAATCTGGGATTTTGCTATTGGTATGGGGAAGGTATAAAGGCTGATAAACCGAAGGCCATCGAACTGTTCAGGCAGTCTGCGGATAACGGTAATGCAAAGGCTGTCCAGATGCTGAAGATTTTAAACCAGCATGCCTATGTCCGTTAATCAACATTGACGGTAACTACTTAAACCATAAAATGTGATGTTTGTATTGGCTTTTTAGGGAAATAGGTGTATAATTCCTATTATAAGGCTATGAACAAAAGATAAGGGGATGCTGTCCATCCGGCGAGATAGACAGCATCTTTTTTTAGAGAATACAAGGAGGGTATGGATATGGAAGAGGTCAGGATGCCAAAGAGTGAGGTGCTGACACCGGATGAAAAGCTGATGGCGGATTTTATTAAAACAAGGACAAAAAAGGTGCTGGACGATATTCAGAAGCTGTCGAGAGAGAAGGTTCAGGATCTGAGTGCATGGGAGGAAAGTTTTTCCTATTTGTCAAGAACTTATGGCCGTGATTCCGATGAGACATTTAAATGGTACAAATACTATTTCAGAGAGGGTCTGATTCCGGATGGAGTGGCATTGCCGCTTCTGGTTCAGGTGTATCTGGATGGTAAGGTCGATGCTGGTTTTGTCAATATTCTGGCCCGTGCCGTTAAGCGGGAGCCGGAGGATATAAAGGCGGCAAGGATTGAAGAGATGAAGCAGGAACTGGCAGAGTATATCGGTGAAGATGGCAGACTGACGGTTTACAGAGGCTCTTTTGAAAAGCCTTTCGGCTGCGAGAATGATGCCAGCAGAGAGATTGACCGGGCATTTTCCTTTACACTTGATAAGGAAGTAGCGAAATATTATGCCTGCTGCTGGTTCCCTGAGAAGGCAAAGGTTTATGAAGTGAAGACGGAGCTTTCTGATGTGGCATGGTACAGCAATTATGATGAGGAAAAGACGGTGATCCTGCTGCCGCAAAGCAAAGGCGGTCAGTGGCAGGTGGGTTCAGAGACAGTGATTCCGTCTTCAGAATACGGACCGGAGTCTGAAAGGAAAAATGCGAAGCTGTCATATAACGCGACTTTTAAAAAATAAGATGCATGACCAATAAAAATATATGAAATTTATTAAAGATATTACAGATTTTATTTTTCTGGATGATAAACCGGAGGTGTCGGATGTCATTCTGGTTCCGGGCAATACATGGCCTCAGCCGGCCAGACGGGCAGCCGGATTATACAGGGACGGCATGGCGCCGCTGATTATTGTATCGGGCAGATTCAGCAAAGGTCTGGCTGCTTTTCCGGGACCGGCCTGTGACAGGGAACGCTATTATGGCCATTACATGACAGAGGCAGATTTTCTGAGCGATGTTCTGGCGCAGGAAGGCGTACCGGCCCAGGCTGTCTGGCAGGATCGGGAGGCGGCGTTTACACTGGAGAATGCACAGAACATCCGGCAGATACTGGAAGAGAGAGAGTATCCGGTGCAGCGGGCGATCATCTGTTGTCAGGCATTTCATGCCAGAAGAAGCAGGATGTATTTCGAATATGTTTTTCAGGACAGAGAGGTGGAATTTCTTGTCTGCCCGGCAGAGACACAGGGAATAAGCCGGGAGAACTGGATGGAGACGCAGGAGGGGCTGGATACGGTTCTCGGTGAACTGAAGCGCTGCGGTGAACAGTTCGGATGGATGCTGAAAAAATAAAAAATACAGGAGGGTGCAGTGGATAATTATATTTTGATGAATGATATGATACAGGCCCATCAGGAAAGGATGATGCATCTGAAACGGTACTATCCGTTTTTCAGGCTCATGGATACAGGTTTTGCCCAGTACAGGGACGGCCGGTATGGGAAGCTGGACATGTCTTATATTGTCCTGGCCGTCCTGCGTTTTTTTATTGAATATAATCATTTTCAGGACAAGCCGGTACGTTACGGGGATTATCGGGAATTTATGGCCGGTGTGCTGATCCGGGATTTTGATGTGAATCCTGATGATGCGGATGAGGACGGTATTATTCAGTATATCTTTGATAAGATGTGTAATGAAGGGCGGCCTTTTGCATTTGATTATTTTGATCCGGCTTCCCATCAGACGAAGACGCTGAGGGTACGCCTTATTGAGAGCGAACTGAAAGAACAGCAGGTTCTTTATCGTATTTCAGCCGATGGTGTGGCATTTTACCTGGATACAAAGGAAGTGAGAGAGGAGAGCAATATCAGCATTGCTCAGCTGCTTCTGGAGAAGATGATCAAGGCAAGGAATTTTAAAGGCGGTCTGGAAGTCATTGGGCGGATCAATATGGAGGTCGGCCGATTACTTCAGGAGCGCCGGGAGATCCAGGTTCTTTTGAACCGGCACGTGAAGGAAGGTCTGGAAGCGCTGGAACAATATCACAGTCGTTTGCTGCAGTGGTTTGAGGAGGAACAGCGTCTGTTTGTATCCAATATGGCTCTTTCAGCTCAAGCGGTGCAGAAGATGGAGGCGTCCCATGTGACGGGAGAGGCGGCTGATGAGGTCTACAGGCTGGATACGGCTTTGAAGAATGCCATGAAGAAGCACGGTGAGTTAATGAATGCCTATGTGCAGATGCAGAAAGCCGGCGATGAGGCGCTGGAAAGGGCAAAACGGACACGTTTTAAGTCATCCGTTGATTTTATGGACATAGGCCGGCGTATGATAGAGGCGGATCATCCGGAATTGCTTGTACATATGGTCATGCCGCTTCTGGCACCGAAGATCGGCAAGACATTTGCCATGACGAAACTGGACGATCTGCTGCTGTATAAACCTGAAGAGACTGCGGCCGGTGAACCGGTAAGGAAAGAAAAGGAGCAGATGTATGTCTATGAGGATGAACTGGCGGAAGAACGTATGAAGGATAATTTCGGGTATCTGCTGAAGGTACTGCTGGATCAGCTGAAGAAGAAGGGCAGTGTGACTCTGGATTATATGAATTATCTGTATTCTGTAAAATTCCCTGATCAGATTCTTCGAAATGGAGATTATTATGCATTCGTTGTTCACCTGAGTCAGAAGGATTATTATGATCTGGACAGAATACGGCAGCATCCGGATACTTTCCTGGAAGATACAATGGCACAGTTTATGAAGGAATATGGCGATGATTATGCCGGATTGAAGTTCCGGCTGATCTATCTGCCGGATGAAACGATAGAGATACTGGAACAGTTTGAGATGAGCAACATACGATTTGAGAGGGCAGAGGAATGATGGATCACAAAAATCTGGATAAGGCAATGGAGATATTTGCATATTTAATTACGGGAGAGACCATCAGCACGACCAGCCATGGAGAACTGTATGATGCTTACAGCAATCAGGCAGAGGTTTATGATATTCTGGATGCGGTGCTTAAAAAATCAAACCTGCGTCTTTATGAATATAAGAACAGCCTTTATGTGACAGCAGGTGATGAAAACAGGGTATTTGGTTACACGAATGACGAGCTGAAGAAGGTTATAGGCCTGCGCCTGAATAAAGAGCTGTTTCTGGCCTATTTGATCATTTATGATATTATGACTCTGTTTTATGAGAATTCTGCCAGCGATGCGGCACTGACCTATGTGCGTACGGATATGGTTATTGACAGTGTGACAGCCATGTTGTCCGAGGTCATGGCCAGACTTCAGGTTATTGTACAGAATGAGATCGAAGAGAACAGTTTCAGGACGCTGGCTCTTCTCTGGGATGAGCTGCCGATAGTAACGGAGAATGATGATCTTTCAACGCTGAAAGCGGCCAGAGGATCGAGGACAGGTTTTGTAAAACTGGTATTTAATTTTCTGATCAGTCAG
This sequence comes from Coprococcus sp., assembly GCA_016297495.1. Classification (GTDB taxonomy): domain Bacteria; phylum Bacillota; class Clostridia; order Lachnospirales; family Lachnospiraceae; genus Coprococcus_A. Next base: position 16,881 of record JAEDGN010000001.1, read on the forward strand.
AACCTTTTTGTGGAGGCAGGAGGCAAATATTATATTACTGACCGAATGCGGGCACTGACGGAGAATTATTTTGACAGCTGTAAGGGCCGGCTCTATGAGATGATCGAGCAGAGCCGACGGACAGATTCGGGAGAGGAGGAAGAAAATGCCGCATATTAACAGAATTCGTGTCAATAATGTGCGATACAATTTTGGTACGCAGTTTTATGATGATTTTATCATGCGTTTTGACTGCAAAAATGTGCTTTATGACCTGGCCAACGGCGGTGGCAAAAGCGTGCTTTTGCTGCTGCTTCTTCAGAATCTGATCCCAAATTGCACGCTGGATGATAAACAGCCTGTGGAAAAGCTGTTTCGCGGAAGCAATGGCAGTACGGTTATTCATTCGCTGATTGAATGGAGGCTGGATGATTATCTGGTCAAGGATGATTATCGTTATATGCTGACGGGTTTCTGTGCCAGAAAAGCCAGAGAGGATGAAGGACAGAACACGACCAGAGATGTGGCGGCCATTGAGTATTTTAATTATGTCATTTTTTACCGCCATTATAATGACAATGATATTGTTAATCTGCCGTTGAGTGATGGCAGGGAGCGAATCACATATCCCGGTCTGAAGAACTATCTGAAAAATCTGTCCAGGCGGGACTATCAGCTCCAGGTTCATCTGTTTGAACGTAAGGGTGAATATCAACGTTTTATCAGTCGATATGGACTCTATGAAAGTGAGTGGGAGATCATACGCGGCATCAATAAGACAGAAGGTCATGTGAGAACCTATTTCGAGACGCATTACAGGACAACGCGCAAGGTAGTGGAGGATCTTCTGATTGAAGAGATTATTCAGAAGGCTTTTTACATGAGGACCTCCGATGGAGAGAATCCGGATGAGGGAGATACGGCTCTTATGGCGGATACCCTTTATGAGATCAGGGATCAGCTGACAGAATTGACCCGAAAAAAGGCCCAGATCCATCATTATGATCAGCAGCAGGAGGTACTGCAGAGCCTTGGGGAGAGGATCCGTACGCTGGACAATATGTATCAGGAGGAAGCCCATCTTCGGTATGAGATTGCCAGAGCCTGGCAGACTGTGCTGCTGAACAGCAGAACGAAGGCGAGGGATCTGGCAGTGGCCGAGAAGGAAAAGGAGAAGGCCGCCGGACAGATGGAAGAATATTCCCGCAAACTGGAGACGGCCCGGATACAGTCCAGTAAAGAACAGCTGGCTGATCTTGAGACTGCAACAGATCAGTATAAAAAGGAACTGGAAGAGCTGCAGAATCAGCAGGCATTGGCCAGAGATGACCTGAATCTTCGGGAAAGTATGAATGATTATCTGGAATATCTGGAAGAACAGATGAAGTTCCAGTCAATTTCCCACACGATCAATCATGCTGCCGGCGGACAGCAGGAATTACTGGAACTGCTGAAAAGTTATACGGAGGAATGGAGCGGCAGGTATGATCAGCGATGCCGTGACATGGATAGCAGGATCCTGGAGTATAAACAGGCCATTCATCTGAATAATGCAAAGCTGGCATCCCTTGGAGAAGAAGAGAGGGAATCGGACAGGATGCTGGCTGTTCTGGAGCATCAGATCGAAGAGGGACGTTCACAGGAGAAAGAATATCTCCGAAAATTTGGCAGACTGCGGGAGCAGTCCGGCCTGCTGGTTATTGAAGAGGTGGGAAAAGCGCTTCGTGAACATCACAGGAGACTGGAACAGCAGGAAGATCAGCTGCGGACCGGGAAGAAGGAGATGGAAGCAGGAAATCTGCGGCTGCAGGAAGTGTCTCTGCGGCTGGAGCAGCTTGAGCCGGAGCTTGTTCGCGTTCGGGAGACGATCCGTGAATTGTCTGATTTTATGAAGGAATGGAAAGTCAACAGGGACAGACTGCAGAAGCTGCTGGATATCTATCATGTTCAGACTGCAGAATTATTGAAACAACAGCTTTTTGAGCGTTACCGCCGAGTGGTCTATGAGCTGGAAGGAAAACGTCAGCAGATTCTTATACTTGAAAAAAGAATCCGACAGCTGACGGAGGGCAATCCACTGAACGCTCCGGAGGATGTGAGGAAATTCATGGAGTATGTCCGGTCCTGCCATGGTATTACCTGTGTATATGGGGCGGAATATCTGAAAGGCCTTGATCTGGAAGAACGCCGTCATCTGCTGGAGAGAATGCCTTTCATTCCTTATACAGTTATTCTGAAGGATGGCTTTTCAAAAGTTGCGGCGGATGCACTGATGAAGGAGAAGGATTTTGGTGATCATCTGATACCGGTGACAGGGCTTGAGACTGTTATGTCGGAAGAGATACCTGTGGACGAAGCGCATCTGCTTTGTGCGGGCAAGGGCAGCGGCTATTATCTGGATGAGCGGCTGCTGATCCGTGAACGGCGGCGCAGTGAAGAAGAACTTTCCGAATTGAAGCGTCAGTTGACGAGAATGCAGGATCAGATGGAGACTTATGAGAAGGACATGGAAGATGTCAGTGGTTTTCTGCTCATGTATGAAGGACAGAAAGAGGAACGTCACAGGGCTCTGTCTGAAAATGAAGCTTTGGAGAGAAAACTGCTGGAAGAACAGGAAGCATCCCGCAGGGAACAGAGGAATTTGTCTGAACGGTCGGAGCAGCTGCAAAGGGAGCAGGAGACACTGGAAAAGCAGCTGGCGGCTGCCAGAGAACAGTATGAGATCCTGCAGCAGCTGAAGAATGTGAATGATACTCTGACAGATCTTCGTCGGCAGCTGGTCGATGAGGAGCAGAAGCATGCGCAGCTTTCCATGAGAAAACATGAGCAGCAGCTTGCTATAGAAAAACTGGAGGCTGGGAACCGGGAACTGACTGAGCGCTGTGAAACTGCCGGACGGCAGAAAGAAATGCTGGTACGGGAATGGACTGAAGAATGGCAGATCTATGCCGATGTCAATGAAACAGCATCACAGGAACGGTTATGGCGTGATCTGACAGATGATGAATTGCGGGCGGCTTTTCTGGGTGTCAGAGATGCTTATGAGAAGGAGCACCTTGATTTGGTGGATAAAAAGCAGCTGATGGAGAGCTATGCCCGATCTATGGAGCGTCTTCTGAAGAATATTACCGGCAGAAATCAACAGCCTGAAAGACTGGCGCGTCTGTATGAGGAAGGACAGCTTTATACAACAGATGAAGAACAGATATTGAGTGTCAGAGAAGCTTTGATGCGGACCGGGGAGAAAATTGACAGTCTGAGACAGAGACTGGCGGATATGGAAGCCGATAAAAACCGTCTGTGCGGCAGTGTGACTCAGGCAGTAACGACCATAGAGGAGAAATATGGTGTTTTCAAAGAAGTAAACCTCAATGATCAGAGCTATGAGAATTATGTCAGAAATATGACACAGCTGTATAATGAAGTCTCTGATAAATGCAGTGCAGCATCCAGGAATATAGAGCGGCTGACGAGGGATACCTATTTTCTGGAGGGACTGCGGAGAGATCTGGAGAGAATGATGACGCTTTGTCATGTACCGGCGGATCTGACGAAGGATACATGGGGACCGAATGTGAATCTGAAGCGCAAATATGAGGAACTGCTCGGTCAGTATGAACATCTGCAATCCCAGCATTTTGCCCGGAGGGAAGCCTTTGAGAAGGATAAAGCCAGAGCTGTTTCATCTCTGCATCTTCTGGGGGCTGAGGGTCTGGCTTCGGAGATCAGGGACCATTTGACTTTGCCGGAAGATGCGGAAGCTGCAAAGCATGTCATGGAAGAGATTGACGAGACCATTCAGCTGATTGATATTGAGAAGATGCGTGTTGGCAAGAATATGGAAGATCTCATGAGTATCAAGGAGAATTTTGAAGAGCAATGTCTTCAGATCTGCCAGAATATCCGCATGGAACTGGATAAACTTCCGAAAATGTCTGTCATTGTTATGGATGGTGAGCGTATTCAGATGGTTGGACTCAGTATCCCTTATATTAAGGAGACGTTTTATAAACAGCAGATGGCCGCCTATATTGATGAGATAGTAAAGATATCAGATACTTTCGGTACACAGGAGGAAAAGCTGCGGTATATCCGGCAGCAGCTTGCGTGGAAAAGACTGTTTGCAGTTATTGTCACAGATATGAATGCGATTCGTCTGACACTATATAAACGGGAACGCATTGTGGAGCAGAGCCGTTATCTGAAATATGAGGAAGCCGTAGGCAGTACAGGGCAGTCCCAGGGAATTTATATTCAGTTTCTGATTGCCATCATTCATTATATTTCCTGTATCCACGCGGGAGCATCATCAGGAGAGGCGTTGAAGAAAGTTATTTTCATCGATAATCCTTTTGGAGCTGCAAAGGATATTTATATATGGGAGCCGATTTTTGCGCTGCTGAAAACCAATGATGTGCAGCTGATCGTGCCGGCCCGGGGCGCAACACCGGCTATTACCGGCAAATTTGACGTTAATTATGTGCTGGGACAGAAACTGATGAATAACCGGCAGCAGACCATTGTGGTGGATTATCATTCCAATGTGGTCATAGAGGAAATGGAATATGTCAAAATTGATTATGAACAGGAAGTTTTTGACTTTGTTTAGACCTTTTGTTGTCAAGATTTCGCATGTGTGCTAAAATTCCTTTAAAGCCGTGAACAGTTTTTAAGCCGGATGGTGAGGAGATGAATAGAGTGGATAATAAAATAAATGAAGGTGCTTTGACAAAGCAGGTCAAAACGCTGGTGCTTCAGGAGCGGTATGAAGAAGCATTGAAGGTCCTGGATGATATTGATGTGAGCAGAATCAGGAATATGTCCATCCTTTGCCTCGTAGGTGAAGTATATATGGGACTTAAGCGTTACGATGAAGCGGAGCAGATTTTGCTGCGTGTTTATGAGAAGAACCCGAATACGAGAAGAATTCTTGATTTACTGACTACATTATATATTGATAAGGGTGAATACTCGGAAGCAGAATATTACTATAAGGAATTTATAGGTGTTGCTTCCCGGGATCTGCACCGCTATATTCTGCGGTACAGACTTGATAAGGGGAAGGGTGAACGTTTATCTGTATTGATTGATACCCTTGAGAAGTTAAAGGATTATGAATACATAGAGGAATGGGCTTACGAACTGGCAACATTGTATGAGGCCAGCGGTGAGACGAAGAAATGTATCCATGAATGTGATGAGATTGTTCTCTGGTTTGGCCATGGCGAGTATGTGGATAAGGCCATTGCCCTGAAGTGCAGGCTGACGGGACAGCCGCTGCCGGAGATTACAACAGTGGAACAGCACCGGGTGGAAGAGGAACGTATGGCGGCTGAGGAGGAGAGTCTTCATGCAGCTGCTTCAGAGAAGATGCAGACTGCTGAAAGTCTGGCTGCGAATGATTATGAGGGAAGTATTGATGTCGAGTTGATTCAGAAGGTTCTGGATGAGCGGAGCAGTCAGAATGCAGCAGACAGTATTGCGGCATCCGGGGATGAGATACTGTCCGGGGATGATGACAGTGCTGATCAGGATGAGGTCATCAGTGAAGAGGAAGCTTTGCAGGGAACTGCTGATTCCCATGAAGAGAAGTCGCATATTGCTCAGCTGTTCAGCTCTCTAATGCTTGGAAAGTCAAAAGAGAAAGAGGATCATTTTGACTGGACAACGGCCGGGCTTGGTCGTGATGAAGAGGCGCAGCCGGTGCAGCAGGAAGAAATACCGGATGCTGCGGACAGTGTGGACAGTCAGGATGTTTCCGCTCCGGATGATGAAGAGGATATGCAGGATAGCGGAGATGAGCTGGTGATCTCAATGGAAGGACTCAGACAGGAAGATGTGGATTTCTTTGGAAAACTGATGGGAACAGAATTCTCCGTGAATGCTGAGGATGTGCAGGATGAAGCTGATGACGAAAGTGTCGTTTCTCAGGAAGATGGCGGGGATGAGATCGAAGATGACGATGAGATGGATGATGACGATGAGATCATTGGAGATATAGAACTGTCACTGGATGATCTTTTTGGACTGGGCGGTCACACTGCCGCTGATAGTGAAGAAATACCTGCCGGTGATGACGTCAATGATGAAGTAATTGATGAAGCGGATGAAGTTATCGGCGAAGAGGACGAGATAACGGATGATATTCAGGCATCGGATACTTTCATGGATATTTTTGGATCTGTGGCGGGAGTTAAGAGTATCAAGAACCAGCTGGCAAAAACATTTACCAGGTTTGAAGATCCGGCCCTTGACAATATGGATCTTCTGGCACCATATGATATTAATTTTGTTGTTACAGGTTATGATATGAGTGTCAAGTCTCAGATTGCCATCGGTATCGCAAAGGCATTGAATACTTATGGTATCTGCGATAAAAACAAGCTGGTCCGTGCAACGGCTGATGATCTGAATGGCCGTGATTTTACCGGCATCTTTGAAAAACTCAGGAGCGGATGTCTGATCATAGAGGGAGCTGACCGCCTCAATGACCGGGCGGCCGGTATTATTGTGGATTTTGTCCAGAGAGAGAACCAGGATGTGGCGATTGTCCTTGAAGGAGAAGAAGATCGTATTAAGGATCTGTTTAAAAAATATCCTGTGCTTCACAGCAAGTTCCTGAATATCATTCATATCGGAAAATATAATGAGAATGAGCTTGTGCAGCTGGCCTGTGGTTATGCGGAGAAAAAAGGATATGAGATGTCAAAACCTGCGGCAGATATTTTGAAGAGACTGCTTCGCGAGCGTATGCGGGACGGATATTCTGTTAATTATGAGGATATTATGGCTATTATTGAGGAGGCAATTGCCAGTCTGGAAAAGCGGAATATGAAAAATCTGTTTATGACAGTTTTGGATAATAAGTATGAGGAGGCTGCCATGTTTATGCTGCAGCCTGAGGATTTCGATAATATTAATATTCCTGATTAGTCCGTTTTTAGACATTTTTACTGGTTTTTACTGAAACGGTGAAATAGTAATTGACCAACTTGACAAATCGTTCCAAAAAGTGTAGGATGTAAGTAGTGGCGTTTCTGAAGATTCATATTATCTCTTGTTTTATAATATGGGTACGTATGGAAAAAGCTTTACTTAAAAGGAGGTTTTTATTTTGAGAATTTGTGTATGTGTAAAACAGGTGCCAGACACAACAGAGATTAAGATCGATCCAGTAACCAATACATTGATTCGTGCTGGTGTTCCAAGTATCGTTAATCCATTTGATGCATGTGCTCTGGAAGTAGCTGCCAGAATCAAGGACAAAGATCCTAGTACAGAGATCACTATTTTGACAATGGGTCCTGATCAGGCTAAGGAAGCTCAGAAGGAATGTCTCGCAGTCGGCGGTGACAAGGCTTATTTGTGCAGTGGCCGTGAATTTGGTGGTTCTGATACACTGGCAACAAGCTACATCCTTGCAAAGGCAATCGAGACAATTGAAGTTAAAGACGGCAAGTTTGATCTGATCCTTGGCGGCAAACAGGCTATCGATGGCGATACAGGTCAGGTTGGTCCTGAAATTGCTTCTCATATGGGTCTTCCGCAGGTTACATATGCTATGGAAGTTGAAATCGACGGCAACAATGCCATCGTTAAGAGAGAATCCGATAAGGGTTATGATATGATTTCTGTTCCTATGCCTGCAGTTATTACGGTTGTTAAGACATCCTTTGAGCCTAGATATCCTACGATTAAGAGTAAGATGGCTGCACGTAAGAAAGAGATCGCTGTTCTTACACCGGCAGATTTGGTAGAACTTGCCAATATCGACCTTGCACAGTGTGGTCTTAAGGGTTCTCCTACAAAGGTTAAGAAGACTTATACACCAACCAGAAATGCTGACTGTGTCATGATCGCTGAAGAAACTGCTGCAGAAAGTGCAAACAAACTTGCCGGCCTGCTTGCTGATGCGAAAGTACTGTAAGGAGGTAAAGAGACAATGAGTTTTGAAGAATATAAGAATCTTTGGGTATTTGTTGAAACAGAAGAGAACGAAGCCAAGAATGTTGGCTACGAATTACTGAATCCTGGCCGTATGCTTGCTGACAAGATGGGCGCTGAGCTTGTTGCAGTTGTTATCGGTGGTCAGGTAGAAGATGTTGCTAAGAAAGCCATCGAATATGGTGCTGACAAGGCTATCCTTGTTGAAGGTGAAGAGTACTACAACTATACAACAGACGCTTATGGTATTGCCATGAAGGCACTGGTTGACAAGTATAAACCGGCTACTATCCTCGTTGGTGCTACCAACAATGGCCGTGACCTCGGTCCTAGAATGGCATGTGATCTTCATACAGGTCTTACAGCTGACTGTACAGGTCTTGATTATATTGATGATCCGGAAGATAAGATGTGCGGCAATATGGCATGGACACGTCCTGCATTCGGCGGTAACCTGATGGCTCAGATCCTTTGCCCGGATCATCGTCCACAGCTCGGTACCGTTAGACCTGGTGTATTCAAGAAGGCTGAACTTGTTGAAGGCAGAACAGGTGAGATTATCAGAGAAGATATCCATGTGGATGCTTCCCAGATCAGAACAAAACTGATCGAGAGAATCGAAGAGGTTGCTGAACTGGTTAACCTTGAAGAAGCTGAGATTATCGTATCCGGCGGCCGTGGTGTCGGCAGTGCAGATGGTTTCGCTCCGATCAGAGAGCTTGCTGAGCTTCTTGACGCTACAGTTGGTGCTTCCCGTGCAGCAGTTGACTCCGGCTGGATTCCACGTGCTCATCAGGTAGGTCAGACAGGTAAGACTGTAGGTCCTAAGCTTTACATCGCATGCGGTATCTCCGGTGCTATCCAGCACGTTGCAGGTATCACAGGTTCTGATGTTATCGTTGCTATCAATAAAGATCCGGAAGCTCCGATCTTTGAAGTGGCTAACTATGGTATCGTAGGTGACCTGTTCGAGGTTATTCCTGCTCTTATTGATGCAATCAAGAAGGCCAGAGGTTAATTTCTGCGTATTGAATAATTAACATTGATTCTATAGCCCTGTGGTGGGACATGTCAGGTGTCCTTCTGCAGGGCTTTTTACTGTTTAGAAGACAACGGAAAGGAAATACATTGCAATTAGGTATACCGAGTGGTATACTATAAGCAGGAGGTCTGGCAATGGATAATCGGACGAATATTTTGGAGAAGGCATTGCAGCTTTTTTATGAAAAAGGATATGATGCGATTGGTGTTCAGGAGATAGCTGATGCAGCCGGTGTGACGAAGCCGACATTGTACCACTATTATGGCAGCAAATATGGCCTGCTTGAGGCGGTTGCCATGGAAGGGTATGCGGCTTTGAAGGCAGGATTTGATGATGCATCTGTTTATGAAGGGAATCTTCCTGCGAATCTTGAACGGCTGACGAAGTTTTATTTTGATTTCTGCAGCAGCCATGAGACATATTATAAGTTGATGATGGCAATGATGTATTCTGCAGAAGGTTCGGATACATACAGGGTAATCAATCCCTGCATGCAGGAGATTATCGGAATCCTGACCGATTTATTTTTAAAAGCCGGGGATATTATTGGTAATATGCGTGGCCGGCAGGAGCAGTACAGTTTGGGATTTTATGGATTTTTAAATAATTACATGCTGTACTGGTTCAACAGACAGCCCGGGGATCGTCCGGAATTGACGAGTGGGCAGGCCCATGAGGTTGTTCATCAGTTTTTATATGGCATATATGTATAGCTGACATTATTATTTCAGGGAGGTATAGAATGGGTTCAGAACACAGAGTTTCAGATCTTGATACGTATTTATTTGCAAAGGGCACTCACTATGAGATTTATGAGAAGCTGGGTGCACATCTGGCAGAGGAGGATGGAGAGGCTGGTACTTACTTTGCAGTGTGGGCGCCGAATGCCAGAAGTGTGAGTGTTGTGGGTGATTTCAATAAGTGGGATAGAAAAGCAAATCCGATGAAACCGGTTCAGCAGTCCGGTATCTGGGATATATTTATTCCGGGAGTAAAGGAAGGCAATTTGTACAAGTTTGCAGTAGAGACTCAGCAGGGATATACAGTATTAAAGGCGGATCCATATGGGAACGAATCTCAGCTGCGTCCGGATAATGCGTCAGTTGTGGCGGATATTCGTCATTTTGAATGGACAGATGATGAATGGCAGGCAGCCCATCAGGAGAAAAGGGTTAATGAGCCAATGGCAATCTATGAGGTGCATCCGGGTTCGTGGAAGAAGGACTGGAGCAAGCCGGGCGGTTTTTACGATTACAGACAATTTGCTGAAGAGCTGGCAGAGTATGTACTGGATATGGGTTATACCCATGTTGAATTGATTGGCCTTTCAGAGCATCCGTTTGACGGATCCTGGGGTTATCAGGTGTCCGGTTATTATGCACCAACATCCAGATACGGCAAGCCGGCGGATTTCATGTATTTTGTGAATTATATGCATGCGCACAATATTGGTGTTATCCTTGACTGGGTTCCGGCCCATTTCCCTAAGGATGAGTTCGGCCTGGGCAGATTTGACGGAACGGCATTGTATGAGCATCTGGATCCTCGTAAGGGTGAACATCCGGAATGGGGAACCTACTGTTTCAATTATTCCAGAACAGAGGTATCTAATTTCCTTGTGGCCAATGCTTTATTCTGGATCGAGAAGTTCCATGTGGATGGCCTGCGTGTGGATGCAGTTGCTTCCATGCTGTATCTGGATTTTGGACGTTCTGCCGGCAACTGGATTCCGAACAAGGACGGCGGCAATCAAAACTATGAGGCGATAGAGTTTCTGAAGCACTTGAACTCCATCGTTACAAAGAGGAATCCGGGAGCCATGATGATGGCTGAGGAATCAACAGCGTGGCCAAAGGTGACAGGCGATGTGGATGATGGCGGTCTTGGTTTTACTTACAAGTGGAATATGGGATGGATGCATGATTTCCTTGAGTATATGAAGTGTGATCCGATTTTCAGGAAGTATCATCAGAATGAGATTACTTTCAGTTTTATGTACGCCTACAGTGAGAATTATGTACTGGTACTGTCCCACGATGAGGTCGTACATCTGAAGAAGTCCATGATTTATAAGATGCCGGGTACGATGCCTGAGAAATACGGCAATCTTCGTGCCGCTTACGGTCTCATGATGATGCATCCGGGCAAGAAGCTGCTGTTCATGGGTCAGGATTTTGCTCAGACTTCTGAATGGAATGAAGCCAAGAGTCTTGACTGGCATCTGCTGGAGAATTATCCGGAACATCAGCAGCTGAATCGTTATTATAAAGCACTTCTGCATTTCTATAAGGAAAATCCGGCGCTCTATGAACTGGATAATTCACCGGAGGGATTTGCATGGATCAATGGTTCTGATGCTGAGCATAATATGCTTACTTTCTGCCGTATGACGAAGGACAAGAAAAATTGTCTGCTTTGTCATTTCAACTTCTCACCGGTGGCCTATGAGAATTTCCAGTCAGGTGTTCTGTGCCCTGGAACCTATACAGAAGTTTTCAACAGCAATGCCACGGAATTTGGCGGTGACGGTATCGTGAATCCGGAACCGATTGAAGCAACAGAAGAAGGTTGGGACTTCAAGGACTATTCCATTAAGTATCATCTGGGTGCTTATGGTGTATGTGTTTTTAAATTTGATTATGTAGAACCAAAGCCGAAAAAGGCTGCGCTTCCGGTTAAAAAGTATTCCCGTGAGGATATCCACAAATTGACCGGACATTATAAAAAAATAACGGCTTCTGAAGAAAAAACTCAAGAAGCGGAATAATTGACAAGTCTGTGATTGCTGCCGGTTCCCATAAAGGGACCGGCAGCTTTTCTCTTTTGGTTCTGAAAAAAATGAATGTCGCATATACTGATTAAAAAAAGGTGAATGTCTATGCTGCGTTTTCTTATACGGGGAACCGTCGGTTCTGTATGTATTTATGGTTTATCTTTTCTGTCCGGTATGGCCGGTCTGATAGTTCCTGTGGGAATCAATCTACTCACCTTTCTGAGCTGTGCATTTCTTGGATTGCCTGGCCTTTTGTTGGTTTATGGGCTTAGTTTTATTCATTTGTATGTCTGAATTTGTCGACGGGTAATGTTAAAATTGATAATTTGTCAGATAATATCGACGAATTATTAGTGAAATCAGATACTAATTTATTTACAAAGATATTGTAGACTGATATAATCCAGATACAAATTCTTATTCATCCTCTTTTTCCCCAAACAAAAGATCAAAATTTAATATTGGACAGGAAGTGAAGTCATGCTGAAAATGATGACGCTGCTGCTTTTTATGGCAACAGCTGTTGCCAAAGACAGAGAGACCTGCAGGATTCCCAATGAACTTCTTGCGGCGGGAGCTGTGAACGGCTGTCTTCTCCGTTTTTACGAAGAGGGATGGCCGGGCATTGCTGATGCGGCAGCTGGAGCGGTAATTCCAATGTTTTTATGTGGTTGGCTATTTGTGTTGTCTATGCTGGGAGCAGGCGATGTGAAACTGCTGATGACGGTGGGCATTTATCTTGGACCATCACAGATATGGCGGGTTGTTCCGGTATCCTTTCTGATAGGTGCAGGGATGGCCGTGGTACGGCTGGTGGGCTTTCATCTGACGGCAGAAAGGGCAGTGTACTTTTGGAACTATTTTCGCAGAGTATCGGGAGGTGGTTTGAAATCTTATATGGATATGACAGAACCGGAACAGGGGGAACCGTGGCTTATACATTTTTCAGTGCCGATTATGCTGGCAGTTATATATGAAGGAATCTTTACATAGTCAGGGGGAATACAGGATGAAAAATATGACGGTTGTCATGCTGGAGAACAGGGAGATTTACGGGGAAAGACTGGCAGCTTTTATCAGCCGTCAGGAGGATTCGCCCTTTAATGTGCAGCTGTATCTGGAACATCCGGTGCCGGAAGAGCAGTGGAAAAAAGCAGATGTTGTTCTGATGACCTCTTCTCTATCGGAAATTTATGAAAAAGATATGTGTGGGCATCGTCTGTTGATTCTGGATGAGGAGGGAAAAGGATTTGAGAATGACAAAGCAGCCGTTTATAAATATCAGTCTGCAGCAGTGATTTATACGGAATTGCTGGAATTCTGTGTGGATAAAAGCGGAAAAAGGCTGCTTGGGAATGGCAGACCGGGAAAAGAATGGATGATTATGGGGATTTATACGCCGGTGAGCGGAGAAAAAAAGACAGCTGCAGTATTGTCCATGTGCAGGAAAATGGCTGTGGACAGGCGGTTATTGTATCTTAATCTGGAACAGGTTCCGGTATTTCAGGAACTTCTGGAGGAAAATGACAGACAGGAGGGGATATCTGATCTTATTTATTATGTGAAGCAGCGCAGCAGAAATCTGGGTATGAGATTGGGAAGAATGGTTATAAGAGGGGAATTTGATTATCTGATGCCGGCAGCTACTTCTGCTGAGATTGAGGAAATGAATGCGGAGGAATGGAGGTTTTGTCTGGATAGCATCAGGGCTGAGACAGATTATGAAAAAATAATTGTGGACTTTGGTTCATCAGTCCCTCCGGTGGTGCTGCTGGAACTTTGTACCAGATGGCTGGTCATTGGTGAAGGGACACCATGGGAGCAGCGCTTGATCCGGCAATTCAGGAAAATACTGAACAGAATGACGGATAAAGATGCAGCAGCAATGATTGACGAAATAAGGTTGGAAGAGTTGATGTGGGAGGAAAGGCCATGAAGCGATACCAGGATATGAAACAACAATTACAGGAGCTGGTACATCAGCGGCTGGATATGAGCAGGGAGATGATGGATGAAGAGATAGGCGAAGTGATTGATGATGTCATTATGGAGAAGAGCAGGGAAACATATATGAGTGCAGTAACAAAACTGACCCTCAGGCAGGAACTGTTTAATTCTATCAGGAGGTTGGATCTGCTCCAGGAACTTATTGACGATAAATCAGTAACAGAGATTATGGTGAACGGGGTTGAATCTGTTTTTTATGAACGGGATGGCTATATTTATCGTTGGGACAAGCATTTTGAATCCCGGGAAAAACTCGAAGATGTTATACAGCAGATTGTATCCAGATCCAATCGGCAGGTAAACGAATCAGTGCCTATCGTAGACGCACGTCTGGTGGATGGTTCCAGAGTTAATGTGGTGCTGGATCCGGTGGCCTTGAACGGACCGATTTTAACTATCCGTAAATTCCCGGAGGAGGCCATTACAATGGACGAATTGATCCGGTGGGAATCCATCAGCCAGGAAGCGGCGGATTATCTCAGGGTATTGGTACAGGCAGGCTACAATATCTTTGTCAGCGGGGCTACCAGTACAGGGAAGACAACATTTTTAAATGTGCTGGCGGATTATATACCAAAAAGTGAAAGGATTATCACCATTGAAGATTCTGCAGAACTGCAGCTTCATGATATCAGCAATCTTGTGAGACTGGAGGTAAGGCAGGCGGACAGTGAAGGTATCAGTACAGTAACGCTTCGGGATTTAATCAAAACAAGTCTTCGGATGCGTCCGGACAGAATCATCGTTGGGGAGGTACGGGGACCTGAAGCCCTGGATATGCTGCAGGCCAACAATACCGGTCATGACGGATCACTGAGTACCGGTCATGCTAATTCACCAGAGGACATGCTTTCACGACTTGAAACCATGATTTTGATGGGAACAGACATGCCGCTGCGTGCAATTAGAAAGCAGATCAGTTCCGCTATCGATATCATTGTACAGTTAGGGCGTCTGAGGGATCATTCCAGACGGGTGATTGAGATTACAGAGGTATTGGGCTGCGATCAGGATGAATATGTGCTGAATCCCATTTTTCAGTTTCATGAGAGAGAAGATATTCTTTGTGAAACATCAGATTATGGAGATGCGCTGCAGCGGGTCAATGGCAGACTGGAGAGAACCGGTTATCATCTGATGAATAGAAGAAAACTCAGGGCTGCTGCCCTTGACAGGGCGGAGATATAGTTATGGCAATGAGCAGCAGAAACAGTAATGGGGAAAATGAAAAAACATGGTTAGAATGGCTAAAAGGTATTCTGCTGATATCAGCAGCAGGATGGCTGTGCTTTAAAAGCTGGGAAGCCTGCCTGGCGGGAATGGTGCTGCTTCCTTTTTATCTGAGAGTCAGAAAAAAAGAAAAAATAAGAAAGCAGCAGGTATTGCTTTGGGGAGAGTTCAGGGATGTGATGGGAATCTTGTACAGCAGTACGGCAGCAGGGGGGACAATGGAAAAGGCACTGAGAGATACGAGGCAGGATATGAAAGCTTCTGAGAACCGATATCCTTTGCTTTTGCCGGAGTTTGAACGGATGTGTTTGCGGATGGATCGGAATATACCTGTGGAGGAGGTATTGAGTGATTTTGCTGTTCGCAGCCAGGACGAGGATATTACATATTTTGTGGAACTTTTATCCATAGCCAAAAAAAGCGGAGGCTCTTTGGCAGATATTATACATCACACAGCGGACATGATGAACATGCGAATGGAGATCAACTCGGAAATTGAAACCATCCTGGCAGGAAAAAGAGGGGAATTAAGGGTTATGCTGATAGTTCCGCCGGCAATTCTTCTGTATATGAATGTATGCTCCCCGGACTATATGGCGGTTTTATACGATACATTGGCGGGAAGATTTGTAATGGCAATGGCATTGGCTGCTTATGGAATAGCGGCCGTAATTGGCCGGAGGATACTGGATATACGGCTTTGAAAAAAGAGAGGTGAGGGCATGCTGTGGTTTTTGTTTGGAGGAATGATTTTATGTGTGGTTTTGCTGCCGGTTTTTCTGGCAGAAAGATGGTGCAGGCGACATAAGCAGAAGAAATATTTCCCTGTGCCAAGAGGAATGGGATGGCTGCAGCGTACGGCTGTATGGATGCTTTATCATTTGCCGGAATCTGTCATACAATCCAGCCTGTTAAAGGGGTGTGCAGACGTGGCAGCCGGTAAGCTGAGTCCCGGATTAAAAAGAGAAGTATTCTGCCGGAAGCATAAAATTAAAAAAATAATGATCTTCTATGGAGGTATTCTTCTGACAGTTGTGTTTTTGTTCACTTATGGATTAGTGAACTCTACACCGGATTTAAAAGATTATCGTATCCAGAGAGAAGATGCCAAAGGAAGCAGTCATCAGGTGGCAGTGGAGGCAGAAATCGAGGGGATGGCGGAAAAACAGGAACTGTTGCTGACAATCCGCCCAAGAAGATATTCCGAGGAAGAAGTAGATGCTTTGATGAAACGGGTAAAAGAGTATATTGACAAAGTGCTGCCGGGAGACAATGCCAGTCTGCAGGAGGTCAGCAGTTCACTGTATTTTCCCGGCAGTTTTCCGGATGAAAATGTGTCAATTGAATGGCAGCTGAAGGATTATAATCTGATTCATCAGGATGGTACTCTGGGAAATCTGACTCTGTATCAATTGCCGGCGGATACTGTCGTTACAGCCATTATATGTTATGACAATTTATCCGTTGAATATGAGAAGAATATAAGGATTATTGGCAGAGAGAAGACAGAACAGGAAAAGCTGGAGGACAGATTCATGGAAGCCGTGAAAGAAGCTGATGAACGTACTGCAGGGAATCTGCAATTTCAGCTTCCAGATGAGGTGGATGGGCATACCATTGTCTGGAGTTATCATCGGGAATCAACGCTGCCGATTCTTGCACTACTGGCATTTACGGTGATCGTTTGTCTGATTTTTTATCAGGAAGAAAGGCTGAAACAACAGATGCAGCGGCGGACGGAACAGCTGCTGTACGATTATCCGGGATTTGTGCATCGAATGGTTCTTATGCTGGGAGCAGGGATGACAGTCCGACGGAGCTGGGATCAATTGATTCTTGATTATGAAAAGGAGGAAAAGGGAAAGAAAACGGGAACCTGGCTTTATAAGGAAATGAAATACGCACGTATTCAAATGCAGACCGGCATTCCGGAAATACAGGTTTATTTGGAATTTGGACAGAGAACAGAACTTCCCCAATATATTAAATTCAGTCAGCTCCTGATTCAGCTTATACGAAGAGGGAGTCGGGGAATGCAGGAAATGATGCTGCAGGAGGCAAGTGAGGCGGAAAAGCAAAGGCGGGATCTGGCAAGACGTCTGGGAGAAACGGCGGGCACAAAATTATTGTTCCCCATGATGATTTTGCTTGTCATTGTCTTGATGGTTGTAATGGTACCGGCATTTTTTGCGATGTAATCGCCAGAAAGGAGAACGTATATGCAGATGTTGTGGAAACGATTTATTTGTGAAGAGACGGCAGTTGGTGTAGTAGAGATTATTTTAATTCTGGTGATACTGATCGGACTGGTTATTATTTTTAAACAGCAGTTAACAACAATTGTTAATTCTATATTTGAGAAAATATCAAGCCAGAGCGATTCTGTATAATGCGGCGCGGGGTTATAACAGTGTATCTCAGTCTTGTTTTTTTGATCATGCTGTCGCTGCTTCTGGTGCTTCTGGAGTCAGCAAGAGTCTATGCAATTGGGACGATGACGGAACGATATGCGGATATGGCTGCGGAAATGGTTTTTTCTGCCTATGTACAGCCCCTGGCCAAACGATATGATCTGCTGGTTCTGGATGTGGGAGAAAATGAGGAAAATCTGGATCAGTTTGCAGAATATTTAAGTATGAATCTGGGAGATGGTCAGGGAAACGGCAGGATTTTTAATCTGAATGCTCAAATTGAGACTGTTGAAGAAGAGAAGACAGCATCTGTCAAAGATGAGAGCTGGAAATCGCTGAAAGAACAAATTGAGCGGTATGAAAAATATGCATTGGGTTCAAATGGCATTGAGAATCTGAAAGAGTTGATGGCTCAGCTGCAGGGAACCGGTGTTGCTGAGAAGGTAGAGGACTATTCGGGTGAACTGCGTTCAGAAGGTCAGGCTGCGGATAAGGCTGTGGCTGAAATGGAGCAGTCGGAAGAGAATGCAGAGAATACAGATGAAAACGTCCGGGATCCGAGACCAGGTATTAAACAATGGCTGAAATCAGGACTGTTAACGCTTGTAATGGGTGACAGGAATATTTCTGGAAAAAATATAGACACAGAACAATGCTCCTGGCATATAGAAGAAAATAAAAAGCAGACGTTAATAGATAATTTTGATGGATACAGAGAAGTGATAAATGCGTTAAATGCTCAGAATATTACGGACCGGATACGCCAGGGACTGCAGGAACAGAAGACGCAGCTGATGGTGAATCTCTATATACTGGAAAAATTCGGCCGGCTGTGCGGTAATGACGAGCTGGTGAAAAAAAGTGGAGAAAGTATATTGAATTACGAGGTAGAGTATATATTATACGGTCACGAAACGGACAGGGAAAATCTGGAAAGCACTGCAGCAGGTATTTTTACACTGAGAACCTTACTGAATCTGGCGTATCTTTACACCAGTCAGGAAAAAGGAGCAGTACTGCAAAGTGTTGTTCAGGGATTGTCTATACTGGCAGCAATTCCTGTTGTTGGTCAGCTCCTTCAATTGCTGTTGATGGTATGTTGGGCAGCGGCGGAAGCCGTTGTGGATTGTGCAGCACTGACAGATGGAAAGAAGGTGCCATTGATGAAGAATGACGGAAACTGGAATCTGACCATGGAACAGTTGATTTCCATTGGGGAAAAAGGCGGGAATGCTTCTGACTATGTAAGGGATGGCAGCAGTGGTTTGGATTATGGACAGTATCTGTTAATTCTGATGCTTCTGACACCTTCAGAAGCAAAAATGATACGTATGACTCAGTTAATGGAGTGTAATATCCGGTTGATCGATGGATATGAACAGTTTGCTTTTTCAAAGTGTGCAGTGGCTGCAAGATTTTCAGGAAGTGTACAGATTGGGGAAAGGTTCTGGCAGCATCCCGGGAACCTGAAGCACAATTTTGACGTAGCATATAGCTATTAAGTATGATGGACGCGGAGAGGAGGCGGAGCGGAATGTCCTTTTTTTACCGGTCACACACAAGCCGTTATCGTGGAATGGAGCATATAAAAAATATTTGTTATGCGGTTTTCTTTGCGACCCCAACCCCTTTTAAAAGTATAAGAAAATATTTAAAAGAATTCTTTGATGCGGCATTACAACAAAAACAAAATAAACAGGCAGTCGGAGAAACAGATACCCGTAAAAAAAGGGCAGCCCCCTCCGTCGCCTTTTCCGGCAGTCTGACAGTAGAAGCAGCATTGGCCCTGCCTGTGTTCCTTGGAGCAATATTGTTGCTCTCGGAGCTATTTCAGGTACTTGCCGTTTGTGAACAGGTGAACAGTCAGTTATGTATGACGGGCCGCCATATGGCCGCATATAGTGAAGCCTGTGATGGCAGCAGCCTTGCAGATGCTTATAAGCTGTTTTACAGTGAAATTGATGGTCTTGCAGGTGATTGTACGGGAATTGTTCTGAGTGTTTCGGAGGATGAGACATCGGGACTTCTGGAGCTGAGTGCTTTTTATAGAATCAGTGTTCCGGGATATTTGATCGGAAACCAGGGGATTGAGGTGTCTGACAGAATCTATGTCCGGCCATGGACAGGAGCACGGCCTGCAGGCAGTACAGAAGACCCTGTTTCTGATGATCATATATTCGTATATGTGGCAGAGAATGGAGTCGTTTACCATACGAGTGATGAATGTACATATTTGCATTTATCTATTCATGAGTGCAGTCTGTCTGAGGCAGAGAGTCTGCGAAACCGCTATGGTGCAAAATATGTTCCATGTGAGCTATGTGGTGAGGCATCAAAAAATTCAGTGGTGTATATCACGGATACTGGCAGAGCATGGCATTCAGACGGGAAGTGCAGCGGACTAAAAAGAGACTTGCATACAATGACCAAAGAGGAGGCGGATGAACAGGGGTTGAGGCCTTGTTCCAGATGCAGCGGTCAGTAAAGGTGGATGGGAGACATGATGGCAGAGTGTTTATTTTTATTGTTGTATCCTGCAATTTCTGATATCAGGATAAGAAAATTCTATATTGAGCCGGTAATAGTTATTGCCTTGCTATTTGCAGGAGCGGGGCTTGTTTTCAGACAGGTTACGATTGCAGATATGCTGTTTGGCAGCCTTCCGGGATTGGCAGCTCTGGGTATTTCCCGAATAACACAAGAAGCGCTTGGCATTGGAGACGCTGTAGTTATTACGGGCCTTGGAATCATCGCGGGATGGGAGAAAGCATGTTACATTTGTCTGGTTGGGCTTGTATTGTGCGGAATTACAGGGCTGGTGCTGATTATTTTCAAAAAAGCAAACAGAAAGACAGCGCTGCCCTTTATCCCTTTTTTGATGATATCGGTTTTGTTTGTATGGATTCTCAATGGATAAAATATAAGGAAAGGGGATTGGATGAGAAAGGCACAGAGAGGTAGTATGACGGTAGAAGCCTCGATATTAACTGTATTGATTTTATTTCTGCTGATGGCAGTCATTTATTTACTGTTTTTTCTTCATGACCGAATTGTCATGCAAAGCTGTGGATTGAGATCGGCAGAAGATCTGTTATGGCAGAGAGAGAAAACGTCAGTTGTGGCAAATGAAGTGAATGTTGATCAGTTGCCCGTTTTCATGTTAAAGATATCAGATATTTCTCTGGATACGGAAAAAAATATGATGACAGAAATTTTGAATCTGATGGGAAGTTGTGAAAAAGCAAAGGTCCGAATGGAGGGACAGTTATCTGTGGCGATACCGGGAAGTGCAGTTTTTACAGGGGCCACTATGGGAGCAGGTGCATCTGCAAAGATGATCCGAATCTGCTATGTGGAAGATCGGCTTAAGTCAGTTTTTCTGCAAAGGCAAAAAGGCAAAGAGGAATAAATTGGGAAGGTGAGAATAATGGAGGTGTCGTACAGAAAGGATGCCTGCAACAGCTATATGATAATTACAGGCTCCCAAACGCCGGAAACGGATGATGAAGAGCGGATGTTGAGCAATCAGCAATCCTCCGTTTTACTCCCCTTTCATGTGCAGCAGCTGAATGGGAAAAAGGATTATTACTATGATATCACAGGCAGGCTGGATTTCAGAAGCTATATTGAAAAAAGGCAGGCAGACAGTATGACGATAGGTTTGATCATCGATTTCCTCATTAAACTGTACCATACGATTGATGAATATTTGCTGGATCCGGGCGGAATATTGCTGGATATGGCATATATTTATCTGGATATGGATGGAAAACAGCTGTATGCAGCCTATGTGCCTGGTATGAAAGGAAATTTCGATGAACAGCTGCAGCGGATGGCATCCGATCTTCTGGAGAATACGGATCACAGGGATAAAGATGGGGTATTGTTGGTTTACGATCTTTATAAGGCAGTGAGAAGAGAAGATTTTTCTCCCGGGCTTCTGACCGCTTTGGGTAAAAAAGAAACAGAAGGAGAGAGAACTGATCATACGTTTTGCTGTCATACGGAGAATGTTTTTGAAGAAGTTATCAATGATGATATCAACAAAAAAGTTCAGGATGCGGAAGGAGGAGATGGGAAGGAAAACGGAGAGGAAATAAAAGTTGGAAAGAAAGGAAATCTTTTTTGGAATGTCGGGACAGTATGTGGCTGTCTGGTGATATTGTTCGCCTATAAAATGGGTTATATAGGAAGAATTCTGGTAACAGCAGGGCTGGCGATTAATGAAAGCTATGCGGTAATGGGACTGATAATCAGTGTTTTGGCGGCTGCTTTTATTTTGCCGGGGAAGAGAAAGCAAAGAACATTGAAGGTCGGGAATGAAGATGATGAGCAGGCTATATGGGATGATATGGAGTTTGAAAATGGAGGTGTCTATTCGTTTAGGGATGAGACAGCGGCGGAGAGGAATACACCGGGCAATGACCGGACGGTGGTATTGTCCGGCATGGCAGGCAATGTGCGGCTTATTAGCTTAAATAAAAATATCGCTGCTGATCTGGTATTGACACATTTTCCTTGTGTAGTAGGGAGTCAGGAGACAGAGGGACAGGCTGTTATACCGGCACTGGGAATCAGCAGAAGACACGCCCTGTTTGAAAAGATGGCCGACGGTATTTATCTGATGGATATGGATTCTACGAATGGAACACGTGTTAATGGGAAAAAACTGAAAAGAGAGGAGAAACGAAGATTGCTTGTCGAAGATATCATTGAATTTGCTGATGTCAGATATATGTTTTGTGGAGGTGGAGATATAGAAAAATAAAGGAAAACAGACAAATATGGATGAATATTATTATGGAGATTTTTATGGGAGGTTTTATTTATGAAGGATAGTTACTTGAAAAGATTAGGCAGCTCGCTTTTGACAGGCGCTATGATCCTGTCATGTACAATGTCGGTACTGGCTGCATCTTCTGTCGATAACAATAATAATACAGCTACAGTCAATGATCTGATCAATGCAGATATTATAGACACATCTAAAAGTGGATCAATATCAATTTATAAGTATGATATAACTTCAGCAGAGGCTGCAGGTGCTTATACTGCAGGTGAGCGTACAGCAACTGGTGAAAAAGATGCGGGTCTTGAGGAGATACTTGCCGACTATGCGGTAGAGGGAGTGGAATTTACATATCTTCGTTGTGGTGAAATTGAGACTTACAGTTATACGGATAGTGGTTCGGAGGTCGAAATTGTATATGAGATTCCGGATGCATTAAGAAGTATTCTTGGTCTGGATACAGCGGATGCCGTAGATATGTCAGCGGCTGGTGTTGCTGTACCGTGCAGCAGAACAGATGTCTGTCACTATACCAGTCAGCAGTTAAATGACAATCTTAAAGATATCCTTGAGACAGATAATATTTCCGCCAAAGATGAGCTTGAGTCATACGTAATCAATAATCATGATGCAGTTAAAATGACACTGACGGATAAAAATGGTTTTACAGGTGCGTCGGATCTTGAACTTGGTCTTTACTTATTAGTTGAGACAAAAGTTCCTGAACAGGTCGTTGGAACCTGCAATCCGTGGTTTGTTTCTTTGCCATTTACGAATGAAGGCGGCAGCTGGAATGATTCTGAAGGCGGACAGCAGTGGTTATACGATATGATATGTTATCCAAAGAATCAGACCGGTAATCCTACATTGGATAAAATGGTTAGAAATGCCCATGGTGAAGCGGCAGAAGTACCGGGGGAATATGAAGATTTCAGTTATCTTGTCTACAATAAGGCAGACAGTGCAGCCGGTGTGGAAGTTGGTTCTGATACAGCATTTGTCGATGCACGCGACGAGTACATATATGCCTCTACAGGAACGGCATCTGAGGGGGATATCCTGGATTATATTCTTGTGTCCAGACTGCCGCATATCGAGGATTCTTCAACATATCTGACAGAGTATACTTTCCTTGATACGCTGTCAAAAGGGCTTACCTATAATAAGGATGTCAAGATCGCATTCTATAATCATGCTGATGATGCAAAAGCTAATAATACGGAAAAAGCAGAAGCAATCTGGACAAATGATGAGTTTGAGCAGGGATATGCCAATATTCTTGTTAATGATGAAAAGACCGGAGAAACAACGCTGACAGTCAGAATGACAGAGAAGGGACTTGCTCTGATTAATGATCCACATACTGGTTATGCTGATCATTATATGGTTGTTTATTACAGTGTTACAGTCAACTCTGATGCGACTGTAGTTCTTGGAGACGAGGGAAATCCGAATGATGTTACGCTTACATGGAGACGTACATCAGATGCTTATTACAATACGCTGGAAGATAAATGTGAAGTCTATACATTTGGTCTTAATCTGACAAAGTCATTTTCTGATAATAATGGCGATGCTTCAAAAGTTCAGTTCAAGCTGTACAATACTTCAGATGCTTACTATGTTGTGGCTGATGAAGCTGAGGCGGGCCTGTATTATGTAACCGGAAAAACCGCTTCAGAGGATAGCGCGACCGTGTTCAGTCCGGCAGCTGATGGAAAACTGCTCATTAATGGTATTGAAGGCGACACATATCAGTTAACAGAGATAGCTACAGACAATGGATATAGTTTGTTAAAGGATCAGATCACAATTGTTATCAACAGTACATCTGAAATAATTATTCCTTCTGTGGCGGGTACAACAGGACTGGAAGCTGCAACAACTGCCGGACAGAATATTGACAGGAATTATGCAGGAGGTATCGTTGATGCAACGGGAACAAATGTATCCGTCAGTAAGGGCGATCAGGCCAGTGAGACAGCGAATGGACGTACAATTGGTAAGACAGCTATGTATGAAGGTGAAAAAGTCTGTGCAGCAGCAACAGTCGATGGTGTAGATGCTGCAATGAGCACACTGGATGGCTCTGATCATGCAAGAGTTGATATAAGTATCCTGAACAGCAGAACATTCTTACTGCCTCAGACAGGCGGTGCAGGTCTGTATCTTGTAACAATTCTGGGTGTAGTCATTGCTGCGTTCGGCTGTACGATGTATGTAAAAAAGAAAAAGGAGGCCTGATTTAAAGACATATGTTTTAAGATTTTATGAGGAAAGTGTTTAATAAGATCATACCTTTATTCGTTATTATGTTTGGGACCGCATTGTTGTTCTATCCGTTTATTAGTGAATATCTGTTTGAGCACCGTGTTGATTCAGAAATTAATACCTATCAGGATATTGTAGATGATATTAGTAATGATATGTATAACAGAATGCTGAAGGGGACTCAGGAGTATAATGAAGCTCTGACCCAGTCGCAGGTTCAGTTGACAGACCCATTTATAGAAAGAGAAGAGGAAAATGTAAATTTTTCTTATGAAGATATTCTGAATCTGGATGGAACCGGTATCATGGGATATCTTGAGATCCCTGCCATATCGGTTTATCTTCCGATTTATCATGGCACAGCTTCAACAACACTGGAAAGAGGTATTGGACATCTGGAAGGAACTTCATTTCCGGTGGGAGGAGAAAGCACGCATGCCGTTCTTACAGGACATACTGGAATTAACAAGGCAAAAATGTTCACAGATCTTACGGAGCTGGAAAAAGAGGATTTGTTTTTTGTCCACATACTTGGAGATACTCTGGCTTATGAGATATATGAAATCAATATTGTGCTGCCGGAAGATACATCAAAACTTCTGATCAGAAATGGAGAGGATATAGTAACCCTTGTAACATGTACACCATACAGTATCAATACGCACAGGCTGCTTGTGCATGGCCGGCGTGTTGATTATAGTGAAGAAAAGTATGAGAAGACTGTGGAAACCGGAAGCAGAAATACGGATTCCCAGTGGATGAGATCTTATAAAAAAGCAATACTCATGGGGCTTTTTATTACAGCTGGACTATTTATAATCATGTTACTTCTTTCGAAAATTAAAAAGAAGCTCAAATTAAGGTAAGGAGGTAAAGAGGGCATGCTGACGTGCCCTCTTTCTATGTAATGAAAGAGAAAGTATGCAAAAGTATGGGTATTGTTTTGGTTATGGTTGGATTCCTCGTCTTTTTGTCACCGGAACTGGCATGTGGATGGAGGAATGTACAGACAAAGATTTATGTTATGACGTATGAGGAAAAATATGCGCGAGATGACAATACAAAAAAAGAAAACCAAAATGACGTTAAGGGGGATGCGTTATTTCAGGAGATTGTCAATTATAATCAGTCCATTTATCTGGGAGGCCAGTCCGGTTTTTCGGATCCATGGGGGTATGAGCAGTCTCATGTAGATATGGATGAATTTGAAAATGGCATATTCGGATATATTGAGCTTCCTTCTATAGGACAGACATTTGAACTTTATATCGGAGCGACCATGGAAAATATGTCCAAAGGTGTGGCTGTCATGGGGCAGACATCTCTTCCGGTTGGCGGTGAGAATACAAACTGTGTGATCGCCGGTCACAGAGGATATAACAAAAATAAGACATTTTTCAGGGATATTGAAGAAATACAGATTGGAGATATGATCTATATCAGAAATCCATGGGAAAAACTGACCTACAAGGTTGAATCCATTGATGTTGTTGATCCCTGTGATATTGATGCAGTCAGGATTCAGGAAGGTAAGGATATGGTTACGCTGCTGACCTGTCACCCGTATGCCTCTCATGGAAGATTCAGGTATCTGGTTTATTGTGCGCGGTATGAGGAATCTGATGATGTAAAAGCAGGAGTACCAGGAAAAGAAAAAAATGTGTCTTCTGATTATATTCTTGCTTCAGATGGCGCAATTTATCCTTCTTCAAAGATGGAGATAAGGAAAGAAACATTGTTTAGGCGGATATGTGCCGGGATTATATTAATGTTTGTATTTTTTATCTTTTTTAAGAAGATATTAAATGCAAAATGGGGTAAATCAGAAATTAAGGAAAGGAGAGGAAAGTCTTGAAATTAAAAAAGATAATAATTAGTTTTTTGGCATGTTTAATGGTAATTGCCAGTCTTTCTCAGTTGTCTTTGGCATCGGAAAATGGAACAGCCGGTGAAACATCCTGTAAAGTAATCAATGATTTTATATATCCGGATAATTATCTGGTTGTAAGTGAAAAAGAAACTGCGGCAGACATTCGAAAAAAACTTCCTGGCCAGGTGTCGGTCTGCCTGACAGATGGAACTCAGACAGATATTTCTGTAGAATGGTCCACACAGGATGATTATGATACCACAGATTACGATAATTATATATTTGACATGGTCCTGCCTGATGGATATAGAATGTGGGATACTCTGAATTTTGGAGATATGCCGTATATCGAAGTGCGAATTGACGAATCTGTGACGGAGGATATATATGATAATATCTCAAATCGATACAGAGTATGGTCTGAAGATAATTATGGCTATGGTATCAGGATTAACGGCCGGAAGGAAGTATTATTAACTGAAGGGGAGAAGGTTTCGGTCTTTATTGATGAATATGGTGAATATCCTTATACTGATGTATATGCGGTGAATAAAAAGGAAGAGTATGCCGATGTTGAATACAGCAATTCCTCCGATACTTATTCTTTTGTCATGTCATCTTCCAATACAGTTGTCAGACTTCATATGGATATGTCGGATAATGCGGCTGTATATACCGTCAGTACCCAGGCTGCGGTGAGAGCCAGTACGACTGCAGATACTCATGGAGAACCGTCTTCTCAGACACTCACTTTTTGGGATGATTCGATGTACAGGAAAAATGTTGGACTGACGGTGGGCTATTTTGAGCTTAACGGTACAACCGGTTCTAAAAATACAGGAACAAAGGCCTTATGTGTGTATCATTCAAAGACACATCCGGATATTGGGGACACGCTGACGATTACCGGTGTTTATGATTCATCAACCACGGGGACTGTTGCTGCTGCAGTAAGAAAGATTCTGTATTATGGGTATGGCGGACCTGCGGAGGTGGATATCAGTAATTCCGGATATTCAAGGGATGATGATGGTTCATGGTCCAAAGAATTATGGAGAAGGACATCTCTGGCGCTTTCTTATATCCTGAACAATGATGATAATGCTGCCGGATGGGGACAGATGTTTTACGAAGATTATATAAAGGATAAGGCTGTCCCTCCGGGCAGTTTTGCAGTTTTTGTGCTTTCTCCTGGAAATTCAAAAAATCAGCCGCTTGCATATGGGAAAATGGTCGTGGAAAAGGGAGCGTTAAAGCTTACAAAAGTGTCTTCGGAACCTTCTGTCACAGACGGTAATACCTGTTATAGTTTGTCAGGCGCTGAATATACCGTTTACAGAACAAATAAGAATGGTGCGTTGAGTGATAAGGCTGCTGTTTTAACAACAAATGTACAGGGAATATCAAACATTGCGGAATTAACACCGGGGACATATTATGTGAAGGAGACAAAGGCAGCCTCTGGATACGAGTTGGATGATACGATCTATACTGTTAATGTAACAGCAGGTTCAACCACAACAAAGCCGGTGCAGTTAAGTGTAAAAGATATGCCGGAAAACGTGCCTTCAGCCATTAAGATTACAAAGATTGTTAATGGGGAACAGACGGAAGAATGTCCGCCCCTTGAAGGAACTCAGTTTACGATCATGTATTATAATGGCTATTATACAAAAAATAATCTGCCATCAACGCCGATAAAAACATGGGTTTTTGAAACGAAGAAATCATCAGATGGATCGTATTTAATTTTTTTTACTGAAGATTACCTGGTGAAGGCGTTGAGCGATGAACTGTACAAAATCAATGGGAACCCTGTGCTTCCCCTTGGAACAATTACTGTTCAGGAGACGAAACCGGCTGAAGGCTATACTTTAAAGGGGTATCTGAGAGATAAGGACGGCAATATTATTTCAACCGACAGTGAGATATATCTTTCTCAGATTACGGAAGAAAATGGTGCAGTTGTCTTAAAGGGCGGAAATGAATATACGGCAGAAGATATGCCGGAACCTGGTTTCCTGAAGCTGCACAAGTCATCTGCTTTGACGGTTATTACAGATGAAAATGGCTGTTATAGTCTTGCAGGGGCCGAATATACCGTCTATAAGTCAAATAATGACGGGACTTTGAGTAACCCGGTGACGGTATTGACAACAGATGAGAATGGTGATACGGAGACTGTTGAATTGTATCCGGATACTTACTATATCCAGGAGACAGAACCGGCTGAAGGGTATAATGTTGATGATACGATTTATACTGTAGAGATAACGTATGAGAATACGGTAGATCAGCCGGTATTTCTGAGTGTTTCGGATGTGCCTGGTTATGATTCTCTGGGGATTGAGATTACGAAACTTATCGATGGTGAAGAGACGGAACAGTGTCTGCCGCTGGTGGGAGCACAGTTTACTGTCAAATACTATGATGGTTATTATTCGCAGAGTAATCTTCCTGAAAATGCAGCCCGGACCTGGGTGCTTCAGACAGTAGAGGACAATGGTTCATATATCGCATCCTTTTCTGAGAAATGCAAAGTTTCAGGAGATGATTTTTATTATGTGGAAGATATACCTGTGATACCATTGGGTACTATTACGGTTCAGGAAACACAGCCTGCGCCGGGGTATACACTGAACGGCTATATGATGGACAAAGAAGGTCATAAGGTTTCTGTTGACAGTGAAATCTATCTGACACAGATTACAAAGGAGGGTGAAACCGTGTCTCTCAATGGCGGCAATGCGTATTCGGCTTATGATACGCCTGTATATGGAAAAATAAAAATTGTAAAATATGATTCGGATGGCAATACACCGCTTGCCGGAGTAACCTTTGTGTTAAAAGAGCCGGATGGTACCGTTGCTGCTGAGGGTACTACGGATTCAACTGGCACGGTCATATTTGAAGAACTGTATCCGGGCAGGTACCTGCTTACAGAGGTATCAACTGTATCCGGTCATTCATTACTTGCTGATTCTGTGGAGATCACTGTTCCTATGACGCTTACAGAGCAGGAGGCAACCGATCGGGGGATCGACAGGACCCAATGTATTTACAATGAGTTTGAAGACGTATATTATATTTATGATTTTACATACGAGATAACAAACGGTGCGTCCCTTATTCTTCCGACGACAGGTGGTTCTGAAAACGTCCGGACAATGTTTCCGATGGTTCTTGCATTTATCATATTTGGTGGTGTCGGGTACTATTTTATGAAACGGAAAAAAGAATAGTAAATGGATGCACAATATGATAGAATCTATTTATATTGTGTAGGAATGGCGGGATAAGAATGACAGAATATAACAGGTACAGGAGTTCAGGCAGGTGGCAGATGTCGCCTGTTAATACAATTATCATTGGTATCAATATAGTGGTATTTTTGTGGCTGCGCTTTATCGGAGATACAACAAATGCTCTGTTTATGTATGAACATGGAGCTGCCTTCTGGCCGGATATTTTTTATAATCATGAATATTACCGGCTTCTGACCTGTGCATTTATTCATTTTGGTTTTAGCCATTTGTTTAATAATATGCTTGTACTGGCATACATAGGTGATAATCTGGAACGGGCACTGGGAACCGTTAAATATACCATATTATATCTGGCAGCTGCTATCGGTTCCAGTCTTATATCCGCGGGATGGAATATGATGCATGATGATCTGATCATATCCGGCGGTGCATCAGGAGCAGTCTTTGGTGTTGTCGGCGCTCTGCTTATTATCGTCATCAGGAACAGGGGCCGTCTGGAAGATCTGAGTTCCAGACAGCTTGCTCTTTTTGCAGTTTTTTCGATTTATCATGGTGTTACCAGTGCCGGCATTGATAATGCTGCGCATATAGGCGGGTTTTTGATAGGTGCTGTTCTGGCAGCCGTATTATACAGACGAAGAAGGCAGGGGTAAGGAGATCCGGAATGTAGTGCCAATATCTGGTACAGAAAAAAATTCCAGATGGCCATGGTGGGCATAGACAGTGGATTTGACCATGGGGAGACCAAGTCCTGTACCTCCTTTTTTGTAGGATGTGAAAGGCTCAAAGATATGTGCCTGCTGCTCGGGTGTCATGCCGATACCGTTATCTTTGACTGTAATCACAAGATGGGTTTCTGTAATCTCTGCCCGCAGGCATACCATCTGCCCTTTGACTGTGGCTTCCGCGGCATTCTTCAGAAGATTAAGCAGAGCCTGTCGGATCAGGCGGGCATCAGCGCGGATAACGGGAAGAGCAGCTGGCAGCTGGAGCTGCAGGCCGATCCCCTTTGACTGAAAGAGAGGAAGACTGGATTCATGGAGTTCTTCAAGCAGAGACTTCATATCACATGGCAGCAGCTGAAGATGCATACCGTTCTTGTCATAGTTTAGAACGGCATAAACGGCATTGATATCCTCCTGAAGCTGGGCATAGAGTTCATCGTTTTTCAAAAAAGGATATTTGGCGGCCAGCAGCTGAAGACGGCTGGACAGCAGGGTAAGATTATTGCGGATTTCATGACGGAGTCCGGCATGGTCATCGTGTGGTTCTGATATTCTCATTGGGGGAGATCTCCTTTTCGTTATAGATTCTGGTGCCGTACACCTATAAATAAAAAGGAGCGGACCTTGTTTTTCGTGACAGAAAATATGAAAAATGGCTGATAACATTTAAAAAGAGTGGTAAAATGTATTTTAAGATAATTACATTGGAGGTAGAAAACCATGACAGATACAAATTGCATTTTCTGCAGGATTGCAGGCGGAGATATTCCATCATCGACAGTTTATGAGGATGAGCAGTTCCGTGTGATTCTCGATTTATCACCGGCTGCGAAGGGACATGCTCTGATACTGACAAAACAGCATTATGCCAATATTTTTGAAATTGATGAAGAAGTACTGCGTGATCTGATCGTACTGGCCAAAAAGGTTGCAGGAGCCATGAAGGAGACACTGCATTGTGAAGGGGTTAATATTGTGCAGAACAACGGAGAAAGAGCGGGACAGACGGTGTTCCATTTTCATCTGCACGTGATTCCGAGATATGCTGATGATGGACAGCAGATTGGCTGGAAACCGGGGACATCCGATCCGGATGAGCAGGCGGAGCTGGCGAAGAAAATCGGAGGTGCCCTGTAATATATTCAATAAAAAGCACGAAAGAGAAGGAGAATAGGCATTCCCCTGCTCGTTCGTGCTTTTTTAAAATACTCTTTTATTTAGACAGTTCTTCAATAAGGCCTACAATAATGTCGATTGCCTGATTCTGATTGCTGGCGGCCATGGCCTTTTCATAGGAGGCTCTGTTTTCATAGACCTCATGAATGATGGCCAGAAGCTTTTCGTTGGTGATATCTTCTTCAGGAAGGAGATAGCTGAATCCCTGTTTTTTGAATGATTCAGCATTCAGGATCTGATCACCCCGGCTGGAACCCGCAGGGAGCGGAATCAGAATATTCGGTTTGCGCAGGGCCAGAAGTTCGCAGATGGCGTTGGCGCCGGCTCTTGAGATCACCACATCAGCGGCGGCCATGAGATCACGCAGTTCGTCTTTGATAAATTCATACTGCACATAACCCGGAATGCCGTTTAATGAAGCGTCGGTTTTACCTTTGCCGCACAGATGAATGACCTGATATCCCTTCAAAAGTTCAGGGAGAATGGCGCGGATAGCGTTGTTGACCGCAACGGCTCCAAGGCTGCCGCCAACGATAAGAAGAACAGGTTTTTTATCATTAAAGCCGCAGAAATCAAGCCCTTTGGCTGTACTTCCCTCAAAAAGTTCCTTTCGGATAGGTGATCCGGAGAGGACTGCCTTATCCTCCGGCAGATACTGCATAGTCTCCGGGAAATTGCAGCAGACCTTTTTGGCACATGGAATGCAGATCTTATTGGCAAGCCCCGGTGTCATATCGGATTCATGGATAATGACAGGAATCTTAAGAGCACTGGCGGCCCGGACAACGGGAACAGCCACAAAGCCTCCCTTGGAGAAAATAACATCAGGTTTTAGCTTCTTCAGATGAGACTTGGCTTCAAAATAACCTTTGATGACTCTGAAAGGATCCGTAAAATTCTTCAGATCAAAGTATCTGCGGAATTTACCGGTGGCAATGCCATAATAAGGTGTGCCGGTTTCGGTAATCATATCCTTTTCCATGCCCTCATAAGAACCGATATAGGAAATGGTGTAGCCGCGTTTCTTCAGTTCAGGCATCAAAGCAATGTTCGGGGTAACGTGACCGGCTGTACCGCCGCCTGTTAAAACAACTTTTTTCATAATTCACGGCTCCTTTTCACAGTAATTAGTGGTTGGCCCTGTAGGCCTTTAAAGCTTTGGCAAGCTGATCAGGACATGATGTGCCTCTGTTGCCGCAGTTGATACCTTCCAGTGTTCGAATGACTTCATCAACACTTCGGCCCACAACAAGTCGTGCAACACCCTGGGTATTTCCCATACAGCCGCCAACGAATTCACAGCTGGTGACAATACCGTTTTCAACTTCAAAATCGATTTCACGGGAACAGGTTCTACTTGTAGCATATTTCATAATAAACAGACCTCACTTTTTATATTATATTTTTGATTGGTTTCTTAATGCATTATAGCAGACTTTCTGCTAATTTCAAATATTTCTTTTGCCTTGACTTCCCGGGATTTCACAGTAAAATAGTGAGTGAATAGTTTTTATTGACTGGAGGATATAAAATGATTGGTATAATTGGTGCTATGGATCAGGAGGTTCATATTCTGAAGGCGGAGATGGATGTGGAGAAAATCGAAAGAAAGGCTTCCATGGAATTTTTTGTCGGCAAATTGCAGGGACGGGATGTTGTCATTGTTAAATGTGGTGTTGGTAAGGTAAATGCAGCTGTGTGTACACAGATCATGGCAGACTGCTATCAGGTGGAGGCTGTGATCAATACTGGTGTAGCCGGAAGCCTTCGGGCTGAGATCAATATTGGCGATATTGTTGTCTCGACCGATGCACTGCAGCATGATATGGATGCCAGAGGCTTTGGTTATGAGCCTGGAGAGATACCGCTGATGGGTAAAAAGACTTTTGAGGCGGATAAGAGACTGCGTCGGCTGATTGTGGAGACATGCAGGAAAGTGAA
This sequence comes from Coprococcus sp., assembly GCA_016297495.1. Taxonomy (GTDB): domain Bacteria; phylum Bacillota; class Clostridia; order Lachnospirales; family Lachnospiraceae; genus Coprococcus_A. The sequence continues at coordinate 50,305 of JAEDGN010000001.1, forward strand.
TCCGGAGATCGGAGTTTTTGAAGGCCGTGTGGTCAGCGGCGATCAGTTTATTTCAGATGGCGCTGTTAAGGAGAGGCTGGTGTCCATGTTCGATCCTTACTGTACAGAGATGGAAGGGGCGGCCATTGCTCAGGCAGCATGGCTGAATCATATTCCATTTGTTATTATCAGAGCTATTTCAGACAAAGCAGACGGCAGCGCTCAGATGGATTATGCAGAATTCGAGGCAAAAGCTATTCAGCATACTGTCAGGCTGCTGGAGGCGGTTGTTCCGGCTCTGTAATAAGGCATATATTTTAGATTAAAAATACAAAAAGAAAGAATCTGATGACAAAATAACAGAATCTTGAAACGATATAAGATACAGCGTGTCGATTTATCGAGCTGGATTTAAAGTGGCAAAGCAGTTGATATTGATTATAATTAAGTGCAGACGACGGGATGCCGCAGGAAACGCGGAGGCAGATGATGCGGCACCCTGCGCAAATTAAGCGAAAGGGGCACTTATTTATGAAAAACTGGATTGCGCAGCAGGGATGGGGTTTGTACCTGATGATCGGGATGGCGCTTGTCGGTGTCATTGGAAGTATTTTATGTCGTGTATTTTACGGGAGGCTGGCCAGAGAAGCTCAGCTTTGCGGCACATCGGATTATCCTATGCTTCATTACATCCGCCAGAAGTATACAAGTTATTATAAACTGGGGATGCACCCGTCCAATGCCGGAGCCATTGTCAGAAGGTATCTGGCGTTACATAGGGTGGGGCCGCTTACTTTGAATGCATGGAGGCATGTACGGGTTCTGATGACAGCAGGTATTCTGATGGATGGACTCATCGTCAGTGTTTACCGTTATCAGCAGACATATGAGGCCGGGCCGTCCATTGTCTATGCAGGGACAAGTCTGATTCTGGCGCTGGGTCTCTGGATAACAGGGCTTGTACTTGGTGTGGAGAATCAATATCGTATTATTGTGAATGCGGTCTGTGATTATTTAGACAATTATCTGAAAAGTAAACTGGATGGCGAATACGGATATGGACATCAAGTGGAAGTACCGGATAACTATGAAAAAGCATTGCGGGAGGCGGCAGCAACACGGACAGGAAATGCGTCCAGAACAGCAGCGGGAAGAAGCGATTATGGCAGGACGGTTGGCAATGGACCGGATTATGGACGGCGGCCGGGCAGTCGTGACCGAAATTTTGCTTCAGGTATGGACAAAGCCTCAGACGCTGTAGATGCGAAAATCGTTGAGGATGTCCTGAAGGAATTCCTGTCCTGAAAAATTCTGTTATCTAGTTGATAAATGGCGTTTGATTTGGTATGATAAAGTAAATTTAGAAAATATCTGCGGATAAAATTGGAGGAATACAGAGTCTCTGTTTCCTCATATCCCGGTGTGTCATAAAGGCCTGCAACCATTAGTCTGCAAGTATGGTGTGAATAAGGCCTTTTGATACTTAAACCAATATAATCTGAAAAAGGGCGCAGGGGATGTTTCTCTGGGCCTTTTTATGCGCATCTCATTTGTCCGGCACAGCCGGATCATACCTGCCGGTGGAAGTGTAACAGTTTTATACCGGCGGTTGGGAAGCAAGGGGGAAACAGGAGGTTTTTACTTTATGAAAAAACTGATACAAAATGGAAAAATTGTATTGGAGAATGAAGTGATTCAGGGGGATCTGCTTATTGACGGGGAGATCATTGCAGCGATCGGGCAGCATATAGATCCGGAGGGATGTCAGATTATTGATGCATCAGGCATGATCGTGCTTCCGGGAGGTATTGATGTGCATACGCATTTTAATATCGATGTAGGTGTGCGTTCAGTGGATGATTTCAGTACCGGCACCATTGCGGCGGTGTTCGGAGGAACAACAGCAATTGTTGACCATATGGGATTTGGACCGAAGGGCTGTAACCTTCATCATCAGTTCGGTGTTTATAAGGGGTATACCAATGGCAAATGTGTTGCTGATTATGGTCTGCACGGTGTATTCCAGGAAATTAATGAGGATATATTGAAGGAGACAGAGGTCATGCTGGCTGACGGCATTTCCAGCTTTAAGATGTATCTGACCTATGACTATAAGCTGGATGACGCAGATGCGCTGAAGGTACTGGAGAAGCTGAAGACGATCGGAGCACTTACGACGGTACATTGTGAGAATGACGCTGTCATTCATTATCTGAGGGAGAAACTGGTCTCTGAGGGCAAAACAGAAGCGAAGTACCACCCTGTGTCAAGGCCGCCGTACTGTGAGGCGGAAGCCGTTGATCGAATGATTGCTCTGTCCAAGGCCGCCGGCCAGGCACCGCTTTATATTGTGCATGTATCCACCGGAGAGGGTGCGGCGCTGATCAGACAGGCAAGGTCAGAGGGAGCTGTAGTCTTTGGAGAGACCTGTCCACAGTATCTTGTGCTGGATGACAGCCGTTACGAAGACCCGAAGGAGGGACTGAAATATATTCTGAGTCCGCCGATACGTTCCAGAGAGCATCAGGAGTCTATATGGAAGGGACTGAAGGATGGCTCTCTGCAGGTCGTTGCCACAGATCACTGCAGTTTTGATTATCACGGGGATAAGCAAAATGGAAAGGATGATTTTACAAAATGTCCGAATGGGGCTCCGGGAGTGGAGACCCGTATGCCGATTGTATTCTCTGAAGGCGTTTCCAAGGGAAGACTGACATTGAATGAATTCGCTGCTGTAACCAGTACGAATCCTGCAAAGCTTTTTGGCATGTATCCGAAGAAGGGGGTTTTGTCTGTAGGAAGTGATGCAGATATCGTGCTCATGGATCCGGATATGGATGTAACGATTACAAAGAGCATCCTGCATGAAAATGTGGATTATACGCCATATGAAGGTCTGTCGGTGAAGGGATGGCCGGTGATGACCATCATCAGAGGTCAGACAGTTGTGGAAAATGAACGGCTTCAGGTGCCGCTGGGATTTGGACGGTTTATTCGCAGAAAACCTGTAGATTACCGTGAATTGCTGTCAATATAAAATTATTAATCAGCCAATATATCAGAAATATTAATGGAGAAAACAGAATGTCAAGCAGGAAGAAAAAAACAATTTATGTAATCGGACATAGAAATCCGGATACGGATTCCATATGTTCTGCTATTGCACTGGCCAATCTTAAAAACAGAATATCCAAAAAAAAGGATGAGAATGGACAGGAGAAGTGGCCGGAGCATGTTATCTATAAGGCGGTTCGTGCCGGTCATCTGAATCAGGAAACACGTTATGTGCTGAAGCATTTTGGTGTGAGTGTGCCGACTTATATGCGGGATGCAAGAACCCAGATCAGCGATATCAATTATAGTGTGACAGAGAGTATCAGAGATAATATATCTCTGAGACAGGCATGGAAGATCATGCGCGCTGTCAGTAAATCTACTCTGGCTATTACCGAAGAGGATGGCCGGCTGAAGGGTGTGATCACGACCAGCGATATAGCCAAGTCCTATATGGCTGTTTTTGATAACTGTATTCTGGCAAAGGCACGCACACCTTTTGAGAATATTATTGATACTCTGAATGGAACCCTGGTGGCAGGCAATGGTGATGGCTGTGTGGAACAGGGTAAGGTTGTGATTTCTACGGCTAACACCGAGATTATCCGGCAGCATATCGGAGAGGGCGATGTGGTCATCCTGGGCAACAGGTATGAAGCGCAGCTCTGTGCACTGGAACAGAAGGCATCGGTGATTATTGTATGTGACGGGGCACCGGTTTCAAGAACCATCAGAAAAATTGCAGGCGGTACGGGCTGTGCCGTTGTCAGCACCGAATATGATGCCTATACAGCTGCCCGACTGATTAATCAGAGCCTTCCTGTACGTCATTTTATGACAAAGGATAACCTGATTACATTTAAAGAGAATAATTATATTGATGATATCCGTGGCATTATGATGAAGGAGCGGATCCGTGACTTCCCGATCGTGACAGAGGACAATCATTATACAGGGATGATATCCAGACGAAATCTGATCGATATGGATAAAAAGCAGATGATTCTGGTGGATCATAATGAGGCTGATCAGGCCATCGCCGGTATCGATGAAGTAGAGGTTATGGAAATTATCGATCATCATAAGCTGGGAACCATTGAGACCATCAAACCTGTGATTGTGCGGAATCAGCCGGTGGGCTGTACGGCAACCATTGTTTATCAGATGTATGTGGAGAACAATGTTGAAATTTCTGCTACTATGGCTGGTCTTTTGTGTTCTGCTATTATTTCGGACACATTGCTTTTCAGGTCACCGACATGTACGGCGCTGGATAAGATGGTTGCCTGTAAGCTGGCTGAGATAGCCGGTATTGATCCGGAGGCCCATGCAAAAGCCATGTTTGATGCCGGAAGCGATCTGAAATCCAAGTCCAATGAAGAGATATTCTATCAGGATTTCAAGAAGTTCAAGGCAGGCGACAAGTCCTTCGGTGTCGGACAGATCACATCCATGAATATGGAGGAACTGAAAGCACTGGCGGAGAAGATGAAGCCATTTCTGGAGGTTGTGCGGAAGAAAGAGGATGCGGATATGATCTTTTTCCTGCTGACCAATATACTTGAAGAGAATTCTTACGTCATATATGCCGGCCGGGATGCAGGAGAGATGATTGCCCAGGGCTTCAACAGGGAACCGGAAAATGGCGGTGTGCTGCTGGAGGGTGTTGTGTCACGTAAGAAACAGTTTGTGCCGGTAATGATGGGCATGATGATGGCGTAGGAGGACAGGAAAATGAGTAAAGAAAAAGAAATATTTGTCATCGGGCACAAGAATCCGGATACGGATTCTATCTGTTCCGCCATTGCCTATGCTTATTTGAAGAATCAGATGACCGGGAGCAGTCTCTATGTGCCGAAGCGTGCCGGTGATGTTAATACGGAGACCCGGTATGTGCTCGAAAGATTCGGATATACGGCGCCGGAATACGTGCGTAATGTGCGGACCCAGGTCAGAGATACGGGACTGACGGAGGGAGAGCGTGTGAAACGCGGACTTTCGGTGAAAAAAGCATGGGAGATACTGAGTGAAAGACATCGCTCAACACTGGCTGTTGTAGATGATAACGGGGGTCTTGAGGGGCTGATTACCATCGGAGATATTGCCAAATCCATTATGGATGTATATGGCGGTAAAGCGTTATCCGATGCAAAAACTCCGTATACAAATATTGTAGAGACATTGCAGGCGGAGGTCCTGGCCGGAGATATTGATCATGCGGCTGCTACGGGAAAGGTTATTATAGCCGCTGCCAATCCTGATCTTATGGAAGAGTCCATAGAGCCGGGAGATATGGTTATTCTTGGGGACCGCTATGAATCACAGCTCTGTGCCATTGAGATGCAGGCAGGCTGTCTCATTGTATGTCTTGACAGTGAGGTGACAGACAGTATTCGGGAGCTGGCAAGGGAAAAGGGCTGCAAGATATTGCGTACATCCTACGATACGTTTATTACTGCCAGGCTGCTGAATCAGAGTATACCGATTGAATATTTTATGATCAGGAGCAATCTGACTTATTTCCGTCTGGATGATTATACAGAAGATATCAGGGGAATCATGGGTAAGATGCGTCACCGTGAATTTCCTGTTCTTGACAGTGATGGTAAGCTGGCTGGTATGATGACCCGTCACAGTCTTCTGGAGATGGACAAGAAACGGGTTATTCTGGTGGATCATAATGAGACCGGTCAGGCGGTCGACGGTATCCAGGAGGCGGAGATAGAAGAAATCGTGGATCACCATAAACTGGGTTTTGTGGAGACCATGCGCCCTGTTATGTTCAGAAATCAGCCGGTGGGATGTACCTCGACAATTATTTATCTGATGTTTAAAGAACAGAATATCGAGATCCCTGCAGGTATTGCGGGACTTATGTGTTCTGCCATAGTCTCGGATACATTACTGTACCGTTCACCGACATGTACGGCTATTGACAAAATTGCTGCGGAGGATCTGGCACGAATTGCCGGAATCAATACAGAAGAGCATGCAAAGGCCATGTTTGCTGCAGGCAGCAATCTGGGCAGCAAGACGGCCAAAGAAATCTTTTATCAGGACTTCAAGAAATTCAAGGCCGGAGAGAAGGCCTATGGAATCGGACAGATCACATCCATGGATGGCGGTGAACTTGCAGCCATTGTGGAGCGGCTGACGGATTACATGGAAGAGATACGACCGGAAACAGGATTGGATATGCTGTTTTTTATGCTGACGGATATACTGAAGGAATCCACAACATTGATCTGTGTTGGACCGGATGCGCTGCAGATGGTGGCGGAATACAGCGGATGTCCGGTACAGGGCAGTACTGTTTACATGGAAGGTGTTGTATCCCGTAAGAAACAGATTGTACCAACACTGATGCAGGCCATCCAATAGTTGAAAGCGGGGACTCTGATATGAGCAAACAATTATGGAAACCGGGAAATATGCTGTATCCTCTGCCGGCAGTCCTCGTCTCCTGCGGTGACAGAGACGGCAATTATAATGTACTTACTGTCGCGTGGACGGGAACCATCTGCTCGGATCCGCCCATGGTTTATATATCTGTGAGGAAAAATCGGCACTCCCATCATATTTTGAAGGAAACCGGAGAGTTTTTCATCAATCTGACCACGGAGAAACTGGCTTTTGCCACGGATTACTGTGGCGTCAAATCAGGGCGGGATACGGATAAATTTGCCGATATGCATCTGACACCTGAGATGGGAATGCTGAAATGGGCACCTATGGTGAAGGAAAGTCCCGTCTGTATTGCCTGTGAGGTTGTGCGGATAGAGGAATTGGGAAGCCATGACATGTTCATTGCCAACGTGAAGGGTGTTTATGCGGATGAGGCCTATATGGATGACAATGGGAGATTTGACCTTTTGAAAGCAGAGCCCATTGTTTATTCCCATGGACAATATTACGGTCTTGGACGTAATACAGGCAAATTCGGATATTCTGTCCGGAAGGCAAAGAAAAAATCGGTTCATAAGCAGAAACAGCAGGAAAAGTAAGAAATCTATGACAGATTACAGGAAAGAAACTGTTATTAAAGGACAAAAACGTCTCAGATGCGGTTATACAACAGGTACGTGCGCTGCAGCTGCTGCAAAGGCGGCTGCAGCCATACTTTTTAGCGGAAAATTATGCCGGGAGATTCGCCTGACCCTTCCAGGCGGGGATACGGTCATGCTGGAGCCGGTAGTTCTTGAGATGCTGCCGGAAACAGCAGTGTGCGGTGTTATCAAGGACGCCGGTGATGACCCGGATATCACCAACGGGATGATGGTCTGTGCACGGATAAGTAAAACAGAAGGAAATGAAATCATTATTGACGGCGGAGAGGGCGTTGGACGGGTCACCCGGGAAGGGCTTGACCAGCCTGTTGGGGCGGCAGCCATCAATTCCGTCCCAAGGGAAATGATCAGGTTAGGACTGGAAGAGATGATGCAGACCTGGCATTATACAGGAGGTCTGTCGGTGATGATCTCCATACCGGGCGGAGAGGAGAAAGCGGCTAAAACGCTGAATCCGGTGCTGGGTATAGAGGGCGGTCTCTCGGTGCTGGGTACGACCGGTATTGTAGACCCCATGAGTGAACAGGCGCTGGTGGATACGATTGCCGTTGATATGCGGATGCACCGGGCGATGCAGGAACAGATTTTTATTATGACACCGGGCAATTACGGCCTTGATTTTTTGCAGGAGCATTATAATATTTCCCGGGAACAGGTGATTAAGATCAGCAATTACATCGGAGAAAGTCTGGATATGGCTGTATGCATGGGCGTTTCGGGAATCCTGCTGGCGGGACATATTGGCAAAATGATCAAGATAGCAGGCGGCATCATGAACACTCATTCCCGTCAGGCCGATGCCAGAATGGAAATACTGACGGCTTATGCGGCGGCGGCGGGAGCAGGAACAGCGGTGCTGCAGAACATCATGCAGGCAGTAACAACGGATGCAGGACTGGACATATTAAAAACTGCAGGTTTTCTTGAGACTACGATGGCGCTGGTGACAGAAAGAATACGTGTGCATCTCCAGCGGAGAGCCGGAGATAGTGTGGAAGTTGGCGTTATTGTATTTTCAAATAGATATGGTCTTCTGGGGCAAACAGATAATGTGGAGAATATGCTTGCAAAACGGGGACAATAACTGCAGATGGGATAAAGGAGGAAGATACCATGGCCGGGTGTTTATATAGTGTGGGAGTGGGACCGGGAGATCCGGAGCTGATGACGATGAAAGCGGTCCGATGTATCCGGAAATGTCCGGTCATTATTATTCCAACGGCAGATAAGAGCAGCTGTACAGCCTATCAAATAGCTCTGCAGGAAATACCGGAGATTGAAGAAAAGGAATGTATAGCTGCCGTGATGCCGATGACGAAGGACAGAGAGCTGCTTCGAAAAAGTCATGAGACGGCAGCAGGAAAGGTGGCTGCCATACTGGCTGAAGGGAAGGATGCGGCTTTTCTCACGATCGGTGATCCGACGGTCTATGCGACACCCATGTATATTCATCAGCGAATTGCGGAAATGGGCTTTGAGACCCGAATCATCAGCGGGGTTCCTTCGTTCTGTGCGGCGGCGGGAAGGATGAAGATCTCTCTGGCTGAGGGCAGAGAGCAGATTCATATTATTCCTGCCAGCTACGATATTGAGGAGGCATTAAAGCTTCCTGGAACGAAGATTCTTATGAAGGCGGGGAAAAAGATGCCCTGTGTGAAAGATATCCTCAGAAAAAGTAATGATCATGTGCTGATGATTGAGAATTGCGGTATGGAAAATGAAAGAGTATGGACAGATATGGACAGTATGCCGGATTGTCCGGGGTATTACACACTGGTAATTGTCCGGGAAAAAAGAGGTGGAAAGCGATGATACATTTTGTAGGTGCGGGACCGGGTGCTCCGGATCTCATAACTGTCAGGGGACAGAAGCTGCTGCAGGAAGCAGATGTGATTATATATGCCGGTTCCCTGGTTAATCCATCTCTCCTGGACGTAAAAAAAGGAAGCTGCCGTGTCTACAACAGTGCGCATATGACATTGGAGGAAGTGCTTCAGGTCATGAGAACTGCTGAGAAGGAAGGACGGATGACTGTCCGGCTTCATACGGGTGACCCGTGCTTGTACGGAACCATTCGTGAGCAGATGGATGCATTGAGAGAAGAAGGCATTGATTTTGATATCTGCCCGGGAGTCAGCGCGTTTTGTGGTGCGGCATCAGCTCTGGAGCTGGAATATACATTGCCCGGGGTTTCTCAGACAGTGATTATCAGCAGAACAGCGGGCAGGACACCGGTACCGGAGAAAGAGAGTATCAGGAATCTGGCAGTTCATCAGGCGACGATGGTTCTCTTCCTCAGTGCGGGCCATCTTCTGAAACTTCAGGGGGAACTGCTGGCAGGCGGTTATCCGGCAGATACACCGGCAGCGATCTGCTATAAGGCCACCTGGCCGGAAGAAAAAAAGCTGTATTGTACTGTCGGGACGCTGGCGGAAACAGCGAAAAAAGAAGATATATCAAACACGGCGCTGATTATTGTGGGTGAGGTCATCGGCAGCCGGTATGACCGTTCGTTTCTCTATGATCCGGCATTTACAACAGCCTTTCGTCAGGGCAGCAGTCAAAATGAAGAAAAAAAGGAGCCGGAGGATGAAAGCTTATGAAAGCGGCTGTCATCAGTTTTACCCGGACGGGCGGCGAGCTGGGAAGCCGGGTCATGCAGCAGCTTTTGAAAAATGGCATCGATGCGGACCGGACGGTGTCAGTGCAGCTTGAGGAACCACTTTCCGTCTGGACAAAACGGGTCTTCGAAAGCTGTGATGCTTTGATTTATATTGGCGCGGCGGCCATAGCGGTTCGAAGTATCGCCCCCTATCTTAAAGACAAATTTACCGATCCGGCAGTGCTTGTTATAGACGAGAAGGGACAGTATGTGATCCCGATATTGTCAGGTCATGTGGGAGGTGCCAATGAACTGGCGGTCAGGCTGGCCGGCTGGCTGGGGGCTGTGCCGGTCATTACAACGGCTACTGATATACAGGGGCGTTTTGCGGTGGATATATTTGCGAAAAAGAATCATCTTATCCTGACGGACCGGCAGAAGGCTAAACAGATTTCTGCGGATATACTGGATAAAAAGGATGTAGGGGTTTATATAGGAGATGGCATTGAGTATGACAGAGAGCAGCTGCCGGAGGGGTTGTCTATATGTGAACATAAGAAAGAAAGTCGTATAATGATTGATTATTGCGGCTGCTTCGGGGAGGAATCCCGGAAGGCGGACAGTCTCCGGCTAGTTCCCGTCAATTCAGTGTGGCTGGGTATCGGATGTAAAAAAGGTACGGCAGCGGACAGGATCGAAGAAGCTTTGCGTCATCTGATGGCAGATTACGATATTTGCTCTCTGGCACTGGCGGGGATGGCATCCATTGATGTAAAGTCTGAAGAAGCGGGAATTCTAGAGGTATGCCGGGATCACGGATGGGAATTCAGAACATTTTCCGCAGAAAAACTGAAAGAGCAGAAGGGAAACTTTACTTCCTCGGAATTTGTCCGGGAGAATGTGGGGGTGGACAATGTCTGTGAACGGGCCGCTGTATGTGCAGCAGGAGAGGGCAGCAGGCTTTTGATCAGGAAGCAGCTGTCGCCGGGAATTACTCTGGCAGCGGCAGGATCATGCAGGAGGATTTATTTTGAGTAAAAAAATATATGTGGTAGGTATCGGTCCCGGCGGATATGAACAGATGACGATCCGTGCGGCATCGGTACTGGAGAAATGTGATATTATTGTGGGTTACACAGTGTATGTTGATCTCATAGCAGAACATTTTCCGGGTAAAGAAATGCTGACAACACCCATGCGGCAGGAAGAAAAACGATGCCGTATGGCATTTGAAGAAGCCGGAAAGGACCGTCAGGTGGCCATGATCTGTTCCGGTGATGCCGGTGTTTACGGTATGGCCGGGCTGATTTACGAAATAGGCATGGATTATCCTGATGTGGCGGTGGAGATTATCAGCGGCGTAACAGCGGCTCTCAGCGGCGGTGCTGTTCTTGGAGCGCCTTTGATGCATGATTTTGCAGTGATCAGTCTCAGTGATCTTCTGACGAAATGGGAACTGATTGAAAAAAGACTGGCAGCGGCAGCGGCAGCAGATATGGTTATCTGTCTTTACAATCCTTCCAGTAAAAAAAGAAAAGATTATCTGAACAGGGCCTGCAGAATCATCATGAGATATGCATCGCCGGATACAGTCTGCGGCGTGGTCCGTTCCATTGGCCGTGAAGGTGAAAAGTATCAGATCATGACACTGGCGGAACTGGCAGATTACGGGGCAGATATGTTTACCACGGTATTCATTGGCAACAGCACGACCAGGATTATTAACGGAAAAATGGTGACACCGAGAGGATATTCACATAAGCAAAAAACAGGACAGGAGTGATTTGACATGGAAAAAGCAAAAGTATACTTTACAGATTTTCGTACACCGATGAATGGAGACAGTTTGATCATTAAACTTCAGAAAATGCTGAAAAAGGCGGGAATTGAACAGATTGACATGAATGGTAAGTTCGTGGCCATTAAAATGCATTTTGGAGAGCTCGGTAATCTGAGCTTCCTTCGCCCGAATTATGCGCGGGCGGTGGTGGATGTGGTCAAAGCGCTGGGCGGAAAGCCTTATCTGACGGACTGCAACACCATGTATCCGGGAAGCAGGAAGAATGCGCTGGAGCATCTGGAGTGTGCATGGCAGAATGGTTTCTCTCCGCTGTCAGTGGGATGTCCTATTCTCATTGGAGATGGTCTGAGGGGAACAGATGATATTGCAGTGCCCGTGAAGAACGGAGAATATGTGAAGAAAGCAAAAATCGGACGGGCTGTCATGGACGCGGATGTATTTATCAGTCTGACCCATTTTAAAGGGCATGAGGAGACCGGCTTCGGCGGTACCATCAAGAATATTGGTATGGGCTGCGGCTCCCGTGCAGGCAAAGCTGAACAGCACAGTGACGGTATTCCGACTGTATCTGTACGTAAATGTATCGGCTGCCGCCGCTGCCAGAAAGAATGTGCCAATAATGGTCTTGTATTTAATGCGGAAAAGAAGAGAATGACTGTTGATGCAAACAGCTGTGTCGGCTGCGGACGCTGTCTGGGTGCATGCAATTTTGATGCCATATCCTTCAGGAACGACAATGCCAATGCTGTCCTGAATTGTAAGATGGCAGAGTATGCCAAAGCGGTTGTAGATGGCAGACCGAATTTTCATATTTCTCTGGTAATGGATATATCGCCAAATTGTGACTGCCATAGCGAAAATGATGCCCCGATTCTTCCGGATATCGGAATGTTCGCATCCTTTGATCCTCTGGCTCTGGATCAGGCATGCGTGGATGCCTGCCTTGCCGCTGACCCGCTTCCGAACAGCCAGCTGACTGACAATATGAACCGGCCGGATTTTGTGGATCACCATGATCATTTTACCAATTCCACTCCGGAATCCGAGTGGCAGTCCTGTCTGGAGCATGCAGAGAAGATCGGACTTGGCAGCAGAGAATATGAATTGATTATGATGTAGAGGCATATACTGATATAAAAACTCCGGTGAGTTTATGGATTTGACCCTATTTAAAGTCATTATTTTTGGCATCGTTGAAGGAATTACGGAGTGGCTGCCCATCAGCAGTACAGGACATATGATATTGCTGAATGAGTGGCTGCCCCTTCCCTTCGAAGATGCTTTTTTGTCGCTTTTTCTGATTGTTATTCAGCTGGGAGCTGTTTTGGCTGTGGTGTGTCTGTTCTGGCAGGATATCTGGCCCTTTGAGGGGAATGACGGGATGGGTAAAAAACAGGGGACGGTGATTCGGAAAGATATTATCAGTCTGTGGCTGAAGATCGGTGTTGCCTGTCTTCCGGCAGTGATACTGGAATTGCTGTGGGGTGATAAACTGGAAGAAAAATTCTATCATCCGGTATCGGTGGCTGTGGCTCTGATCATTGTGGGAATGCTGTTTATTTTCATAGAACATATCCGGCGAAGAAAAATGCCGGTGGTAGTACTGCCGGAGGGGATTACATGGCAGATGGCTTTTTTTATCGGAGTCTGTCAGGCCGCGGCAGCGGCTTTTCCCGGGACTTCCCGATCGGGGGCAACCATCATAGGCGCATTGCTGCTTGGAATAGACAGGCCAGTGGCGGCAGCATTTACATTTTATCTGGCTATCCCCGCCATGTTTGGGGCCAGCCTGGTAAAAATTGCCGGATTTTCTGATGTATGGAGCATGGACAGGATTGCTTATGTCGGCATCGGAATGCTGACGGCATTTGTGGTGTCTCTGATGATCATACGGTTTTTGATGGAGTATGTCAGAAAACATGATTTTAAAATATTTGGCTGGTACAGAATCGTGCTGGGAATGATTGTCCTGCTGTATTTTCTGTAAAATGACTTGACAAAAAGATGGGATAAGCATATATTTTATGCTGGAAAATATAAAAATAACATCAGGCTGCCGGATATATAAAAAGGTGTATGGAAGGCAGCTTCAATTATGAGAAATATGATTTTAAATTCAGGCAGGAGGATTATGATGAACAGGCAAGTGACAAAAGATTTGACAACAGGTTCACCGATGCGCTTGATTCTTGGTTTTGGCATTCCCCTTCTTCTGGGAATGCTGTTTCAGCAGTTTTACAGCATGGTGGACACGATGATAGTCGGACAGTTTCTGGGTGTGAATGCTCTGGCAGCTGTTGGAGCAACGGGATCGATTAATTTTATGATTATTGGTTTCTGTATGGGCGTATGTAATGGTTTTGCTATTCCGGTTGCTCAGCGTTTCGGGGCAAAGGATGAAGAGGGACTCAGAAAGTATGTGGCCAACAGTGCATGGCTTGCCGTTATTTTTGCCGCTGTTATGACGGTGCTGGTCTGCATGTTCTGCCGTCAGATACTGGAAGTCATGAATACGCCTGCAGATATTATGGATGGCTCTTACAGTTATATTTTTGTTATTTTTCTGGGTATACCGGCAACGTATCTTTATAATCTTCTATCCGGCATTATGCGTTCTCTGGGAGATAGTAAAACGCCGCTGTATTTACTGATTTTTTCGTCAGTATTGAATATTTTCCTGGATTTGACAGCGATTATTGTGCTGCACATGGGTGTGGCCGGAGCAGCATGGGCGACGGTTCTGGCACAGGCGATTTCGGGTATATGCTGCCTGTTTGTACTGAGAAGTAAATTTCCGATTCTTCATATCAGCAGGGAGGAGGCACAGCCGGACAGGAGATGTATGGTGACATTGTGCAATATGGGCATACCGATGGGACTTCAGTATTCCATCACAGCCATTGGAAGCGTGATTCTTCAGACGGCAGTTAATTCCCTTGGATCTGTGGCGGTTGCGTCTGTGACTGCGGCGACAAAGATCGGCATGTTCCTTTGCTGTCCGTATGATGCTATGGGATCCACCATGGCCACATATGCGGGTCAGAATGTGGGGGCCGGTAAACTGAAACGCCTGTATCAGGGAGAGAAAGCCTGCTCGCTGCTGGGACTGATTTATAGTGTGACGGCTCTGGGATTTATTGCGGTATTCGGAAAATGGGCGGCTCTTCTGTTTGTGGATGCGGGGGAGCAGGTGATCATTGATCAGGTATACAGGTTCCTTCTGGTTAACGGTACCTTCTATTTTCCATTGGCGCTTGTCAATATTGTGCGTTTTACGATTCAGGGTATGGGATTCAGCAGGCTTGCCATTCTTGCCGGTGTATGTGAGATGATTGCCCGCAGCAGTGTGGCATTTGTTCTGGTACCTGTATTTGGGTTTACAGCGGTATGCTTTGCCAGCCCTGCAGCCTGGGTGCTGGCGGATCTGTTCCTTATTCCGGCTTTTATCCACTGTGTACACCGTCTTGAGAAGCGTCAGGATCAATGGAATAAAACGGCTCAGAATACATTATGTACGGAGGGAAATGTGTGAAAAAGATTTTAATGATAGCAACGGGAGGTACCATTGCCTCGATGAAAACAGAGGATGGGCTGACACCGCAGCTGACATCCCGCGATATTGTCCATTATATCCCGAATCTGAAGGATATATGTGAGGTGGATACGCTTCAGCTCTGCAACCTGGACAGCACCAATATTTCCATGCAGCACTGGCTGATGATGGCGCAGACGATAGAAGAGCAATATGAACGTTATGACGGATTTGTCATTTGCCATGGCACCGATACCATGGCTTATACGGCCGCCGCTTTGTCATACCTGATACAGCATTCACCAAAACCTATTGTGCTGACAGGTTCTCAGAAGCCGATTAATATGGAAATCACGGATGCCAGGGCGAATCTGCTGGACAGTTTTATCTATGCTGCGTCTGACAATGCCTGTGGTGTTCAGATTGTATTTTCGGGTAAAGTTATTCTCGGCACAAGGGCGAGAAAAGTAAGGACTAAGAGTTTTCAGGCTTTTACAAGCATTAATTATCCCTTCCTTGCAGTTGTGCAGGACGAACGCCTGGTGCAGTATATTCATCAGGTAAAGGCTTCAACGGCGGAATTTTATCACAAAATGAATCCGAAGGTAGGACTTTTGAAACTGATTCCGGGTATAGATGGTGATTATCTGCGTTATTTCCTTGAAAGAAATGACGGCATCATTATAGAAAGCTTTGGTGTGGGAGGATTGCCAATGGGTGAAGACTATCATTTTGGCGAAGCCATTGAATGGGGGATCCGGCAGGGCAAAACGATCGTCATGACAACGCAGGTGCCGAATGAAGGCAGTGATATGACCATTTATCAGGTAGGACACCAGCTGAAACAATATGACAGTGTACTGGAAGCCTACGACATGACCACAGAGGCAGTGGTTACAAAACTGATGTGGATCCTCGGGCAGACAAAGCAGCCGGCAGGTATCCGCAGACTATTCTATACAACAGTCAGCCAGGATATTCTGTACTGTGATCGTTTTTGATTCTACTTGAATTCAGAAGCTTTTAATTATATAATGAATGAAACAATTGACTATTATTTTAAAGGAGGAACTTTTATGGTTACCTGGAACAATCTGGATACCCTTGCCTCTTATCAGGCACTTTTTGAGGCAGACCATGTGAATCTTGCAGAAGTAATGTCCGGTGAAAATGGCGCAGATCGTGTTAAAAATTATACCGTTTCTATGGCTGCCGGTCTTTCCTATAATTATGCGGCAAAGCAGGTGGATGATGATGTGCTGGCGGCTCTTGCTGAACTGGCCAGAGAGGCCCAGCTGACAGAAAAATATAAAGAACTCTACAATGGAGCAGTGATCAATACAGGCGAAAAACGTCTTGTCCTTCATCAGCTGACCCGCGGACAGCTGGGTGACGCCGTTGTGGCTGACGGTGTGGACAAACGTGCCTTTTATGTAGAACAGCAGAATAAGATCGCTGATTTCGCTAACAAGGTTCATGCAGGAGAGATTACAAACGCAGCCGGTGAGAAATTCACAACGGTTGTTCAGATTGGTATCGGCGGCAGCGACCTTGGTCCGCGTGCCATGTATCTGGCGCTTGAGAACTGGGCAAAGAAAAATGATCTGTTCAAGATGGAAGCAAAATTCATCAGCAATGTGGATCCGGATGATGCTGCGGCTGTTCTGAATTCCATTGATGTCGCCCATTCTATTTTTGTACTTGTGTCCAAGTCCGGAACAACCCTTGAGACCCTGACCAATGAGTCCTTTGTCAGGGATGCGCTGGCCAATGCGGGGCTGGATGCCTCAAAACATATGATTGCAGTCACCAGTGAGACATCGCCGCTTGCCAAGAGTGATGATTATCTTGCTGCATTCTTCATGGATGACTATATCGGCGGACGTTTCTCTTCTACATCCGCAGTCGGCGGTGCAGTATTATCTCTGGCATTTGGACCGGAAGTATTCGCCCAGTTCCTGGAAGGTGCTGCAGAGGAAGACAGACTTTCCATGAATGAAGATATTTTGAAGAATCCGGAGATGCTGGATGCACTGATTGGTGTGTATGAGCGCAATGTACTCGGTTATCCGGCAACAGCCGTTCTGCCTTATTCACAGGCATTGAGCCGTTTCCCGGCACATCTGCAGCAGCTGGATATGGAATCTAACGGCAAATCTGTAAACCGCTTCGGTGAACCGGTCAGCTATCCTACCGGTCCGGTGATCTTTGGTGAGCCGGGAACAAACGGCCAGCATTCCTTCTATCAGCTGCTTCATCAGGGAACAGACATTGTGCCGCTTCAGTTTGTGGGCTTTAAGAACAGTCAGATCGGTATGGATGTGCTGATCCAGGACAGCACCAGCCAGCAGAAGCTTTGTGCGAACGTTGCAGCTCAGATCGTTGCCTTTGCCTGCGGTAAGGCAGATGAAAACCGCAATAAGAACTTTGAGGGCGGACGTCCTTCCAGCATCATTGTCGGCGACCAGCTTGATCCGAAGGCACTGGGAGCTTTACTGGCTCATTTTGAGAATAAGATCATGTTCCAGGGCTTTGTATGGAATCTCAACAGCTTTGACCAGGAAGGGGTACAGCTTGGTAAAGTGCTGGCTAAGAGAGTGCTGGCCCATGACACAGACGGCGCACTGAAAGCTTACAGTGATCTTTTGAATATTTAAAGCGTGCTGAAATTTTTGATGACAGTTCCTGTCCTTTTGTCTGTGGCATAAAAAATTCCTTCTTTCCTAAAAAAATAAGCGTGCTGTAGAACCAACCCTGGTTCTACATGCACGCTTTGCTGTCATTATAGACCGTATACAATATACGGAGCTACACGCTGAAATTTATTATAGCGGCAACGGATATTTTTTTCAAAGGTGATTTTTAACAAAATTGAAGTATTTTTTGAAGATAATGTGCAACACCATCTTCATCGTTGGACAGAGTCACATCATCTGCTGCGGCAAGAAGAGCGGGTGCAGCATTGGCCATGGCGATACCCCGGCCGGCATAGGACAGCATCTCCATGTCGTTGCCGCCGTCACCGAAGGCAATGATCTGTGAAGGACTGACCTGCAGCATGGCGGCCAGTGCATGAAGAGCGGAGGCTTTGCTCACGGAACCTGCGGCGAGCTCCAGATAATAGCTTTCGGAGGATGTAATATAGAGATCCGGGATAAGTGTCAGCTGACTGCGGATCTCTTCTTTTCTGGAATGATCCGGTATAATAAAATCAATGCCTTCGATTTCATGATGATGTTCATAAATAAAACCGGACATGGAAGGAACGGGGATGCGGGTACTGCGGACATAGGCATTCATCCGTTCAGGTACACCAAAATCCGTAGGACAGTCATAATAGGCCTGAGCAGTGTAAGCGCGTCCTCCAATAAAAGCTTCATACGTAAAGCCGCAGCCTGAAGCGACGGAGAGAACTGCGTCTACTGTTTCCAGCGCCATATCACAGGCATAGATTCTTTTAAAATCGGGAAGAGCAAAAATACTGGAACCGTTGGATGTGATAGCATAATTCAATCCTCGGACTGCCAGTACATCCTGTGGAAGGGCAGATCGGGCCCGTCCGCTGGCAATCACAACATGAATGCCCTTTGCTATGGCTTTTTCAAGCGTGTTTTTTGTGAATACACTCATATGTCCTTTGCTGTTTAATGTTGTCCCATCCAAATCAAGTGCAATCAGCCGTATATCCATATCTGTCTCCTCCTGTTCGATAAGGATATGATAGCATAGAATTTCTGATTTGAACATATCATTAATGGTAGCTGTATGGGCTTTATTCCGGTGGGAGGGAGAGAGTGTGGAAGAAAAAATAAGGGATGTTCTGGATGCGTATTCTTTTCATGTGGAACGAGTCTGCCGGGGCCGTGGTGCCTTCATCTGTGATACGGATCAGGGGCTGAAGCTGGTGAAGGCCTGGCACCGGTCTCCGCAGCGGCTTGAATTTGAACAGATGGTAAAATATACCATAAGGGACAGGGGATTTTATTATATTGACCAGTTTGTTCCAAACAGGGAGGGACAGTACCTGAATATGAACCAGGATGGTCAGCAGTACACTGTGCGGGACTGGTTTGAAGGGCGGGAGTGTGATGTCAGGAATGCGGCAGATGTGCTGGCAGCGGTCAGACAGCTGGCCTCCCTTCATTTATTGATGAAAAACGGAGATATGTGTGATGACAGGCTGAAACAGTTTACATATGAAGATACATGTCAGCTTTTTCTGAAGCGGAGAAAGGAATTAAAGGCTATTTACAGTTATGTTCGAAGAAAGAAACAATGGAATGATTTTGAGAAACTGTTTATGAAACTGTACGGGGAAAGTATCCAGGAGGCGGAAACGGCATTAAAAATTCTGGAGGAATTTCCGTTTAAGGCGCTGCGGGGAAAAGCGATTGAGGAACGGACGCTTTGCCATGGTGATTTTAATTATCATCAGGTTATTCTGAACCGGAAGTTCACAGCGGTTATCAATTTTGACAGGATGCATCTGGATATTCAGGTAAAAGACCTGTATCAATTTCTCCGAAAAGTGATGGAAAAGAACAACTGGGATCAATCGCTGGGTTTTTTGATCATTGATACTTACAGATCTGTAAAACCTTTGAGTCATGATGAAATGTATGCGCTGTATGCCATGCTCGTATTTCCGGAAAAATTCTGGAAAATTGCCAACCGTTATAATAATTCAAGGAAAAGCTGGCTGTCCGGTATTAATTACGAAAAATTATGCCGGCTCATGCAGACGGCAGATCAGAGGAAGAGTTTTCTGGATACATTCAAATATTCCTTTATTTTTTAGGATTCTTGGAGTATAATGGAATCATAAGATGAGATAGAAGGAGGTCATTCCGATGGGTTATAAAGAAGTCTATGAGAGCTGGCTTGCGAATCCATATTTTGATGAAGCAACAAAGCAGGAATTATTGAATATTAAGGACGACGAAAACGAGATCAAAGAGAGATTCTACATGGATCTGGAATTTGGTACGGCAGGTTTGAGAGGTATTATCGGAGCCGGAACCAATCGTATGAATGTCTATGTTGTGCGTAAGACAACACAGGGCCTTGCCAATTACATTATCAAGCAGAATGCGAAGGACAAGGGTGTTGCGATTGCCTTTGATTCCAGAAGGATGTCCACTGAATTTGCGAATGAAGCGGCATTATGTCTTGCAGCCAACGGCATCAAAGCCTACATATTTGATGCACTGAGACCGACACCGGAATTATCATTTGCTGTCAGAGAACTGGGCTGTACGGCAGGTATCAATATTACAGCCAGCCATAATCCGCCGGAATACAATGGATACAAGGTATACTGGGCAGACGGTGCGCAGATTACACCGCCTCATGACAGCGGTATCATGGCAGAAGTGAAGGCTGTTACGGATTACAATGAAGTCAGGACCATGGACAGAGATGAAGCCATCAGTGCCGGGCTGTATCATGTGATTGGCAGTGCTGTGGATGACGCTTATATCACACAGCTGAAGAAACAGGTGAAGAATCCGGAGATTATTAAGGAGTATGCAGATCAGATCAAGATCGTTTATTCACCTTTACATGGTACGGGCAATATTCCGGCCAGAAGGATCATGAAAGAGATCGGATTCAACAATGTATATGTTGTGCCTGAGCAGGAACTGCCGGATGGAGAGTTCCCGACAGTCAGCTATCCAAATCCGGAATCAGATGAAGCCTTTGTGCTTGGCCTTGAGCTGGCGAAGAAGATCGATGCGGATCTTGTTCTTGCAACAGATCCGGATGCAGACCGCTTGGGTGTGAGAGTCAAGGACAGCGAGGGTGTGTATCATACCTTAACAGGCAATATGTCCGGATGCCTTCTTGCTGATTATACCATCAGCCAGATTAAGGCGAAACAGGGACTGCCTTCTGATGGCGCACTGATCAAGACGATCGTGACAACCAACATGGCAGATGCCATTGCAAAGTATTACAATGTGAAATTAATTGAATGCCTTACAGGCTTCAAATATATTGGACAACAGATTCTGGGATTTGAGACAAAGGGAGAAGGGACCTATCTGTTCGGCTTTGAAGAGAGTTACGGCTGTCTGATAGGAACACATGCGCGGGACAAGGATGCGATTGTTGCGACAATGGCTCTTTGCGAGGCAGCTGCATACTACAAGTCCAAGGGAATGAACCTCTGGGATGCAATGGTAGCTATGTATGACAAATATGGATATTACAAAGATGATATCAAGTCCATCTCCTTATCAGGAATTGAGGGTCTTGCCAAGATTCAGTCCATTCTTGAGACATTAAGACAGAATCCACCTAAGGAAATCGGGGGGTATCAGATCATATCCGCAAGAGATTACAAGAAGGATATGATCGTGGATATTGCCACGGGTGAGGTTAAACCGACAGGTTTGCCGAGTTCCAATGTCCTGTACTATGACATGAATGATGATGCATGGTTATGTGTCAGACCGTCAGGTACGGAGCCAAAGATCAAATTCTACTATGGTATCAGGGGCACATCCCTGGAAGATGCGGATCAGAAATCAGCAGCACTTGGTCAGGCAGTGCTTACCATGATTGATGAGATGCTGTAGAGCAGGAAGTCAAAGCAAAGATCAAGCGGGTATTGCCGGAGAATCCGTCTCCGGCAGTACCCGCCTTTTTGCTAATAGTCACCTTCCGGCCACTTGATGATATTCTCCTGTATGTCGGTCAGGGTTTTTGAATCGATGGCATATAGCCCATTTTCATCCCTGCAGATGCTGATATTGAGCTGAACAGGTTCCAGATAGGACAGCTCTGCCAGATGACTTTCCAGAATGGTAATTATTCCCTCAAGGTAAGTATCATAGAATTCTTCTTCACTCATGGAAGCAAAGGCGAAGGCATCGTTCTTCCTGTTAAAATCCGTTACGTAGGTCTGAAGTGCATCATAGTTTTTGATGATCAGATCCACTGGCCATATAGTCATCTGCACATCACCGTTTTCTTCATCGTTTATTTCATATCTGGCATTCGCAAAGATCTTTTTTAATAGTTCGGTGATTCTGCTGCGTACTTCATCGGAAGGATTGCCGGATCCCATGGCCGTAATAAAATTATCGGCAGCATTAGAAAGCCACTGATCGCGGTATTGAGATGCTTCGGCTGTAGAAATGCCGGTGAATTGGGCATAGGCACTGTAATCTCCTTTATACAATGCATCCGTCATGGCTGTAACATAGCCGGAACTGTCAAAAAAACGGGTACAGCCTGTCATGACCAATATCCCCAGGAGCAGGGATAACCAATATATTTTAAACTTCATGAATTACCTCCTTTTCATATACAATCTATAAGTATAGCATATTTATTTGGTCTTCAGTGAATAAAATACCATGATTTTACATAAACTTCTGAATATAGAGCATCCAGCCCCGGAGGGAATTGATGGCAGAAAAAGTATTGCGGATAAGTATACTTATGTTATTGATTGTTTCATTATGTGCGTGCCGGAAAGAGGGTACACAGGAAAAAAAAATCAGTGATCTGGATTTTACGGTGGTGAATCAGGAGGATATCAGTGAGGAACTGCTGACGCATATTGAGGAAAGAAAAGCCGAGGCATTTACTTTGATATACAAAGATGGAGAAAACATGTTTTTAACTGTCGGTTATGGGCAGCAGGACAGCGGCGGTTACAGCATAAAGGTCAATGATCTGTATCTGGGAGAGACATCGGTTTGTGTCAGTACATCTCTGGAAGGCCCGGAAGCAGATGAAAAAAAAGATCAGGCAATATCATATCCTTATATTGTGCTGAAGATCGAGACCATCGATCGACCGGTCATTTTTGACATGTAGCAGACAGGAAATATAGAGAAAATGCCGTTTATTTCGGGAAAACATACAAAAAACAGTTAGAAATTTCTACAAAAAACGAAGGCTAATTCATAGAATTTCGTCAGATAGTGAGAAAAACAGGGGATTTTCCTGTGCAAATTGACTTTGAAGGAAAATTAGAGTAAAATTAATGCAGGACTTCTTTACAATATTACCAAACCGTAGTGAAATCCTTTGAAAGAGGTGAATGGATTTGCAGCAGAGAGATATTATCAATGTCAGAAGAGCAGTTGATGCCAATATAGGGCGGAGAGTTCGTGTGAAGGCCAATAAAGGACGGCATAAGTATTCGATTGCTGAGGGCATTATTCAGGAGAGTTATCCGAGTATTTTTACAGTAAGACTTAGTGCGGACGGTGATTCATCAGAAAGGGTTGTGTCCTATAGCTATACAGATGTATTAACAAGAGATGTGCAGCTGGTAATATGTAAATCATAATGAATAAATCCTTCCTTGTATGCATATGAATAAGATATGGATATGAGGAGGGATTTTTTATGTTGACGGATAGTTATATGCTGCAGACCAGACGGTTCCAGTCTTCCACATCACTGCAGATCACCCTGGATAATGATTTTAATGTTCCGGATAACAAACCGGATATGGAAAAACTCATTGCGGACAATGGTGATGTTCAGGTGCAGAATATGAAAGTAATGAGAGACAAACTGATGATAAAGGGAGTGCTGACCTGGCACCTTCTGTATCTGAAAGATCAGAAAAGCTGTACGCTCGATCACATGGAAGGAGAACTTCCATTTGAGGAAACAGTGAATATGGACGGCCTGACAGAGGATGCCCGTGTGAGAGTAGACTGGGAGATGGAGGATCTGCGGATGACAATGATCCACAGCAGGAAAGTCAGTGTTCGTTCTATTCTTAATTTTAAAGTGATGGCATCCCGTATGGAGGAGATCCCGGCTATAACGGATATCAGTGAGGAAGACAAAGCTGTCTGCGTCCGGAAGGAGGAAAAAAATATCAGCCGGATTGCTGTCAGAAAAAGGGATACAGTACGTATACGTGAGGAAATGAATCTTCCCGGCAATAAAGCCAATATTCTGGAAATTCTCTGGGGCGAGGTACAGGTACGTCATCTGGATATAAAACTGCAGGATGAAAAGATACTTCTGCGGGGAGATGGTGCGGTTTTTATTATATATAGCGGAGAAAAAGAAGAAAATCCTTTTGAATATGCGGAAACGGATCTGCCATGGCATACAGAAATACCATGCAGCGGATTAAAAGAGGATATGATTGCCAATATTCATTTACATAAAATATCCCAGTCATTGGAAATGAAGACAGACAGAGACGGAGAGATGAGGTGCATTACCGTTGAAATTGTTCTGGACCTGGATATGGAAGCTTATGAAGAAAGCAGCATACAGATGATTTCTGATGTATACAGTCTGAACCGCAGATTGATTCCTGCCTGCGAAGAAGCGGAACTGGAGCATATCCTGATCAGAAATCAGTCCGAGTGTAAGCTTTATGAAAAAGTGGCAATGCCGGGAGAACAGGCCAGTGTTCTTCAGATATGTCATCCATGGGCGGAAGTAAAACTGGATCGCCTGGAAACGGTGGAGAGCGGTATACGGGCAGAAGGGGTTGTGGATATTCGTGTACTTTACGTGAATGTAGACGATCATCTGCCGCTGGATATTGTGGGCGGCATGGTGCCGTTCTCATGTATGATCGAGACGGGAAAATTACCGGAGGGTATCCGTTTTGAGGTGCAGCCATATATTGATCAGCTGAGTGCTGTGATGACCGACAGCGATGCCGCAGAGGTAAAAATAACGGTCAGGCTGGATACGATGGTTTATCATCGGCAGAAAATGCATATAATGACAGATATTCAGGAATCCGAATCGGATGATACCTATATGGAATCACTGCCAAATATGATTGGTTATGTGGTCCAGAAGGAGGATGATCTGTTTAGCCTGGGAAAGAGATTCTGCACGACCCAGGATGCTATCATGGCTGTCAATGGACTTGAAAGAAATGAGATCACGGCAGGGGACCGGCTTTTGATCATGAAACATATGGCTGTTTAAAGTTTTTTTCAAAAAGGCTTGAAAAATAGTCCAGTGTATTTTAATATATACATTATAAACATTGTATACACGATACATGAGATGAATCTGTGTGGGGGAATATGTGATGAATACGATCAGATTGAAGGCCAGGGCGAAGATCAACCTTGGGCTGGATGTTGTCAGACGAAGACCGGATGGATACCATGAGGTTCGAATGGTGATGCAGATGCTGCAGTTATATGATCAGATCTGCATCGAGAAAACGGCAGAGCCGGGTATCCGGATTCATACGAACCTGTCTTTTTTGCCTACGGATGAGCGTAATATTGCTTATAAAGCGGCAAAGGTTTTAATGGATGCCTATCAGATTAAAAAGGGTGTAAAGATTGATATTGATAAACATATACCGGTTGCTGCCGGGATGGCTGGAGGGAGTACGGACTGCGCAGCTGTGTTATATGGCATCAACAGATTGTTTCGGCTTGGGCTGAGACCGGAAGAACTGAGAGAATATGGAGTGAAACTGGGGGCGGATGTACCCTACTGCCTGCTCAGACAGACGGCCCTTTCTGAAGGGATAGGAGAGATATTGACACCGGTGGCTCCGCTGCCGAATTGTCCGATTCTTATTGCCAAGCCGCCGATCAGTGTTTCAACGAAACATGTATATGAGCGTCTCAGACTGGATGAGAATACAGTGCATCCTGATATTGACGGGATTGTTGAAGCTCTGGAAAGACAGGATCTGTATGGCGTGACCGGACGGCTGGGGAATGTGCTGGAGACAGTTACTGTATCGGAATATCCGGTGATTATCCGGATAAAGGAACGGATGATAGCTTCGGGGGCTGTCAATGCGTTGATGAGCGGCAGCGGACCGACGGTGTTCGGGATTTTTGATGATGAGAAGAAAGCTGAAAAAGCTTATGAAGATATGAGGGCCAGTGGATTGGCACGGCAGATTTATCTGACCAGGCCATTTAATCAGATGGACGTAAAAAAATGTGCGAATAGATAAAAGAGAGAGAGGGAACGGTAACATGAAGGATTTTGAGATGACGATTGATGAGTATCTGCCGTTACGGGATGTAGTATTCAATACATTGCGGCGGGCAATTTTGAAGGGGGAACTGGAACCGGGCGAGCGTCTGATGGAGATCGCGCTGGCTAATAAGCTGGGCGTGAGCAGAACACCAATACGTGAAGCCATACGTAAGCTTGAGCTGGAAGGCCTTGTGATCATGATTCCGAGAAAAGGTGCAGAAGTAGCCCGGATAACAGAAAAAGATCTCAGAGATGTTCTGGAAGTCAGAACATCCCTTGAAAAGCTGGCTATTGAATTGGCCTGTGACAGAATTACTGACGAGGAAATCGCTGACTTAAAAGAAACCTGTCAGGCATTTTCCGATTCTCTGGGCAGCGATGAACTGACAACGATGGCCGAGAAGGATGTGGCCTTTCATGATGTTATTTTCAGAGCGACCAAGAACGCCCGTCTGATTCAGATCCTGAACAATCTGCGTGAGCAGATGTATCGGTATCGTCTGGAATATCTGAAAGATATAGAAGCCCGTCCGAGACTTGTGGAAGAACATAATAAGATCCTGGATGCGGTGATCAGAAGAGACAAAGAGAGTGCTGTTCAGCTTATCGAGGAGCATATTTATATTCAGGAAGTGACAGTCATCAAAAAGATTCAGGAACAGGATGCATAATATCATATTTTAGGGTGATAATAGGAGTGCTGCATAGTCGCGGCACTCTTTTTTGATGGAGGTAAGCAGAATGGGCAGGCATAACAAAGAAGAGCAGGCTGTACAGGTGGATACCTGCCTTGACAAGAACATCCTTTGGATCACCTCAAATTTTGAAGACTGTGCGGATGCCGTTATGAGAAAAATTATCATGGGGCCTCAGAAACTGGGAATTTACGTCGTTTATATGGATTCCATGTATGACCGGGATCTGGTGGATGGGGTTCTGCTCAAAAATCTGCTGTTTGATGTGAATGAGATTCCGGAAGAAAATGCAGGGGATTTTATAGTCAGGCGCTGCCTGGCAACGGCTGATATCAAGAAGGAAAAACAGCTGGACAAAGTGGTGGATGAGGTGCTGAAAGGAAATACGGGCATCCTGATAGACGGTATGTCTGAAGCCATCATTATATCCAGTAAGGATCTGCCGGGGCGGGGTGTGCAGCCGGCAGAAACAGAAGTGTCTGTCCGCGGTTCAAAAGAAAGCTTTACGGAGTCCTTTAGAACAAATACGGTTCTGATTCGCCGCAGAATCAGAGACACCCGTTTAAAGGCGAAGCAGATGACCATTGGCGTGCGGTCCCGGACGGATGTGGCCGTCATGTATATGGATGATCTGGTGCGGCCGCGGATTCTTGAAGAAATTCTGAGAAAGCTGGATTCCTTCAAGGTGGATGCAATTCTGGACAGCGGGAGTCTGGAGCAGCTGACGGAAGATGAATGGTATTCACCTTTTCCGCAATTTCAGGCAACGGAAAGGCCGGATAAAGCGGCATCGGCATTGCTTGAAGGCCGTATTGTCCTTGTGGTGGATAATTCTCCCATGGTTTTGCTGCTGCCGGCAACCTTCAGCTGTTTTTTTCAGGCTTCTGACGATTATTATAACCGATGGGATACGGCCTGCTTTGTAAGAATGCTCCGATATGGAGCAGCAGCGGCGGCCATGCTGCTGCCGGGACTGTATATCGCTCTGGCCGGTTTCCATCCGGAAGCATTACCATTGAGTTTTGCGCTGTCTTTTGCTGCGTCACGGGAAGGGGTGCCATTTTCTCTGCCCCTGGAGGTACTGGTTATGGAAATTGCCTTTGAACTGCTGCGAGAAGCAGGAATTCGGCTGCCGGGGCCCATGGGCAGTACGCTTGGTATTGTAGGCGGACTGATCATTGGCCAGGCGGCAGTGGATGCGCATATTGTCAGTCCTGTGGTTGTCATTATCGTGGCACTGACAGCGTTGTCTGCCTTTACAGTTCCCAATGATTTGTTTGCGTCTGCATTTCGCATGATGAAATTTTATTTTATCATTGCAGCGGCCATCGGTGGGTTTGCAGGGCTTACAGCGGCTTTATTGACAGTTATGATTCATCTGGCAGGATTGAAGAGTTTTGGTGTCCCTTATATGATGCCTTTTGTATCAGCGGAAATGGCACCGGAAGGGCGGTGGCAGGATACGGTGGTGAAAGCTCCCGGAAGTTATATGTATGAACGGCCATTCTTTACAAAAAAGGGCCATCGGCGCAGGCTGAGAAAGGAGAAAAATGGCAGGTGATAATCAGATGATCTCGCTGCGTCAGGCCTCATGGATTCTGGCGTTGGACGTATTGGCCGCCGGTCTGTTCTGGCTTCCGTCCTGTCTGGGCGGGCAGAGTTTTTTGGGGATGATGCTTATGGGAATGGTGGTTCTTGTATTCCTTTTCGCATATTATACGGTATCCTTCTGCTGGCTCAGCAAAAGAAGCAGGAGAAACGGGGGGAAAATCAGGAAACAGGAACTTTCCTCTGCTTTATGCATTTTTTTCATCCTTTATTATCTGGCAGCTGTTGTTTATAGTGTGCATTTCTTTTACAGGATAATAGAAGGATTGATCCCGGCGGATTACAGCTACCCCGTAACGGTCCTGTTTCTGCTGGCTGCCGTTGTTTATGGAGCGGGAAAGGGTATTGAAGTGCGGGGGCGGATGGCCGAGCTTATGGGATGGCTGGTTTTTGTGCCGATTCTGGTATTATTTGCCGCGGGTTTCCGGCAGGCTGCAGGCTATGGCGGGCCTATGGATCCCCATGCCGTGACAGGACTTCAATGGAAAAATATTTTATCAGAGGGTTATGGTGCATTATGGTTCTTTTTTCTGGCAGATCACCCTCTTTTGTTGTGGAGGCAGACCAATCTGGAGTCAAATGGGAGAAAAACGCCTGTTAAAGGGCTGGTCGGAGGATGTCTGATGGTTTTTGCAGCGTTGGCTTTGACGGGATTGTTTTTTACACCGGAGGGAATGGCGGCAGAGAATCAGCCCTTTGGGATTCTCCTTCAGATGATTCGTTTTCCGGGAAATTTTATTTCACGATATGATGTGTTTTTTATTATGTTGTGGATGCTGAGTTTTTATATATTTTCCGGAGGAATGCTTTTGGAAATTGTGGAACTCTATATGGAATTATTGGAGAAGGCCGGTTTATCAGGAAAGTCTGATACGGGACAAAACGGCAGAAATAACAGAATGAAACAATGGACAGCCTTATTTCTTGGTATGTTGATTTTCTTTTTATCTGTTCTGGCAAACCAATGGGACAGTTTTGATGCAGTCTTCAGTCGGTGGATGTTGTGGACAGGCGTGCCGGTCTGTTTGCTGCTGGTACCGGTCGGTGTATGGAAATGGCATAGAGTGGAGCAAAATGGAGCAGAATGACAGTAAAATGATGGTAAAATGGAAAAAAATAATCTGGATAATATGGATGTTTGCGGCAAGCGCGGCCCTATGCGGATGTTATGCATGGAGAGAGCCTCAAAACAGAAATTATATCATGTGTATGGGAATTGATGCGGCGGACACGGGCTGGCGGGTTACCTATAGTTTTCCTGATCTGGCAGCGCTGACAGGGACAGATACGCAGCCGGCGGAACCTGTCAGGACCGTTGATGCGGCCACTATCCGGGATGCTTCCGCCAAACTGAATGCATCATCGGATAAAATTGCTGATTATAGTCAGTTATCCGTTATTCTTCTCGGAGATTCTATTGAGCGCCGCAGTGAGAGGATGGAGCAGCTGCTTCACGAGCTGACGGCAGAAAAGGCTGTTAAACGGACGGTTATGATCGGCCGTGTCAATGGAAGCGCAGAAGATATTGTACTGTTGGATGAGAAAGTGAACGGTTCTATTGGTGTATTCCTGTATGAGCTGTGCCAGAATAATTATGAAGATAGAGGTTATCATCTGAGTGTACTGGAGGATTTTGTCGGAGGAAGAGGGCAGAAGGAGTGTGTGATCCCTGTTTTTGAGGAACAGAAGGAATGGCCGGTGCTCGTAAAGCTTGAAAAACTGCAGTAATGGCTGAAAGAACCGATTCGTTGCACAGGTCTCTTTTTTATGGTATACTATATAAAATGAATGACAGAAAGGCGGGACATCATTTATGACAGAGGATGTCATTTTAACTGTCAGCGGCAGGCAGATGGACCTGGGAGAGGATGCATCAACGGAACTGATAGCCGGGGCCGCTTATTATTATCGTAACGGGAAACATTTTGTAATATATGACGAGCCGGATCCCGACAATGGCGGGCAGACGGGCAATACGATAAAAATTGCCGGTGACAGAGTGGATGTGATACGACGGGGCACCGGCAGTGTACATATGGTTTTTGAGAAGGAGAAACAGATAACCTCCTGTTACCATACACCGGCCGGTGATATCTGGCTGAATGTCTATACATCAGATATTCGGACAGTGTTGGAACAGGATATGATTGAAACGAATATTGATTATACGCTTCATATGAATGACATATTTATTTCAGAGTGCAGGGTTACAATTAAGATCATGTCTAAAGGCAGTGCCAGTCTGCATATATCGGCAGAATGGCAGGATGATCCTGAAAAAGAGAGAGGTAGTTATAGATGAAACAGACAGGTACGGTATATTTTTATAACCTGAATTCTGCAAAAGGGCGGCAGATACGGATGTTATGTCTGAAGCTCGGATTGAAAATACGTACGGTAGACAGCAGTCAGTATCTGGAACCGCTGGGGGGACTCACGGGTATACCCGGGTATAAGCTTCTCGGGGAGCAATACGCCGGGGATGGTTTTTCGGATGAGATGCTTTTGATGAAAGGATTTACAGACAGCCTGCTGAACAGGTTTCTGCAGGGCTTCAGAAGTATGAAGATTGAACCGGTGGCCCTCAAGGCGGTGCTGACGGACACCAACTGTGGATGGAATTCACTGGAGCTGCATGATGAGCTGGTGAAGGAACGTCAGGCTATAACACAGCATGGGAATTCAACAGAATAAAATCACATTGAGTCAGGAGGAAATATCATGTCGAATCATTTAATCATAGCTTTAAACAGGGAGTATGGAAGCGGCGGAAAAGAGGTGGCAGAGAAACTGTCAGAACGTCTTGGCATAAAGGTCTACGATGAAGATATCGCAGAGCTGGCTGCAAAGCACAGCGGTATCAGAAAAGATTATTTTGAAAAGGTGGATGAGAAGCCGACGGACAGCTTTCTGTATATGCTGGCTATGAACACATTTACTATGAATACATCTGTCAATCCTTTTGACAATACGCTGTCCAGTGACAGATTGTTCAATAAACAGGCAGAGGTCATTCAGGAGATTGCCGGTCAGGGTGACTGCATCATCATTGGAAGATGTGCGGGCTACATATTGCGGGAAGAAGAAAAATGTATCAGGATTTACCTCAGTGCGGATAAGGATTTCAGATTAAAGCGGATCATGAAGTCGGATCACCTCGATGAGAAGGAAGCGATGAAGAAGATCAATTCCATGGACAAAAAGAGGGACAGCTATTTTAGCTATTATGCGGGTCAGGACTGGAAGGCCTGCAATACCTATGATCTGGCGATCAGTACCAGTGCCATTGGTATTGAGAAGACAGTGGATCTGATTTGTCAGTATATAGAATTGAAGTTTAAATAAATTCCCATTTACTTTTAAATTTATTAAGGATATAATAATGAGGGGGGCTCAGATATGGGTATCTGAGAGAAAGATATTATTATAATATGGAGGAATGATTATGTTAGTATCAGCAAAAGAAATGCTTCAGAAGGCTAAAGCAGGTCATTATGCAGTTGGTCAGTTCAATATTAATAATCTTGAGTGGACAAAGTCTGTTCTGCAGACTGCTCAGGAACTTGAATCTCCGGTTATCCTTGGTGTGTCCGAAGGTGCCGGCAAGTATATGTGTGGTTTCAAGACCGTATCTGCTATGGTGAAGGCTATGATCGAGGAACTGAATATCACAGTGCCGGTTGCGCTTCATCTTGACCATGGTACTTATGAAGGCTGCTATAAATGTATCGAAGCAGGTTTTTCATCCATCATGTTTGACGGTTCCCACTATCCGATCGATGAGAATGTAGCCAAGACTCAGGAACTGGTGAAGGTCTGCGCAGAGAAGGGATTGTCCCTTGAAGCAGAAGTTGGTTCTATCGGCGGCGAGGAAGACGGCGTTGTAGGTATGGGCGAGTGTGCAGATCCTGAAGAATGCAAGGCTATTGCAGATCTGGGTGTTGATATGCTGGCTGCAGGTATCGGCAATATCCATGGCAAATATCCAGCCAACTGGCCGGGCTTGAGCTTTGAGACGCTGGCAGCTGTACAGGAGAAGACAGGTGAGATGCCTCTGGTTCTTCACGGCGGCACAGGCATTCCTGATGAGATGATCAAGAAAGCCATCAATCTCGGCGTTGCCAAGATCAACGTTAATACAGAGTGTCAGCTTTCATTTGCAGATGCTACAAGAAAATATATCGAGGCCGGCAAGGATCAGCAGGGCAAGGGTTATGACCCTCGTAAACTGCTTGCGCCTGGTGCTGAGGCTATTAAGGTAACTGTAAAGGAGAAGATGGAATTATTTGGTTCTGTCGGCAAGGCATTCAAATAGAGTATAACAGTTATATTGCTTATGATTGAAGAAGCTGTTCGGGAACAGGATTTGGGTTGAGATCCTGTTCCCGGGAGGCTTCTTTTTTCGTTTTATTTTTTAAAATAATCTCATATGATAAGAAGAGAAGTATGGGGATGGGATTGAGCGAAAATGTGTCTGAGCAGAAAATGGCTTATTTTTTTATTTGTTTTGTCAGGATGTTTACTGGCAGGTATCGTCATGGGAGGACATCATCTGACAGTTTTCTGCCATGCGGCCTGGCTGGAGAATACTTTTGAAACAAAAAAAGTACTTTTTAAGCCCGATGACCGGAAGACAAAGATGGTTGCGCTGACCTTTGACGATGGACCGAAAGCAGGAGTAACGGATTGGCTGCTGGAGGAGCTTTATAAAAGGGATGTGAAGGCAACATTTTTTCTCATCGGCAATCAGGTGGAAATGGACAATAATGATGTGATCGTCAGACGAATGTATGAGGATGGACATCAGATTGGCTGTCATACTTACAGCCATGTACAGATGACACTTTTGTCGGAAACGGAACAGAAGCAGGAGATACTGGAATGGTATGACACGATTTCAGGGGTGATCGGTGATTTTTCCTACTGTATCCGGCCGCCCTATGGCTCTGTCAATAGCGAACTCTGCGCTTGTCTGGATATTCCTATTATATTGTGGTCTGTTGATACCAGAGACTGGACCGGTAAGCAGGCATCCGATATTGCGGATTATATTGTGTCAGAGGCGGAGGATGGGGATATTATTCTCCTTCATGATATTTTTGAGGAAAGTGTACATGGTGCTGTGGCTGCGGTGGACCGTTTGAAAGAACTGGGTTATGACTTTGTGACAGTGGATGAACTGCTGACAGAAAAAGGGATTGCTGAGGAAGGAGGAAAGGTTTATCGAAAAGCTGTATGCCGGTAAAGCTATGGAATCTTCTGCAGGATGTGTATGATGGACTTGAACTGGTTTAAAAAATGGTATATGATAAAGCATAACTATTGGGAATGGAAGGCGCTGTTAGGAGGAAGAACAGATGAAGATTGGATCACATGTTGGAATGAATGGTAAAGAGATGTTCCTCGGTTCTGTGAAGGAAGCCTTATCCTATGGGGCGGATACGCTGATGGTTTATACAGGAGCGCCTCAGAATACGAGAAGAAAAGATATAGAGAGTCTTCGCATTGAAGAGGGATGGGAATTGATGCGCCAGCATGGTATGAATGAGATTGTTATCCATGCACCGTATATTATCAATCTGGGGAATACTGTGAAACCGGAGACATATGAACTGGCGGTGGAGTTTCTGGAGAAAGAGATAGCGAGAACGGCAGCCATGGGCAGCAGTGTCATGATATTACATCCGGGAGCCCATGTGGGAGCTGGCACCGAAGCGGGTATCCGCCGTATTGTGGAAGGACTGAATGCAGTGCTGACGGCAGATACACCGGTGAGTATTGCTCTGGAGACCATGGCAGGCAAGGGCAGTGAGATTGGCCGGAGCTTTGAGGAACTTGCGGCCATTTATGAAGGCGTTCATTATAATGATAAATTAAGGGTATGCTTTGATACCTGTCATGTTCATGATGCGGGATATGATATTGTCAATGATTTTTCGGGCGTGATGACAGAATTTGACAAGATCATTGGACAGGATCAGATTGCGGTGTTTCATATGAATGACAGCAAAAATGTCCGTGGAGCGGGCAAGGATCGCCATGAGAATTTTGGTTTTGGTGAGATCGGCTTTGACGCACTGATGAATGTGGTACAGTGCCCGGATTTTGAGAACGTGCCGAAGATATTGGAATCACCTTATGTGCCGTCTCCGGAAGACAAAAAGATAAGTTTTGCTCCTTATAAATATGAAATCGAGATGATCCGCAGAGGTGTTTTTGATCCGGATCTGAAACAGAAGATTCTTCAGTCGGCCATGTAGCTGATTGTTTCTGCAGCAGATGAGGGAGAAGGAGTTTTTATGGAGAGATTGTATATCGATATTCCTGAAGGGGCAGCTGCGATACTGCATAGACTGACCTCGGCGGGATATGAGGCCTATATTGTGGGCGGGTGTGTCAGAGACTGCCTTCTTGGACGTGATCCGAAAGATTGGGATATTACCACATCTGCCAGACCGCAGGAAGTCAAAGCCCTTTTTGAGCGCACGATTGATACGGGAATTGCCCATGGCACGGTGACTGTGATGATGGATCATGAGGGCTATGAAGTGACGACTTACCGTATTGATGGTGAGTATGAGGATTGCCGGCATCCGAAGGAAGTACAGTTCACCAATAAACTGGTGGAGGATTTGAAACGTCGGGATTTTACGATCAATGCCATGGCCTATAATCCGGAAACGGGTGTGGTGGATGAATTTGATGGTATCGGTGATCTGGAGCGCAGAATCATACGCTGTGTTGGTGAACCGGCAGAGCGCTTTGATGAGGATGCTCTGCGGATTCTGCGTGCTGTGCGTTTTTCGGCCCAGTTGGGTTTTGAGATTGATGAAGGCACCTGCCTGGCTATACGGGATAAGACGGCACAGCTGGCATTGATCAGCGCTGAGCGGATACAGATGGAACTGGTGAAGATATTGACATCACCGAATCCGGCACATATGAAACTGGCATGTGACCTGGGAATTACATCCGTTATTCTGCCTGAATATGACAAAATTCGCGGTGTCAGTCAGAAGACACCGAATCATATTTATGATGTAGAGGTGCATACGCTGAAGTCTATGGAGCATATAGAAGCGGATACGGTACTCAGGCTGACGATGCTTATGCATGATTTTGGAAAACCGGATGTGAAGCGTGTTCTTGACAATGGACGGGAGATTTTTTACCGTCATCCTGAAATCAGCGCAGCCTGTGCTGAGAGGATACTCAGAAGACTGAAGTTTGATAATGATACAAGAACAAAGGTCGTACGTCTGGTGAAATGGCATGGCTTGAAATATGATGCCTCGGAGAAAAGTGTGAGGCGGGCGCTGAACCGGGTGGGAGAAGATATTTTTAAGGATTTCATTAAAGTTCAGTGTGCGGATATTCAGGCCAAGAATCCGGTGGTTATCCCGGGTAAGCTGGCGATGCTGCAGGAAAAGGAACAGACCTACCACCGAATCATTGAGGAAGGTCAGTGCTTCACAGTCAGACAGCTGGCCATTGGAGGTCGTGATCTGATCAGGGCCGGTATCCAGCCCGGACCACTGCTGGGGGCTGTCCTTGATAAACTGACAGAGGCGGTTATCGACGATCAGTCACTGAATGAAAAAGAAAAGCTCCTGGCACTTGCCATGGAGCTAAAAGACGATCCGGATATCTTCCGGCCAAAAGAAGAAGCGAATATTTAATAAAAAAGGGCATTTGCAATATATTTATGTTCCATTCAGCAATCCCATTGTCCGCATTTTCGAGACAGATGTATGGCTGTTGGCGGACATCTATTTAAGATGTACCGACACAGACATACATCTGTCAGGAGAAACCAGCGTGACAAGGGATGCTGAAGGGAACTTTTATATTGCAAATGCCCTTTTCCATGGCTATTCAGCTTTGCTGAATCTGCCTTTGATCTTCTGCCAGAATGTTTTCTTTGGCGGTGGTGTCAGTGCAGGGCCTCTTAAGCTCTTGACGCTGAGAATGTAAATACCGCCTACCATGGCTTTGACTTCCTGTTTGATCGGAACCATGTCAAATATTTTCTCATCGCACATGAATGTCATGATACGAGGGCCTACCTTGGCCTTTACGATCGGGACCTTGGAACGGCGCATCATCTTCGGCACGTTGTCGACAACAACCTTCGGAAGGTTGGCTTCACTGATTTTCATACGCTTTTTATCAATAACAAGCAAAGTCATTGGCTGTGCTGCTTCCTGCAGCTGGCGCTGAGCATCTTCTGATTTCTTCTGCTGCTTATTCCCCCATACAGTAAGGAAAATCAACGCAGCAGCCAGTACAACAAGAATAACCAGAATGACAATCCATGCAGTGCTGATGGCTACGATTGGTGCTATTGTCACGTTACTTCCTCCTTTAGTTCATTTCAATTCAATCAAATTTAAGTTTAGCATTTTTCCTGTAAAAAGGAAATACTTTTTTGTGAAAACTTTATATATAATGGCTGTTCTGCGCGAGCATATCAGCGATCAGGCGCTGAACACGGGCGCCTATGTGACGTCGGTCTTCTTTTGGAAGCTCCTTGATGTCTATAGGTTCTCCGAATTCGATGACGACCGTTGATGCTTTAACAAAAGGCATGTGGTTCTCAAAGATGGATTCTGTGTTGGTGATGGCCACCGGTATGATCAGACAGCCGGATTTTTCAGCTATTTTGAAACTTCCTTCTTTAAATTCCAGCATTTCATCACCTGGCGTACGTGTCCCTTCAGGGAAAATACAGATGGAACAGCCATTTTTAACAGTAGCAATACAATCCAGAATAGTCTTCAGTCCTGCTTTAATGTTATCGCGGTCGAGAAACTGGCAGTTCATATACATCATCCAGCGGTGGACAAAAGGAAATTTTTCCATTTCCTTTTTGGCAACAAATCCTGTTGTATTGTTGGTCAGCGGATAGAGTGTCACGATGTCAAAGTAACTGCGGTGGTTGGATACATAAAGAACAGGAATGTCTGTTGGGACATTCTCCCGCCCTTTAACGATCAGACGGGTACCGGCCAGCCAGCTGATACAGCGAAAGGCAAAGGTGACGATCCGGAAGGAGCTGCGTTCCTTTTTCTTAATATCAAAATGCCCGATGATTTCCTCAATCAGATATAAAGGAATACTGATGATAAAGAAACAGAGCAGGAAGAGGACGATCAATATTGTACGGATCATTCGTCATCCTCCATACGTGCCCGGTCACGGCCATAGATTTCACAGGTCTTCTTCAGGGCAGCTGCCAGTTCAGGTGTCAGTTTGGATGCTTCATAACGCCATGCCCAGTTGCCTGAGGCAACACCCGGGGTATTCATGCGGCAGTCGCTGCCATAACCAAGCAGATCCTGAAGCGGGAAAACGGCATAGCGGGCAGTGGATCCAAGTGCTGTACGAATGAAATCCCAGTGGATATTACTGCCGTTGCAGTTCATATAGCGCCGAACTTTGTCGCGGCATTCTTCACTGGCAGTCTGATACCAGCCAACAGTAGTATCATTGTCATGGGTTCCCGTATAGCAGATACAGTTTTCAGGATATAAATACGGGAGGAAGGCACTTTCTGCCGTATCGTTAAAGGCAAACTGCAGAACCTTCATGCCTGGGAAATGGAAGGTGTCTCTGAGCTTTTCCACCTGTGGCGTGATAATCCCCAGGTCTTCTGCAAAAATCGGCAGTCCCTTACCCAGCTCTTTTTCGATAGCACGGAAGAGGGAGGCACCCGGACCTTTGATCCATTTTCCGTTGATGGCTGTTTCTTCGCCGTAAGGTACGGACCAGTATGCTTCAAACCCGCGGAAGTGATCAATACGGAGATAGTCGCACAGCTGGAGCTGCTGGCGGATACGGGCGATCCACCATGCATAGCCGGTTTTCTTGTGTTCAGGCCAATTGTAGAGCGGGTTGCCCCAGAGCTGACCTGTAGCCGAGAAATAATCAGGCGGCACACCGGCAACGGCAGTCGGGAAGCCTTTGCTGTCCAGTTTGAACAGGGACTGATTGGCCCATACGTCCGCACTGTCCGGGGAAACAAAGATAGGAATATCGCCTATAATGGATATACCCTTCTGGTTGGCATAGGACTTCAGTGCGTGCCATTGTCTGAAAAAGATAAACTGAATAAACTGATAGTAGGCTACGGAATCCTTCAGCTGGGTTAATGCAGCCTTACGGCCCCTGGCATCCATGAACTGGTAGTTCTCATCCCATTCATGCCATGACTTGCCTTTATGTAGATCCTTCAGAGACATGAAAAGCGCATAGTCTTCCAGCCAGCTTTTTTCTTCGCGGCAAAAGCGGTGAAAAGCTCTGGTCAGTGCCTTGTCTTCTGATATAAGAAAATTATCAAAGGCTTTGTGAAGAAGACCTGTCTTAAATGCAATGACCGGACCGTAATCAACCGTATAAACACTAAAAGCAGGAACTTCTGCCAGATCTGATTCTGTGAGAAGACCGTCTTTTTGAAGCAGATCAGGGCTGATGATCAGGGGCTGGCCTGCAAAGGCGGAAAACGCCTGATAAGGAGAGTCGCCGAAACCTGTCGGACCCAGAGGCAGACACTGCCAGAGCGTCTGGCCGGCCGCATAAAGGAAATCAATAAAATCATAAGCATTCTGACCGAGATCTCCAATGCCAAACCGGCTCGGGAAAGATGTGGGATGTACCAGGATCCCGGAATAACGTGGGCGCACAGCTAATTTCTTTTCCTGAATATTCATTGATAAAATACCTCCAAATAATAAAATCACTATTCAGAACAATGATTATATTATACACGATAAAACATTAAATGCATAGTCTATAATCAGACAGGAAAAATTTGCAGGAGGTTATCAGAATGCCTGACGACAGACAATGGAATGATGAGCGTTTTTATGGACAGACGGGGATGAGGGGACCGTGGCGCTGCCCTCCATGTCCTCCATGCCCTCCGTGTGGAGGCAGACCGCCCAAGAGACCGGGCAGACCACCGGAAAGGCCGTGCCCTCCGGGATGGGGACCGTTTTGTGATGGATGGCGGGGGGCTTCAGCTGAGTCCATGGATGCGTCCCGAATGAATGAGGTGGAACAGGCGGCAGAGGATGATTTGTATATGACGGATGAGCCGGAAAAAGAACAGATGGAGCAGGATTGGCTGTATATGAAACAGCTATATCCAAATTCTGCGCGGAAGCTGCAGCGCTATGTGGATGATGCAGCTGACCGGCTGGAATATGAAAACAGCATGATGTTTGATGAATATCCGGACAGAGTGGCAATCGAACAGCTGGTTCGTGAAATAATCGCCGCCATTCAGGAAAATGAACCGAAGCTTCTGAATGAACGCCTTTTTATGGAGGAAATGCCTGAGCAGCCTCCGGCAGGGATGGGGCCGCAGACACAGCCGAACCAGACATGGAGCCAATGCGTGGAGGTTCTCATACAGGTCATGGTTCTGGCTGAAATGCATCATCGCAGATGGCGTTATTTACAGATGAAGCGAAGAAATTACTAAAAAAGTTCTGTGCCGGAAAAAACATGTGGAGTAGAATTTACAGAATTTCTGTGTTATGATAAACTGGTTAAATACAAAGAAAAGACAGTTCAGCCTGAAATGGCTGAACTGCGGTTTTAAAGTAAGGTGTCAAAATGAATCAGATAGAAGAATTACTGAGGAGTGTACTGACCTCCATGCTGGTGGATATAATTATCAGCGGAGCCCGGGGGAACAGTGAGTTTACAAAGGTAAAAGTACGCCCTGTGAAGATAAAGGGAATAATATATTTTCAGGCGGCAAAATATACTGACAAGCAGGTTTTTCATGAAAATCTCACAGCAGATGAGGCATTGGATCTGATTGGCAGATGGCTCGTATCGGATTTCAGGCAGGCACAGATCCGGATGCAGGACAGGAATATTTCGGTCCTTGTCAGCAAGAAGGGCAAAGTGACTGTGAAAACAAAATTATTACAGTGCAGTGCTCCGCAGAATCTTGAGCATAACCGGATGAAGCATTATATTCTGGAAGAGGGAATAGCTGTGCCATTTCTGGTGGATCTGGGTGTGATGACGGATTCGGGTAAGATAGTGCGTACAAAATATGACAAATACAGGCAGATCAATCGTTTCCTGGAATTTATTGAGGATATTCTTCCGGAACTGCCGAAGGACAGAACACTGCGTATTATTGATTTTGGCTGTGGGAAGTCCTACCTGACTTTTGCCATGTATTATTATCTGAAGGAATTGAGAGGGTACGATCTGGAGATCACAGGCCTGGACCTGAAAGAGACAGTCATTGCGGAGTGCCAGGCACTGGCAGAACGTTATGGCTATGATGGTCTGCATTTTCTGTGCGGTGATATTGCTGATTTTGAAGGGGAAGACAATGTGGATATGGTAGTGACGCTCCATGCCTGTGATACAGCGACAGATTATGCCCTTTATAAAGCTGTGCGATGGAAGGCGGGTGTCATATTGTCTGTACCATGCTGCCAGCATGAATTGAACCGCAAGATGAAATGTGATACGCTGGCAGGTGCTTTTCAGTATGGTCTCATACAGGAGCGTACGGCAGCCCTGATGACGGATGCCATGAGAGGACAGCTTCTTGAGATAAAGGGTTACAGGACGCAGCTCCTTGAATTTATTGATATGGAACATACACCGAAGAATATTCTTATACGCGCCGTGCGGTCACAGAAAATGATGCTGCCGGCGGCCAGAAGGCAGCGCATACAGCAGTATGAGGCGTGCAGGGAATTTTTTGGGGCTTCTTTGACTCTGGAGAGACTCCTGAATGGAATGGAGGAAGAGCCATGAGTAAAGTGAAAAAAGCCTTTTTGATCGTACTTTCCTATATCCTTGCTTTTATTGTATCTGTATGTGTCAGCGGATTTATTATGAATCAGGGCAAGGTCAGCGGTGTTATTCAGAATACGGGGGCCAGTCTGCCCGTACTTTATGTCAGGACAGGCGGCTGTCTCATGAATGAGATGCATGGATACAGGGAGGCTGTGGATGCGGGATATTACAGAGATACATTGACACCCGTGGGTGACAGTCAGACAATTAATCTTTGTTTAAATGAATATGATTACGCCATTGTATCCGGCAGTTATGAATTGTACAATGACAGGTACGATACACTTATTGAATCCGGCGAATGTACAGGAATGGAGAAAGTCAATGCCATGCTGCAGATGCAGGTTGTTTTCACAGGTAAATTATATTCGAATCGGGAATATTGTCTTCGCCTTATGATGACCGATGAGGATGGACAGGTTTTTAATTATTATACCCGTGTGCGGTATGGTTCTGATTTGAAGGCTGCGGAAAAACTGAAATTTGTTCTTGACTTTAATGAGGCGACCTTCGATAAGGACAGTGCGTCCCAACTGGAGCCCTATCTTGAGACATCTTCATCTGCGGGCAAATCCAATTTCAGTGACGTGACGCTGTATTCTTCCAGCGATGCGGTCACCTGGGGCAGTATGGCACCTTACAGAACCAGTGAAGTGGCTGTCAGATTAAAAGAAATCAATACAGAGACGGCGGCTTTTACACTGACGTATACGATTGAGTCATCGCAGGGTGATATCAATACATTTTATAATGTGGAAGAATATTACAGAATCAGATGGACCAGTACGAAGATATATCTTCTGGATTTTGAACGACGGATGCAGGAAGATATCAGTCTGACAGATCTTAGTGTGGAGGATGGTGCGTTTCGCATTGGTATCGGTGATATGTCGGATATTTCGGTCGAGAATTATGGAACAGAAGAACAAAGCTATACTTACGTGGTTGTGAACAACCAGCTGTGGCTGTTTGACAGTACGAATCGTATTCTGACAAAAGTTTATGCGGAATCAGATGAACGTCATAACTGCAGCAGGGAGGATGAACTGGGAATCAGGGTTATCCATGCGGATCCTGCAACGGGAGATCTTCATTTTATTGTTTATGGCTATATGCATGATGGCAATTATGAAGGCAGGGAAGGCGTGATGATCTGCCGCTTCAGTCATGAGGACGTCATGCTGGAAGAGCTGGCTTTTATACCATTTGACAAGGGATTTCAACAGCTGGAATCCGGACTGGAACAGCTGGCATATATGAATGACAGTGGTCAGATTTATCTATTGCTGGAAGGTAAGGTCTACTGTATTGACGCTTCCCTTGGCAGAGTTGAGACGGCATGGACCGGTCTGAAGAGCAGCAATTGTTCGGCTTCGAAAACGGGCATACTGGTCTTAACTGACGGCGGCAGTGATTATGGCGGAGAAAAGCTGAGAATGATTGATCTGAATACCGGTAAGGAGAAGAAAATTGAAGGCGGAAAATGGCTGATTACACCATTGGGGTTTGCCGGAGACGATCTTATTTATGGCCTGATCGATCCGCAGCTTGTGGCTGAAGATTCATCGGGAGTAGTGCAGGCTCCGATCAGTGAGGTGCACATCGTGGATACGGATCTGAATGAAATTAAAAGCTATCAGAAAGCCGGCAGTTATGTTATGCGCCTGACCATCAGTGAGGGCAATATTGCCCTGAAACTGGGGAAAACTGTGAAGAATGGCGGTTATACAGATTATGAGGATGCGGGTGAAGATTACATTATCCGCAACAGTGAGGCAGACAGCAGTACGGTTTATCTGGAAACCAGAAAAGATAGTATACGCGGTGTCCAGAACTGGCTGAAGCTGGATACATCAAACAGCTTTGTACCGATTACCCAGACTGCCCGATATCTTGATCCGGGCTATGATATTACGAAAGAATATGAATCTTCTGATTCGGCGGAACTTTGTTATTATGTATATACAAAGGGACGTCTGGACGGAACATTCAGCACCATCAGGGAGGCCATCGACTATGGAAGAACCTATGCGGGAACAGTGATGACCAGTCATAAGCAGGTATTGTGGCAGAAAGCCGGAAGGGCATATATTTGGGATCTGAATATAGATGCCATAGGTCAGGCCGACGGAACCAACAGCCTGAATCAGGTGATTCTTGAGGCGATTACCGATTTTGAAGGCTGGGAGATGCCGTCAGCCATAGATGCCGGTCAGCCATTGTTCCCGGCAATGACGGACTCGCTGCCGGCGGAGACTATCGATCTGACCGGTGTGGAGCTGGATGATGTACTGCACTTTATTTATCGTGACAGACTGGTGGCAGCCAGAATATCGGATAATATGTATGCACTGATTATAGCCTATGACAATAATTATATTCAGCTGGCAGATCCGGAAGAAGGAGATACTTACTGGCTGACTGTATCAGCGGCAGAAGGTCTGTTTGAGGAAAATGGCAATGTATTCTACAGTTATATTGACTAACTGGTAAACACATAAAAATCAGATAAACCGGTTAATGTCAGGATCATAGACATAATCGATGGATGCCAGCTTTTCGCAG
This sequence comes from Coprococcus sp., assembly GCA_016297495.1. GTDB lineage: Bacteria > Bacillota > Clostridia > Lachnospirales > Lachnospiraceae > Coprococcus_A. The sequence goes on from JAEDGN010000001.1 coordinate 94,001, forward strand.
ATTTTGTCCTTGTCAATATCGCAGGACAAACAGAATTCATCCAGAGAAGAATAGTGATCACGCAGCTGTGTGTTGATCACCGACAGCAGCATGACAGGATCATTTGGCAGATTCATAAGGCACCTCCTTTTATTACAGTGTATCAGAAAAATTCTATGTCTGTCTACTTGTAATTCTTATTTCGTGATGTTACAATACTTAAGAAATAAATTGGCTTTTTAACAGTCCATGATATATGATTGACAGAGTGTCATATCATTGATGAGTGAGAATATGGAGGACATAAGATGGGCGAGATTAAAACAATTGGCGTTTTGACAAGTGGCGGCGATGCGCCTGGTATGAATGCGGCTATTCGTGCGATTGTACGTACAGCCATTGCCAGCGGCCTGAAGGTAAAGGGTATCATGAGAGGATACGCGGGCCTTTTGAATGAAGAGATTGTGGATATGGATACCCACAGTGTTTCAGAGATCATGCGCCGCGGCGGTACGATTTTATATACAGCCAGATGCAAGGAGTTTATGACGAGGGAAGGGCAGGAGAAGGCTGCTGAGATTCTGAGAAGACATGAGATCGACGGCCTGATCGTTATCGGCGGCGACGGTTCTTTCCGCGGTGCTCAGAAGCTGTCAGCTCTTGGCATTAATACCATAGGAATACCTGGCACCATCGATCTGGATATTGCCTGTACAGATTATACGATCGGTTTTGATACGGCTGTCAATACAGCGGTGGCAGCTATAGATAAGATTAAGGATACATCCATGTCCCATGAGCGATGCAGTATCATCGAGGTTATGGGCAGAAATGCAGGATACATTGCACTCTGGTGTGAGATTGCCAATGGTGCGGATGGTATCCTGATTCCTGAGAAGGAACAGTTCGATGAGCAGGATCTGATCGAGACGATCCTGTCCAACCGTCTGAAGGGCAAGAAACATCATGTGGTCATCAATGCGGAAGGTATCGGTGATTCCAACCGTCTGGCCAAGCGTATTGAAACGGCAACAGGTATTGAGACGAGGGCAACCATTCTCGGACATATTCAGCGCGGCGGTTCGCCGTCAGCCAAGGACAGAGTTTATGCGGCTACCATGGGTGCTTATGCCGTAGACCTTCTTTATGGCGGAGCTACCAACAGAGTCATTGCTTACAAGGCCGGACAATTCACTGATTTCGATATTGATGAAGCACTGGCTATGAAGAAGAGCATTGACGAGTATCAGTTCCTCATCAGCCGTTTGATGGTTATGTATTAGAATATAATTAAAATATTGGACCGTCGTGTCAGAGATCTGTTTATTTCTGATACGGCGGTCTTGTGGTATCAGGTCGAAACTTTTCTGAATTCGGCAGGAGCCATACCATATTTTTGACGGAAGAGCTTGTAGAAAAAACCTCGGTTATGGTATCCGACGATTTCTGCAATTTCCTCCACTGATTTGTCTGTCGTCTGCAGCAGGTGTTCGGCCTTACTGAGGCGGATCTGCTGAACATAAGCAGAATAGGTCAGCCCTGTTTTATTTTTGATCAGGCGGTTAAAATAATCCTCCTGAAAGTGGAAGACTGCTGATAATTCCTGAGCGGTAATGGTTTTATAATGTTTTTCTATATAATCTGATATCTCTTCAAAAACAATCCACTGCATGGTTTTCCGCTGTTCCTTGGACAAGGCGAATTCATAGCGGGTACTGAGTGTGTGAAAAATACGCAGAAGGAGTCCTTTTCGTATGTAATGTGTGCCCGCCTGCCTCTCTATCAGTTCCTGCAGCAGCTGACACAGATAGTATTCCAGTTGATGATCAGCATCATTGGAAGGTTTAAAGTGGATGTACTGCTGTAAATCCTTTTGCTTGAGCAGGGCCGACTGTAGAAATGAACTGATTTTCTGTGTCGTAATATTCTCATCCATAATTTCGGAAAACATATCATTGGCGATTCCGAGAAATAAAATGACGGCGGACTGGTTCAGAAGGCAGTCCTGATGGAGGCAGTTTTTGTCGATCAGACAAAGGTCTCCCTTCGAGAAAACGATATCTTTTCCGAGAATCCTCTGACGGAATTCTCCATCGACCACATAAGCCAGCTCAATATAATCATGGGTATGGAGCTGTGTCTTGAGATCTGTCGTATAATGCAGCCGATAGGCAAAGGGCTCAGGGGAGGGATACATGGTTGCGTGAACCGTTTCTCCGGCTGCAATATACCAGCAGACTGCAAAAATACGTTCACGATCTATGAGCGGATAGGTCTTAACCTCCTGTGCAGATTTCGAATATTCAGGACATACAAGACGATTTCCCATCCGATGTTCCGGAGACAGTTCTTTGTTCTGGGAGATTGTGATAGCTTTGCATAATTCGTATAGATTCAAAAATATCAGTTCCTTTCAGCCGGACCTGCGGTCTGCCGCAGCGGTTCAGATTCGGTCCATGCCGGAGATTTCTGCATCATGTTTCAATTCGTCCGGCAGATATTTACGGAAAATATGAACAAATATATTGGATGCCAGATATCCCAGCAATCCTGCGCCACAGACCAGCATCAATCCCATAAAAGGCTGGTAGAAAAGACCGAGAAACACGAAGCTTCCGATGATGATGATCAGCAGCAGAGAAAGATGGAAATTCTGTATGGACATCAGGAAAGCATTCTTGAAATTATCCCTGATAGTATTATCGAATTTGGCCTGCACAGGGAAAATATAAAGAAGTATCAGGATGAAGGGGATCAAAAGGACGGAGCAGCTGATGAGCATCAGTTTGCCCATTGGTCCGCTGACGGCCATACCAATACGCAGATCGGTAAATAAGACCAGACCCACGAGCACCATAATGATCCACATAATCGTCGATTGACGAAAATTGGACTTGAAGGCTTTGAAAAAATTTCCCGTAACATAGCCTTCATTGGTACGTATCCGGCGCATGGCGCTGTAATAAAGTGCCGTTGTGGAGGCTCCGATCGTCACCAGGGGGATGCTGCACAGAAGCCACAGAACATGAAGAACGACAATATCAGCGACAAGATAGAGAAAACGGGACAATATGCTGTCATAGGAAAAAATATTCATATTAACACCTCTTTCATAAGTATCAGTTGACAGGCTACCATCTGAAATGTGCTGAATAATTTAGTTTAAATATTATTATAAGCCGTCAAAAATAAAAAGTCGACTAAAATAAGCCTGTTATCTTTCACAAAATTATTTAGATTTATATGTAATATTTTAATAAAAACTAAAACAAATATTGCCCAAAGTCATTCGATGGTGTAGACTGTATCTGTAATATCAATTATATCAGGAAGGGTACAGACTATGGGAAGCAGAAAAATTCGTGAAACAGAATATAATCAACCGCTGATAGAGCAGAGAGCAGATCCGTATGTTTACCGTTATGCAGATGGAACCTATTATTTTACGGCTTCGGTTCCCGATTATGACCGCATCGTATTACGACATTCAACTACCATAAGAGGATTGAAGGATGCAGAGGAAATAACAGTCTGGGTTAAGCATGAAGAAGGTCCTCAGAGTCTTCATGTATGGGCTCCGGAGATACATTATCTTGATGGGGAATGGTACATTTATTATGCTGCAGGAGATAAAGCGCATAAATGGAGAATCAGACCATATGTGCTCAAATGTACCGGTCAGGATCCAATGACAGATCCGTGGATTGAACTTGGTATGATGCAGCCGGCTGACGGTGATAAATTCTCCTTTAAAGATTTTTCACTGGATGCGACGGTTTTGTGTCATAAGGGTGAGAAATATTTTGTGTGGGCAGAAAAGGTTGGCCACGGGAAGAAGGTTTCCAATCTTTATATAGCCCGAATGGAATCCCCATGGAAGCTTGCAACGTCACAGGTGCTGCTGACAGGACCGGATTATGACTGGGAACGTGTGGGGTTCTGGGTGAATGAAGGTCCGGCATTTTTGAAACATGACGGAAAGGTATTTATGACTTATTCAGCCAGTGAGACGGGAGCCTGCTATTGTATGGGAATGCTCAGTATTGATGAGGACGGTGATCTTCTGGATCCGAGAGCGTGGAAGAAGGAGCGTTATCCTGTAATGACGACAGATGCTGAGAAGGGCGTTTACGGTCCGGGACATAATTCCTTTGTGAAGGGTGAAGACGGTGTGACAGATTACTGTATTTTCCATGCCCGTCAGTATGAAAAGATTAAAGGAAATCCGTTATATGATGCCAATCGCCATGCGATGATGATAAAGGTCATATATGACGAAAAAGGAATGCCGCTATTTGATCTGGAGCAGCAATAATGTGAGGAAAAAGAGAAGAATATAGGAAGAACTGCTGTGTGAAAAAAATTGCACGGCAGTTTTTTTTATGCAAAATAAATACAAGCCTAAAATTATTTTAGATTTGTCTAAAATAAATAAAAAACAGTGGTCAAAAAGCACAAAAAATAAGTTAAAAAATTATATACAATAATGAATTTGCTACTTATGTTTAGAAAAATTTAAAAAAATATTGTGAAAACTAAATTAATGTGCTAAGATGAAACCATCAAAAATGTGCTGTTAGCGGTGATAAAACCGCCGGGCACCAAAAAGGAGGATATGAATTATGAAACTCAAAAAAATGTTAGCACTTGGGATGTTAACTGTCATGGCTGTATCAGCAGTTCTTACAGGCTGCGGCGGCGGTGGTTCCAGCAGTTCGGGCAGCAGCTCTGACGGAAAAGCCACATTATCTATTTTCGTATATGGTAATGAGCAGGAACAGGCTATTTACACAGACATGATCAACCAGTTCAAGGAAGCGCATGCAGATGAGGTGGCAGATATTGAAGTTCAGTACTCTACCAAGGATGACTACGGCACAACACTGACAGGTATGATGACAGCCAAGGATCTTCCGGATGTTTACTACATCGGACCTGAAACTGTTTCCCAGTATGTTGACAATGGTTATGCAGCAAGTCTGACACCATATCTTGAAGAACTTGGTCTTGATACAAGTGACCTGATGCAGGATATCCTGAATTTCTACCGTTATGACGGCACAACAACAGGACAGGGTGATCTGTACGGTCTGCCGCATGATGCATCCGTATTTGCTTATGCATACAATAAGGATCTCTTTGATAAAGAAGGTATTCCATATCCGGATCCGGAGAATCCATATACATATGATGAATTTGTAGAAGTCTGCAAGCAGTTTACAAAGGATACTGACAGCGACGGAGAAATTGATCAGTGGGGCTGCGGTGCTGCCAATGCATTCATGTTATATCAGTATATCTGGTCCAATGGTGCAAGCTTCTTATCTGACGATTACAAGACAGTTACAATTGACACTCCTGAGTTCAAGGAAGGTCTTCAGAAGTATATTGACCTGACACTTACACATAAGGTTACACCTACAGTAGAGCAGGATGCATCCCTTGGTGTATACCAGAGATGGCTTGCCGGCCAGGAAGCTTTCTATGCTTGCGGTACATGGGACGTAGCTGCATTCATGGATGATGAGACATTCCCATTTGAGTGGGATCTCTGCGCATATCCTACACTTTCCACAGGTAAGACTGCAACATGGTGTGGTACAGTAGGTTATGCTGTATCTGCTCTGTCTGACAATCAGAAGCTGGCTACAGAGCTTGCTTACTGGATGAGTGCGGATACTGAAGGCAACAAGCAGCTGTCCGGTATTACTACAGGCCAGTCCATCCAGCTTCCGAACCTTGTATCCCTTGCTGACGGCGAATTCAGAGATGCCATCAACGATGGTTCCCTGCCATTCCCATCCAATGTAGATGTATTCTTCAATTACCTGAATGGTACAGGCGATTATGAAGGCAGAATGATGGAATCTACATATACACCAAATGCAGAATGGGCTGATATCTTCTTTGAAGGCCTGGACAATGTCAAGAATGGTTCTATGACTGTTGATGAGTATGTTGCTCAGGTTCAGCCTCAGATGCAGGATGCCCTTGACAATGCATGGGAAAGCGTTGAATAATCTGTTGATCAATGATGCAGGCTTTGCCCTGCATCATTCCTTAAGAGGGAGGTGTGCTTAATGGGTGAAACTCAGCTGGAAAAACCTGTTAAGAAGAAAATGAGCAAATCAGCCTTCAGAGAGCACTGCTGGGGACTTGCATTTGTAGCTCCGCCGTTCATCGGTTTTTGTATTTTCATGGCATTTCCGATTGTATTTGCCTTTATAGCAAGTTTGACAAAATGGAATGGTATGAATAATATGTTCGACAATTTTGTCGGACTTAGAAACTATATTAATTTGATGACGGATGCCAAGTTCTGGAAAGTATTATTAAATACTGTCATTTATATGCTGGGTATTCCTCTTGGTATGATTCTTGGTATTGTCATTGCCATGGGTATGAACCGGAAGATCAGAGGTATCAAGGTTCTTCGTACAATGTACTATATTCCGGTTATTTCCTCACTGGTAGCTGTTGCGATCCTGTGGATGTGGGTATTTAACTATGACTATGGTTTGCTGAACAGCATCATCAAGACTCTGACAGGACAGCATGGCCCTAACTGGCTGGGCGATGAGTTCTGGGTCAAGGTATCCATGATCATATTCATGACGTGGAAAGGTCTTGGTACTTCGATTATTCTGTACCTGTCCGGTCTGCAGAGTATTCCGAAGGATTATTATGAGGCTGCCAAGATCGACGGCGCCAGCGGATGGAATCTGTTCAAGAATATTACCTGGCCGCTTGTATCTCCGGTTACTTTCTACCTGTTGATCACAGGTATGATCGGTGGTTTCCAGGTGTTCGTAGAAGTTCTCGTTATGGTTCCTTCCGGTGGTCTGAATTACAGCGCCGCAACAGTTGTATTCTATCTGTATGATAAAGCCTTCAGCAATAATCAGATGGGATATGCTTCTGCGATGGCATTCATACTTGCAATTGTTATCTTTATTATTACAGCTATTAACTTTGTTGGCCAGGATAAGTGGGTCAAGACGATTGATTAAGGAGGTGGGAATAATATGGCAAAAGATATTGAAAGAACAGCCGATGTGCAGTCTAAAAAGTCAAAGCGCATCGATCTGATCGTATTTATTTTACTTTGTATAGGTGCTGTTGCAATGGTATTCCCACTGGTTTACATGGTCTGCGCATCCTTCATGACGAAGAACCAGATTTTATCCGCTACCTTCAGTATTATACCGGATCCGGTGAAGACCGGTAAGTATGCAGAGGTTCTTGCAAAACCGGAATTCCTCCGGGGTGTACGCAATACATTGCTTGTTGAAATTCCTGTACTGATCGTCGGTGGTTTCACATCATCTCTGGCAGCTTTCTCCTTCAGTAAGCTGAACTTCAAGGGGAAGAACGGAATCTTCCTTGGCTTCCTGGCAACGATGATGATCCCATTTGCCGTTGTTATGATTCCTCAGTATGTTATGTTCACAAGAATGGGTCTGACCAACAGCCTTCTGCCTCTGATACTTCCGGGTATGTTCGGCAATGTCAGCTGTATCTTCTTTCTGAGACAGAACCTGACAAGTATTCCGAGCGCTTTGGTTGAGGCTGCTAAGATTGATGGCTGCGGATACTTCAAGATGTATTATGCGATTTTCCTTCCTTTAATGAAGGGAGCCCTTATGACGCAGATTATTCTGTGGTTCATGGGTATCTGGAATGATTATCTTGCACCTACGATCTTTGTATCCAAGGACAAATGGTATACATTGCAGGTTGTTATTCGTCAGTTCAATTCATCCTATGCTGTAAACAGCGATTATCCATTGATTATGGCGGCATCTGTATTGTCAATGATACCGACACTGGCTCTGTTCTTCTTCTTCCAGAGATACATCATCGAGTCAATGGCATTGTCAGGTGTTAAGGGCTAATATTTGAGCTGATATGAGCATGCATGAGCTGCTGCACTACGGGATTTTCGGAGCTTTAGGAGGGGTTGTCCGCATTCTGACGGAGGGATACAGAGGATAGCAGCCTTAACTTTGAAAATTCCGTGGCAGCAGCTTTTTTGTTGGACTAATTATAGCGGAGGAAATAATGATGGACGGCATACTGCGGCTAAATGATTACGATATATGGCATAATACCGCGGCAGGTGCCCATGACCCGTCGATGATGTGGGATCCGGTGACAAAAAAATACTATTCCTATTGTACAGATATTTATGGGCCGCCGTTGGGGCTGCCGAATCGTATCGGGATTCCGGTGCGCAGCTCGGAGGATCTGGTTCATTTTAAATATGAAGGAACAGTTTTGTCAGATGCGGCTGTTGCCCAGGGAAGGGATAACGGAAAGTATCCGAAAACAGTTAATTTCTGGGCGCCTTATGTGGAATATGTACATGGAGAATATCGTATGTACTATTCGGCAACGAGAGCCTTTGGAAGTTCGGAGTCGAGAATCTGGCTGGCAGCTGCGAAGAATCCGCTGGGGCCTTTTGAGAACAGGGGTGTAGTGGCTGATACATGGGGAACGGATGACACTTATCCCAATGCCATAGATCCTCATATCATATGGGATGGGGAAACATGTTGCCTTGTGTATGGATCATTTTTTGGAGGCATCTATATAAAGGAGCTGGATCCGGAGAGCGGCCTCGCTAAAGACGGCAATCCCAAAAATCTGGGCATCTGCATATCCCGAAAGAATCCATGGCCGAGGATCGATGGTCCTGAAGGGGCGGCTGTGATCTATATAAAGGAGACAGGGTTTTACTATCTGTTCCAGTCCTACGGATGGCTAGGCAACAATTATGATATCCGTGTGGCCCGGAGTGAAAATCTAACGGGACCCTATGTGGATCGTCGTGGTGTTTCAGTGGTGGAGCATTCCATGGGGGAGAAAATCGCCGGAAGTTACAGGTTCCAGGCATCCAGACCTTTTGCAGGACATGACAGGAAGAACTGGGAATGGGGCGGCTTCCGGGGACCGGGGCATGGCGTACCTTTTTATGACCCTGTGCGGGGTGCCTATTTCTTCGTGCATCACGTGAGAGACGGGGCGTCGGTCAACAGTTATCGGGATGAATATGAGGGGCGTTTGAGCTTCAGAAAGCATTATATGATGATCCGTCCGATGTTTTTTGTGAATGGGTGGCCGGCTCTCGGGCCGGAGCCTTTTACCGGAGAAAGCCTGGAGGCTGTTTCGCCCTTTGAAGCAGCGGGAAGATGGGAAATCATCATGCTGGATGATAGAGATAACGATCAGAAGCTGTCAGCAGAATATGAGCTTGATCCGGACAGCAGTTATCTGACCAATGGAAGACTGTACAGATGCTGGGATTTTGAGAATCAAAAATATACAATGGCAGTGACGGGATTTGACGATTCGGGTGTTGCGTATTGGGGAAAATTCATGTATATTTAAGTTTAGATAAAACTAAACTAATTGATTGTTGTCTGTAGAGAGAAGGAAAAAACATGCTGCACATTAAAAAACTGGACGATGGGATTGAGGTATTCAAAGCCTTAGGCTCTGAGTTGCGGATTAATATTCTGAAGCTGCTTCTGGAAAACAAAGAAATGAATATGAATGAACTGGCCACGCAGCTGGGCATTACCAATGGTGCTTTGACCAGTCATATCAAGAAACTGGAAGAGACGGGGCTGGTTAAGGTCCTGACGGAGCACGGCGGTCATGGCAACCGGAAGGTCTGCCGTGTTGGCGTGGATAAGATACTTTGTGAGATTATAACAGAGGATACGGAGGATGCGGGTAATATCTATGATACGGAGGTGAGCGTTGGTCACTATTCCAATTATGAAGTCTACCCTACCTGTGGGCTGTCGACGGAGAAAGCCCTTGTGGGCACGGTGGATGATCCGAGATATTTTGCACATCCTGACAGGATCAATGCGGGTATTCTGTGGTTTACCAGAGGATATATCGAATATATGATTCCGAATCTGCTGCCAATTGCCACAAGGATCGATCAGATTACCCTTTCCTGTGAAATCAGCTCCGAGGCACCGGGGGTTAATAATGACTGGCCTTCGGACATATCTTTTTATCTGAATGATGTGAAGATAGGAATGTGGACGAGCCCGGGAGATTACGGAGATGTGAAGGGGATTTTCACACCGGAATGGTGGTTCCCGAACTGGAATCAGTATGGTCTTCTGAAAATGATCGTTATTAATAAAAAGGGAACGTTTATTGATGGATTGAAGATATCCGATGTCAATATCAATCAGTTCGATCTCGATTATAAGAGTCCGATCCGCTTTAAATTTCAGATTGAAGAGAATGCCCGCAATGTAGGCGGCCTGACGATCTTCGGCAGCGGTTTCGGTAATTATAATCAGGATATCAAGGTGAGGATATCCTACAGTACGATACAATAGCGTCCCTTCATTGATGTGTGGCTCCTTAACAGGAGGATTGTTATGAAAAATAAATTTCCTGTAGTGGGATTATTTATTATTTTAAGTGTATGGCTGACGGCCTGTTCCGGAACTGAACAGGAAAAACTGACAGCCGATACGCTGGTGGATCATGAATTTGAAGAGGTTTCGGTTCATGACCCGGCCATTATACAGGGTGAGGACGGGGAGTATTATATCTTTGGCTCCCATCTTGCTGTAGCAAAAACAAGCGATCTGATGAATTGGGAATATGTCAATCGCGGTGTGAAAAATGATAATGATGTCATTCCAAATGTGTTCTCACAGATGAAGGAGGCTTTTGAATGGGCACAGACCAATACATTCTGGGCGCCGGATGTTAAGCAGCTTGGGGATGGCACCTATGTGATGTATTATTGTAACTGCCAGGGAGATCAGCCATTGTCGGCGCTGGGTCTGGCAACATCGGATTCTGTGGCCGGTCCTTATGAGAATCAGGGGATTCTTCTGAAATCCGGCATGGCTGCCAGCGAGAAAGATGAAGACGGCAACCTGTATCAGTCGACCATGGATCCGAATGCGGTGGATCCGGTTGTCTTTTATGATAAGGAAGGAAAGCTTTGGATGATCTATGGTTCCTATTCCGGCGGTATATTTGTCAAGGAACTGGATACGGAGACGGGGCTTCCGCCGGAATCCGGCTATGGCACAAAGCTTCTGGGCGGCAATCACCTGAGAATCGAAGCGCCTTATGTGATCTACAATCCGGATACGGATTATTATTATATGTTCCTGTCCTTTGGAGGACTGGATGCCAGCGGCGGCTACAATATCCGTGTCTGCCGTTCCAAAAATCCGGACGGGCCTTATGAGGATTCAATGGGCAATGATATGATCGACTGTAAAGGACCTTCCGGTTCCTCCTTCAGTGATGTGACGGCAATGCAGTATGGCACGAAGCTGATGGGCGCTTATAAATTCCGCTGGAAAGAAGGCGAGGAAGGCGAAGACAGAGTGGGTTATCTTTCGCCTGGACATAATTCCTGTCTCTATCAGGAGGATACGGGAAAATATTTCATTATTTATCATACCCGTTTTGAGAGTAAGGGTGAGGAACATCAGGTGCGGGTACATCAGATGTTCTTTAACGAAGATGGCTGGCCGGTGATCGCGCCATATCGTTATACGGAGGAGACGCTTGAGACGGTTGTGGAGGACGATGTGAAGGGTACCTATAAGATGATCAATCACGGCAGAGAGATTACGTCTCAGATGAGTGAATCCCAGGAGATCAAGCTGGCTGCAGGCGGCAAAGTGACTGGTGCTGTGGAGGGTACATGGTCACTGAGCGGAGACTATCATATCACCCTCGAAATTGACGGGGATGTTTATAAAGGTGTATTTTTGAAACAATGGGACGAAGATGGCATGAAGAATGTAATGACATTTACTGCATTATGCAGTGAGACAGGTGTTGCTGTCTGGGGCAGCGGTTTAAATGCGATTGAGTAACAAAGATTAACGGTTAAAGGAGACAAAATAATATGGCAAAATTGGTAATTAATCCGAATCATACTCTCAGCAAAATTAATAAGGAAATTTATGGACATTTCTCTGAGCATCTCGGACGTTGTATTTATGAAGGCATCTATGTGGGTGAAGATTCCCCGATTCCGAATGTGAATGGTATGCGTACCGATGTGGTGGAAGCTTTAAAGGAGATTAAAGTACCTGTGCTTCGCTGGCCGGGCGGCTGTTTTGCAGATGAATATCACTGGATGGAGGGCATAGGTCCGAAAGAGAACAGAAAGAAAATGATCAATACCCATTGGGGAGGCGTTGTTGAGGATAACAGCTTTGGTACCCATGAGTATTTTGAGCTTTGCCGTCAACTGGGATGTGAAACCTATATTAATGGCAACCTTGGCAGCGGCACTGTTCAAGAGATGTCCGAGTGGGTGGAATATATGACATTTTCAGGCGTTTCTCCGATGGCGGAGCTGCGCCGGACCAATGGACATGAGGAGCCGTGGAAGGTGGATTTCTTCGGTGTAGGCAATGAGAACTGGGGATGCGGCGGCAATATGAATCCGGATTTTTATGCCAATGAATATCGCAGATATCAGACCTATGTCAGGGATTATGATAAGGATACAAAGATTCAGAAAATCTGCTGCGGTGCCAATGTCGATGATTACGAGTGGACAAGAGAGGTATTAAAGACCTGCTTCAATCACAGCGAACCTGAACAGCATGGTTTTA
>JAEDGN010000017.1 GCA_016297495.1 Coprococcus sp.
GCTGCGAAGCTCAGACCTTATCATCAATACCAAGCAGATGCTGCTGTACCTCTGGCCATATATACTTGTCGGAAAATATATATTCAATTTCAGCCGGAAATAACATCATGTAACCATGTAACTGCTCGGCCCGTAAGATTTGTGAAAAAAAGATTGACTTATGTCGCCGAACATGATAGAATACTAAAGATGCCGCACAGTGAGGTCTAAATTTATGCCCATCAGAGGATAATACCGTAACTGGCGAGTAATGAGAATGGGAGGTGCCCTAATAATGTACGCAATTATTGCAACAGGTGGAAAACAGTACAAAGTAGCAGAAGGCGATGTCATCAGAGTTGAGAAGCTCGGTGTTGAAGCTGGTGCTGAAGTTGTTTTTGATCAGGTTCTCGTTGTAAGCGGTGATGATGTAAAGGTTGGCAATCCGACTGTAGCAGGTGCTACAGTAACAGCTACAGCTGTTGGCGACGGCAAGGCTAAAAAGGTTATCGTTTACAAATATAAGAGAAAGACCGGTTATCATAAGAAGAACGGTCACAGACAGGCTTACACAAAGGTTAAGATTGAAAAGATCAACGCTTAATCAAGAGGCTCTGTTATGATTCATGTGACAGTCTATAAGGACAAGAATGATCACTACAGGGGTTTTCGATGTGATGGTCATGCAGAATATGCGGAACCTGGCGAAGACATTGTATGCAGTGCAGTTTCCGTACTTGTTATTAATACAGTGAATGCCATTGAACAGCTGACAGAAGATGCATTCAGTGTGGGGGCTGATGAAGAATACGGCCTGATTGATGTGGATTTTCCGGATACACTGAGTCATGATGCTGTTTTGCTGCTTGACACGATGATAATGGGACTGCAGTCCATTGAAGAGACACATAGTGAGTTTATACATTTAGAAATCGAGGAGGTGTAACTCATGTTAACAATGAACCTTCAGTTTTTCGCTCATAAAAAGGGTGTTGGTTCTACAAAGAACGGCAGAGATTCTGAATCCAAGAGACTTGGAGCGAAGAGAGCAGACGGACAGTTTGTAAAAGCTGGCAATATCCTTTACAGACAGCGCGGTACCAAGATTCACCCAGGTGTGAATGTAGGCAGAGGCGGTGACGATACTTTATTTGCACTGGTTGATGGTGTAGTAAGGTTTGAGAGAAAAGGTAGAGACAGAAAACAGGTTTCTATCTATCCTGTCGTAGTAAACGAATAATACATGAAACGGCTTCAGATTGAATATTTGAAGTCGTTTCTTAGTTTATAAGGAGGTCCTTTATGTTTTCTGATCAGGTAAAAATATATATACGCTCCGGCAAGGGCGGAGACGGCCATGTTGGATTCCGCCGTGAACTGTTCGTGCCGGCAGGAGGACCAAATGGCGGTGACGGCGGCAAAGGCGGTGATGTTGTCTTTGTGGTAGACGAAGGACTGAATACCCTGTCGGATTTCCGCCATATGAAGAAATATTGTGCCCAGAATGGCGAAGATGGCGGCAAGAACCGCTGCCATGGTGCAGACGGTGAAGATCTGATCATCAAGGTTCCGGAAGGTACAGTTATCCGTGACGCTGAATCAGGACTTGTCATTGCAGATATGTCCCACGGTAATAAGCGGACTGTTGTTCTGAAGGGCGGCCGCGGCGGCAAAGGCAACCAGCATTATGCCACAGCGACCATGCAGGCACCGAAATACGCACAGCCTGGACAAAAGGCCATGGAACTCTATGTAACACTGGAATTAAAAGTCATTGCAGATGTGGGGCTTGTGGGATTTCCGAACGTTGGAAAATCAACATTCCTTTCCCGTGTTACTAATGCCCGGCCAAAGATTGCCAATTATCATTTTACAACGCTGAATCCTAATCTGGGTGTTGTGGATCTTCCTGACGGCCGCGGTTTTGTCATTGCTGATATTCCCGGAATTATTGAGGGAGCTTCAGAAGGTGTTGGCCTTGGCTTCGAATTTCTGCGGCATATTGAACGTACAAAGATAATGATCCATATTGTAGATGCAGCCAGTGTTGAGGGCCGCGATCCGATTGATGATATCTACAAGATCAATACAGAACTGGAAGCATATAATCCGGAGATAGCAAAACGTCCACAGGTTATTGCAGCCAACAAGATCGATACACTTTATGATGGAGAAAATGACGATGCCATCACTCTTATAAAAGAGGAATTTGAACCGAAGGGCATAAAGGTATTTCCTATATCTGCTGTCAGCGGCAAAGGAATCCAGGAATTACTGTTTTATGTCCGTGAGATGCTGGATCAGCTGGGTGACGAACCTATTGTCTTTGAACCGGAATATATTCCGACAAATGCAGCTGAAGAAGAACCATACAGTGTTACTGTTGATGAAGATGGCATCTATGTGGTAGAAGGACCGAGAATTGAAAGAATGCTCGGTTATACCAATCTGGAATCTGAGAAAGGCTTTGATTTCTTCCAGAAATTCCTGAAAGAAAATGGTATTCTCGATGAACTTGAAAAACTTGGCATACAGGAAGGGGACACCGTTCGAATGTATGGCCTTGAATTTGATTATTATAAATAAGAGGAATTTGCGCAGATGATTAAGAACAGTAAACAGCGTTCCTATCTGAAGGGACTGGCCATGAATCTAACTCCGATCTTTCAGATCGGTAAATCGAGCATTACGCCTGAATTGACACAGGCCGTGACAGAAGCGCTTGAAGCAAGAGAACTGATCAAGATATCCGTTCTTCAGAATTGTCTTGACGATCCACGTGAAATGGCTTCTACATTGGCTGAACGAACACACTCAGAAGTTGTACAGGTCATAGGCAAAAAAATCGTCCTCTATAAAGAGGGCAAAGATAACAAAAAGAAAATTATCCTGCCATAATCCGGCGTTAAGGAGATGCATGGAATGAGCCGAAGAAAACGCATCGGCATCATGGGAGGGACCTTCAATCCTGTTCATATGGTTCATTTGATTCTTGCCGAGAATGCTTATCGGACATGGCAGTTGGATGAGATCATGATGCTTCCCAATGGAGACCCTCCCCACAAAACAGATATAAAGATCACACCCGCCGCTGACAGACTGGCTATGCTGAAGCTGGCAGTAAAAGATATCCCTTATTTTCGTGTATCTGAAATGGAGGTCAACAGGCAGGGCTACAGCTATTCTTCCGTTACTTTGGAGGAATTGAAAAAAAATCATCCTGACACAGATTATTACTTCATCATGGGGGCTGATTCTGTATTTCAGATTGAGACCTGGCATGATCCGGCAACGGTTATGGCCGACTGCATCATTCTTGCGGCTACCCGTGATCATACGCCCGCTGAGAAGCTTAGGGCACAGATTGACTATCTAAAGGAAAAATATAAAGCGGATATCCGTTTACTGGACATTCCTGATCTCGAACTGTCATCCAGTGAAATCCGTAAACGTGTCAGCGGCCATCAGCCAATCCGATTTATGGTGCCGGATGCAGTACTGGAATATATAGAAGATCACCAGCTCTATCTTCACTAAGGAGGAATCGCTTTGGATATATATGAAATAGAAGAGAAGCTTCGCAAGAAGCAAAACAGCCATCGTTTCAGTCATACAATGGGAGTTCGTTATACAGCTGTCTGTCTTGCCATGCGCTATGGCCAGGATCTGACAAAGGCTTCATATGCAGGTCTTCTGCATGATTGTGCCAAGCATATGAGCAATGAAAAGCTGCTTCAAAAATGCCGGAAGCATCATCTTCATGTTTCAGAAAGTGAAGAGAAGAATCCATTCCTTTTGCATGGCAAGACAGGTGCATGGCTTGCAGAACATAAATATGGCATTGATGATCCTGATATTCTGGGCGCTGTAACCTGGCATACAACAGGACGTCCTGGAATGACCATTCTTGAAAAAATTATATTTACTGCCGATTATATCGAACCAGGCAGGGATCATACACCCAATCTTCCGGAACTTCGGCAGCTGGCATTCATTGATCTCGATCAGGCAGTCTGCCGTATTCTGGAGCAGACTCTTGATTATCTGAAATCCAAAGGCGGCGAAATAGATCCAACAACAGAAGAAACTTATCAATACTATCTGAACATAACGAAACAAGGAGGCAATCATGAACCAGTCAAAGGAAATGACAAAAATAACGCTTAAGGCCCTTGAAGATAAAAAGGCAAATGATATCCGTGTCATTGATATTGCCGGAGTATCTGTTATTGCAGATTATTTTGTCATCGCCAGCGGTGCCAATACCAATCAGGTACAGGCCATGGCGGATAATGTACGTGAAACCCTCGGAAGAGCAGGCTTTGAGCCAAGACAGGTTGAAGGCTATGGCAGTGCCAGCTGGATACTGATGGATTATAATGATATCATCGTCCACATCTTCTCCGAGGAATCCAGGATGTTCTATGACCTTGAAAGAATCTGGAGAGACGGCAAAGATATCACCCTGGATGAATTTAAAGAAAATTAAATGATTAAAAATGATTAAAGCAGAACCACTTTATCTGTAACGGTGATTCTGCTTTTTTTATAAATAATAAATAATAGAATCGGAATAACTGCAAACTACATACCAAGACGAATCAGCCCGATAACCTTGCCCAGAATCTCACACTGCTTCGTAATGATAGGAGAGAGAGCATCGTTCTGTGGCTGCAGACGATAATAGCCGTCTTCTTTATAAAATGTCTTCACCGTGGCCGAGTCATCAACCATGGCAACGACCATATCCCCGTTGCTGGCTGAATTCTGCTGCTGAACAATGACATGATCTCCATTTAAAATACCGGCATTGATCATACTGTCACCGCGGACAGCCAGCATAAATAGGTTCGCATTCGGCAGCATCTCTGCGGGAACCGGGAAATAGCCTGAAATATTCTCAACTGCAAGAATAGGTTCTCCGGCTGTTACGGTACCTACAATCGGTATATTCACCATCTCACGCCTTGTCAGAGCGAACTCATCATCAAGAATCTCTATAGCCCTCGGTTTCGTAGGGTCACGTCGAATAAATCCATTCTTCTCCAGTGTCTCCAGATGGGAGTGAACAGAAGAAGTGGATCTAAGATGAACCGCTTCGCAGATCTCCCGCACTGAGGGCGGATATCCCTTCGCCAGAAGCTGTGATTTTATATATTCAAGAATCTCCTGCTGTTTCGCAGATATTTTACCATTAGCCATATCGGATACCTCCTGTATTCTTCAAAGAAATCATCAACCGAAATATAGAAATATCGGTATGTTTCCAACTGATTTTATCATACCACACCAAACATATATTTGCAAACAAATGTTTGAAATTTAATAAAAATGTAAAATATTCTATTGACACACGAACGATTGTTCGTTATAATACCATTATAAGAACGGGTGTTTGGAAAGTTTGTTCGGAACGATTGTTTGGTATTGGGTTTTTATGGAGGGAACAGAAGATATGAGAGAGAAGAGAAGAGCTGCTTTGAGGAAAAAATTATTCATGATCTGCCTGGTGCTGATCCTGGCAATTATATGTATGATCATCATACCTATTAACCGATTCAGAGTCGCAGCCGGTGAGAAGAACTACAGTGACATTCAGTATAAAACCTATGTTGTTCATTCCGGGGACACACTATGGGGAATCGCAGATACATATATGGAGGGGATCTTTGACAGCCATCAGGCATATATCGATGAAGTTATGCGTGCCAATGGATTAAACAGCAGCCATATATATGATGGACAGCTGATCATCATTCCCTGTGAAGAAAGTGTCTACATGACGATTACAGCCATTGAACAGACTGATTGACAAATAACATTAGGTCATTTACACATAAGCGGATAAACGGCTAATTCGAGCTCTGAGACTTAAATCAAGATTAATGAATTAGCAATAACGTGGGATGATAACACCTGTACAGGTCAATTATCATCGCACGCTGCAGTATGACAAACGAAGATATGGGTGAATTAGACTGATTATCACATATCCGGCCAGGAGACTATATGACCATTTACAATGGCCGTGAACATTTTATCAATAGCTCCGGGATTCTCACGGTTAATCTGATGCATCAGGTTCCTGACATATTCCCTCCGGGTATGTCCATTGGCCGGGCACGGACTTTTTGCGACAGGCAGCTTCTGTTGATTTGAGAAACCGATAATTTCGGATTCACTGATATACATCAGCGGACGTATCACCGTAAGACCCGTACGTTCCAGATATGTTACAGGCGGAAAGGCATAGAAATGACCCTCATAGATCAGTGACATAAGCATGGTTTCCACCAGATCATCCCGATGATGGCCATAAGCGATTTTATTACAGCCCAGGCTCAGGGCCTTATCGTTGAGCGCGCCTTTCCGCATTTTAGCACACAGCGCACAGGGATGTTTTTCATGACGGTGTTCGAATACGATGGAACCAATTTCAGTCGGAATAACGGTATAGGGAATATCCAGTTCCACACATAATTGCCGAATAGCGCCAAGATCAAAGTTATCAAAACCAAGATCAACCGTTATAGCTTCAATATCGAATTTTTTCGGATAAAAACGCTGAAGTCCCTTTAAAGCATATAATAATGTCAGGCTATCCTTACCACCTGACACACCGACGGCAATTTTATCACCGTCATCAATCATCTGATATTTATCTATCGCCTGACGAGTATAGCTGTAGAGTCTTTGTAATTTCATTTTCTTATATTCCTTAAATAATAATACTTTATTTTATAAATTTTATCATATACGAATGTGTACCGTATGTAAAGTAATAAAAGCTAAAAATGGACCAAAACGCCGGTATATATTTGTAAGAGAAGTGTTATCTATCATGTCGCAAAATCAATATTTTACGACATGATATTGCGTTTTTATTTAAAATAAGCTATAATTTCTTTACCGGATAAATAATTGATTTTAGAATCAGTTACATAATATTTTTATGGTAAACTTATAATAATGCTGTTTACTGCTATCCATGTTGTTTTAACATTAGAGACTGTAAACGATACGTTTATTTGATGGAGGTTTTGTTCTATGGCTGAATTGTCCTACAAACAACAGACAGATTTAAAAAATATAGAAAAGATTCGTGAGCATTTAAAAGTGCTTCCAAGATTTTGCGCTGAATATTTCCGTTCTCTGGAAATCCGCAAAAGCACCAATACCCGTAAAAATTACGCCTATGATCTTGGTGTATTCTTTTATTTTCTCAAAACCAATAACCCTTATTTTAAGGATAAAGATATCCATACCCTGCCTATTGAGGTTCTGGATATGATCACAGCCATGGATATTGAGGAATACCTCTCTTTCCTCGAATCCTACACGAAGGACGGCAAGCTGTATACCAATAAAGAAGAAGGCAAAGCCAGAAAACTTTCCTCCCTCAAGTCATTTTATGATTATTATTTTAAAAAGAATCTTATCCATACCAATCCGACACGCATGGTGGATGTTCCAAAAATCAAAAATAAAAATATCATACGTCTTGATCCAAACGAAATCGCTTTATTGCTGGATGAGGCTGAATCCGGTGAAAAGCTGACCAATCGCCAGCTTGCCTCCCATCAGAAAACAAAAATCCGGGATGTGGCCATACTTACTTTATTATTGGGAACAGGTATTCGTGTTTCGGAATGTGTGGGACTGAATCTTGAAGATGTGGATTTTAACAATAACGCCATCAGAATAATCCGTAAAGGTGGTAATGAAGCACTGGTCTATTTTGGTGATGAAGTCAGAACTGCCCTTGAAGATTATATCACCGGGCCAAGGAAACACACTGAACCGACTTCTGGACATGAACAGGCATTGTTTATTTCCCTGAATAATACAAGGATCACCACCCGCTCTGTAGAACGTCTGGTTAAAAAGTATTCCCGCCTTGTTACAACTGTTAAGAAAATCACGCCGCATAAATTGCGAAGCACCTTTGGTACGGCTTTATATCAGGAAACTGGTGACATCTATCTGGTTGCCGATACTCTGGGCCATAAGGATGTTAACACGACGAAAAAACATTATGCAGCCATCGATGAAAACAGGCGTCGTATGGCTGCCAATGTAGTTAAATTGCGTGAAAAAGAAGAATAAAAAAAAGTAATACGCATCCGGAGCATTAGGCTCTTGGATGCGTATTACTGTATATATCCCTGATCTTCCCGGGATTCATCTTCAGATAAATCTGTGTCGTCGATATATCCGAATGACCCAGCATCTCCTGAACAGAACGAAGATCTGCACCATTCTCTATGAGATGCGCCGCAAAGGAATGCCTCAAAGTATGAGGGGTAATATCTGCTTCAATCCCGGCTTTGACAGCATATTGCTTTAATATCTTCCAGAAGCCCTGACGGCTCATGGGCTGTCCGCTGCAATTGGTAAATAAAATATGACTGCTGCTGTCTGACAGCATGGCCGATCGTGCCTGCTTCAGATACTGACGCATAGATACTCTCGCTACACTTCCAATCGGAATAATGCGCTCCTTGCCACGCTCCGCACACCGAATATATCCGGCCTGCACATTCACATCATCCACAGTCAGAGATACCAGTTCACTGACACGGATACCAGTGGCATACATCAGCTCCAGCATAGCCTTATCGCGGAGCTCTTTATTATTCCTTCCCGCAGGCTGCTCCAGCAGCCGGGTCACTTCCTCAACAGTCAGAACCTCCGGTGCCCTCTTCTCAATTTTCGGAGCTTTCAGCTTCCCGGCAGGATTGGATATTCTGCCTTCATAATGAATTAGATATTCGAAGAAAGCCTTCAATGCCGCAATATTCCTGGAAATAGTGGATGCCGCAAAATTCTCCTTCTCCATCAGCAGAATATAACTGTTCAATGTTGTTTCATTCACTCTGTCCAGATCGGTGATACCCTGTTTTTTCAGATAAACTGAAAATTTCTCGAGATCTCTTTTATAGGATAATATGGTATTCCTTGATGACTTTCTAACCTGTTCAAGATATTCAATAAATTTACTGAGCTGTTGTTCCATCTCCGCGTGCCTCTTTAGTTTCAATTATGGTCTGTGTATTATTATAGACGTATTTCTATGAAAAATCAAATGTAAAAAACAGTTTACAGAAAAATTTTCATGCCTGCGCCTATAATTAATGGATTGAAATACCATTCTGTCAGCAGGCCAATCGTCCATAAAAAGATACTGCCTATAGCTGCTCTATGATATCTTTTTTTACCAAGACCATACCCCAGATAAAGTGCCGGAAGGTAAAATATAATCTGAGGCATAAATTGAAAGAAACAAATAAAAATTCCTGCAAAACGATACTGCATGGCAAGCAATACAGCCTGTACACCATAAATAAATCCGCAATATAAAAAATAAAAATTGAAAAACAGACAGCGGCCGGTCTTTAAAGTCAGCAGGACAAGGAGATAGAAAGGAATGCCGCGGCAAAGGACCAGATAAATAAGAAAATCTGATGATGTATCCCAGTTCATCAACAGATTTTCTGCCTGCATTTGTCTGAGACCTGCTGTTTCCATAATATCCATTCTGCATAAAGCAATCAATACAGCCGCCAGAACACCCGTTGACAGCCATATGAGCCACACTTGATTCATTTTAATATGCCCGATAGGAATCCCCCCTCATTATTCAGGCCTTTGCTGTTCACCAAGTACATGAATGCTGTCTTATATCTGATATATGCTGCATTAGATAAAATTATGCAAAAAAAGCGATGCATTGCATCGCTTTTTATAAAACATTATATCAGATTTATGACATATTTCTGCAGCGCTCACATACAGCTGCTGCAGCTTCGATCAGACTGCTGCGGAAACCTGAAGATTCAAGCTTTGCAACAGCTGCAATAGTCGTACCGCCCGGTGAACAGACGGCATCCTTAAGCACTCCCGGATGCTCTCCGGTTTCAAGAACCATTTTTGCAGAGCCAAGAACAGCCTGCGCTACGAAAGTATAGGCCTGCGCTCTTGGCATACCGTACTGAACAACACCGTCTGCCAGAGCCTCGATCATCATATAGATAAATGCCGGCGAACTGCCGCTGGCCGCTGTGACTGCATCCAGCAGATTCTCAGGAACGGTTTCCACTCTGCCAAAGGAAGTGAAAAACTGATTCAGTTCTTCCCTTTCTGTTTCTGTAAATTCATCATCAGACCAGGCAATCCCCGTCATCGCTTCACCGACCCTGGCCGGCGTATTCGGCATTGCACGGATAATTCTTACAGAGTCACCAAGTATCTCCTTCAAATCAGCAATCTTATAGTTCGGAGCCAGCGAAATCATTATCTTGTCCCTGCTGACAGCAGGTTTGATATCTTCAAGTACAGAACCATAAAACTGAGGTTTCACAGCAAGAATGATATATTTGGAATTTTCAGCACAGGATCTGTTGTCCAGACAGCAGACACCTGATGCCTTAGCCAGCGCAGCCCCCTTTTCCGGATCTTTTCTTGAAAAAGCCAGCATATCAGCCGAAAATACAGACAGACATCCGTGGAGCATGGCAGAACCCATATTGCCCATTCCGATAAATCCAAATCGGTACATGTTATTCATCCCAGTTATGATATACATTCTGGACATCATCATCTTCGTCCAGTAAATCCAGAATACGATTCATCTTCTTGATATCTTCTTCATCCGTCAGAGTGGCCCAGGTCTGCGGCAGCATCGTGATCTCCGCCTCTGCCATCGGAATACCTTCCTTCTCCAGGCTCTCCCGGACTGTACCGAAATCATCCGGATCAGTAATGACCTCAAATGAGTCTTCTTCCTCACTGAAATCCTCAGCACCGGCATCCAGAGCGATCATCATCAGGTCATCGGCATCCATCTCGCATTCTTCTTTATCGATAATAATCTGACCCTTACGGTCAAACATAAAAGATACACATCCTGTGGTACCGATGGAGCCGCCGCCCTTTGTAAAAGCACTGCGCACATTGGCTGCTGTACGGTTGCGGTTATCTGTCAGTGTCTCAACAATAATCGCTACACCGCTTGGACCATAGCCTTCGTATGTATTGTTCTCATAATTGACAGAACCGATATCTCCGGCAGCTTTCTTGATACCACGGTCAATGGTATCGTTCGGCATATTATTGGCCTTTGCCTTGGCAATAACATCACGCAGCTTGCTGTTATTATTCGGATCCGGTCCGCCTTCCTTAACAGCAACAGCCAGCTCACGGCCGATGATGGTAAAAATCTTACCCTTTGCTGCATCGTTCTTCTCTTTTTTATGCTTTATATTCGCAAATTTCGAATGTCCTGACATAACTACACTCCTATCTCGTTCTAATATTCTAACTTATATATTTTAGCATCTGTTACATAAAGATTCAACCCGTAATTTTAGTAACCTTGACAAGACTGATGGCATTGTCCTTCACAGACATGACTTTGAAAGTGTATCCATCCAGATCAATACTGGCAAATTCACTGGTCTTCGGTATTCTTTCCAGTTTAGATATCATCAGACCATTGAGTGTCTCAAAATCATCGTCAAAAGAGATTCCAAGCAGATCACTGATATCTTCCAGCGGTGTCAGTCCTTTCATAAGATAAGATCCGCCGATGACCTGAATATAATCCTCATCCTGATCGTATTCATCCAGAATATTGCCCACAATTTCCTCCAGAATATCTTCCATGGCAACCAGACCGCAGGATTGCCCATATTCATCCACAACAATGGCCATATGTACTTTCTTTGCCTGCATGTCCTTGAAAAGCGCGTTGATATTCTGCGTATCCGGTACAAAGAAAGGTTTTCTCATAACATCCTTGATCTGCATATTGGTCTCATGGCTGACAATAAGACGCATCACATCTTTCAAATGAAGAATACCAATAATATTATCCGTATCATCCTCATAAACCGGATACCTGGAATAACGTTCCCTGGCCATAAATTCAGCCGCCTCCTGAAGCGACAGCCGGCTGTCAATGGCACATATATGACGTCGGTGAGTCATAATATCAGAGACTTCCTTATCATCGAATTCAAAAATATTGCTGATCATTTCCGCTTCGCTGGCTTCAATAACACCCTGCTCATGACCTTCACTGACCATCATGATAATCTCTTCCTCAGTGACATTCTCTTCAATATCCTTCGGATTAATACCGACGATACGAACCAGGCAGTTGACACTCATATTAATCAGTGCTACAAAAGGACGGCATACGGAACTGATCAGAGATACGATACGTATCACTGCATAGGCCCAGCGTTCTGCGTACTTATAAGCCAACCGTTTCGGAAACAGAATACTGAACACAATAACAAAATAAATGATAATCAGACAGACAACAATATGGCTGATGACTGCGGCAGGCCAGTATGCCAGATGGCAGCTGCCTGTCAAAATATCCGTCAGTTCATGAAAAAACGGTCTGGCCACAAGTGCTCCGGCTATGATAGCCACTGCTGTGGCAACCAGATCGACTGTACTTAGAAAAACAGAAGGCTCATGAACAAATTTGAGAATCCGCGCAGCCTTCCGGTCTCCTGCTTCTGACTTCTTGTTCAACGCAGACTCACTGATGGCGGATATGGCCACATTCGTGCCTGAAAAACCAGCATTAATTAATAATAATACAACAAAAATGACGATACGTATAATGGGGTGCCCATCGTCCATGAAAATAATCTCTCCTTTTTATTTCAGTATTTTTCTAAAATATATCAAATTTATCTATATTCGTCAACTATACTCCGGAATTATGTATCCAGTTCAAGGCTGATCATCAATGCCCTATCTACCTTGTGAAGAATTTCATCATCCAGATGGCAGATTTTCTCCTTCAGACGTTTTTTGTCAATGGTTCTCACCTGCTCCAGCAGTATAACAGAGTCCTTAACAAGCTTATATCTGTCTGCATCAAGCTCCACGTGGGTCGGAAGCTTCGCTTTATTCATACGCGAAGTAATGGCTGCACATATGACCGTCGGGCTGTGTCTGTTGCCCGTATCATTCTGGATGATCAGTACCGGACGGACCCCTCCCTGCTCGGATCCGATGACAGGCCGCAGATCCGCATAATAAATATCGCCTCTTTTAATAATCACGCATATCACACTCCTGATAAACTTTAAAATCATTATTCCCGTTTATCGAAAGTGTATTCATCAGGATTGTTAAAATCTCTGTCTATGACTGCAGATAATTGACGATCTCCACAACTGAACCGCCGCGGTAATAAACACGCGGTACACGTCTGTTCACATTACATACGAACTCATAATTGAAAGAACCGTTGATGGCCGCAACTTCCTCAACAGATATACATTCGCTGCCCTGACTGCCGACCA
The DNA here is from genome assembly GCA_016297495.1 of Coprococcus sp. GTDB lineage: Bacteria > Bacillota > Clostridia > Lachnospirales > Lachnospiraceae > Coprococcus_A. The sequence continues at coordinate 13,308 of JAEDGN010000017.1, forward strand.
GCACCACTTCATCTCCCTGTTTGATCTCATAATCAGCATCTGTAACATCCACCATCAGCTGATCCATGCAGATACGTCCGATGATCGGCCATGACTGACTGCCGATCAGCACCCGCCCTTTATTGGAAAGTGCTCTCGGATATCCGTCACCATAACCGATGGATACTGTAGCTATCTTAGTTGGGCGCTGACAGACAAAGGTCGCACCATATCCTACTGTCGTCCCCGGGGCTACCGTCTTGATACAGACTACATGACTCTTCAGCCTCATCACCGGCTGCAAATGCAGGATGTTCTTATCAACTTCCTCGGATGGATAAAGTCCATAAATAATAATACCGGCCCGCACCATATTCATACTCATACCCGGATATCGTATAATAGCAGCACTGTTGGCACAATGCTTGACCGGAATATGAACACCGTTCCTCTCTAAACCGGAGATAACCGCATCAAACTGAAGCATCTGTTCCATGGTCATATCATCATCCGCACAGTCTGCACATGCAAAGTGAGTAAAAATACCCTGAATACGGATATTCTTGAGAAGTGAATTCATCATCACGATGCGCGCAACTGTGGCAGGCTCTGCCTTGAAACCGATTCTGCTCATGCCTGTATCTATCTTAATATGAATATCTGCCACCGTATGCATGGCGCTTGCCACCGCATCAATATCCTTAGCCATACTGTAAGTAAACACCGCAGGCATAATATGATATCGGATCATATCCATGTACTGCTCCTTGGCAACAAATCCAAGAACAAGAATAGGCTGCTCAATACCATGATTGCGAAGCTCTATGCCTTCTTCCACCGTCGCCACAGCAAAGCTGTCTGTTCCCATGGCTGCCAGTTCTCTGGCAAGAACAACCGCCCCATGGCCATAGGCATTGGTCTTAATCACACACATCAGCTTTGTCTCGTTCCCAATCACTGATTTGATCTCCCTGATATTATGTTCGAGCGCATCTAAATTAATCTCTGCGCAGGCACGATAAGCATTTTTCATTTTTTCCTCCAGTTAAGCAGTTTCAAAATAATAATTATAATCTATCAGCTTTTTTCTTTTTCTGCTGTTCCTCAATATTTTTCAGCAGCTCCGGCACAGCCTTAAGGATATCGGAAGCAGTCATGGCATGTACCCCCATTCTCTCTGCAGCCAGATCTCCTGCCAGACCATGCAGATAGACACCAAGTCTTGATGCCCGTTCAAGTGACATTCCCTGGGCACAAAGACCTGCAATTATTCCCGTCAGTACATCTCCGCTGCCGCCGGTAGACATACCATTATTGCCCGACATATTGACGTAAATTGATTCCGAACCATCAACAACGATCGTACGGGCATCTTTTGCAATACATATTACACCATTTTGCTGACTAAAATCTTCACAAACTTGCACTAAATTTTTCTTAAGGCATTGGATATTATGTCCAGTCAGTCTGGAGAGTTCTTTTAAATGAGGCGTGATTGCTGCAGGTGCCTGACATGATGCCAGCCATTGTGGATGCTCTGCCAGGATATTCAAAGCATCCGCATCAATCACCAGAGGACACACCGCTTTTTCCATAACTGTCTTTACGATACTTTCTGCCGTCCGGCTGCGTCCGAGTCCCGGCCCAAGAACGATCACAGAACTGCTCTCTATCTGATCTTCTAAAATCTGCATAGCCGGTTCATCATCATGATAAGTTTTTAAAACCGCCTCAGGAATAAGTCCCTGCAGAATCGTCCGGTTGCTTTCCGATGTATAGACAGTTACTAATCCTGCCCCCATTCTGTAAGCCGCTGAAGCTGAAAAATATGCAGCTCCGGCCATATTGCGGCTTCCGGCTGCAACCAGCACCCGGCCATAAGTGCCTTTATTTGAATCCGGACGGCGCAGGGGCAGACATTCTCTGTCTTTCAAAGTGTAGGTGACATATCGAAGTCCGGCCGCTTTTTCTGCCTGCCGGTCAAATCCAATATCTTCACAGAAAATTCTTCCTGCATATGAAGCGCCCGGATAAAATACCATACCCAGCTTCACATAACCAAAAGTCACCGTTGCATCAGCGCGGACAGCTGTTCCCATAACAGCGCCTGTATCTGTATGAATCCCTGATGGCATATCCACTGCTATGATCCTGCTTCCATTTGCACCCGCCTCATTCATATATTGAATCCATTCTGCGTAATGGCCCTGAATATCCCTGCTGAGCCCGATTCCAAATAAAGCATCGATGATTATATTATATGCCCGAAGATCCGTCTCATTGACAACAGGCACTAACATCTTTTCGGCAATTGACAGCTGTCTTTTGCCGTCCTCCGACATTTTTTCACGCTGACAGGCAAGAACAATTGTCACATTATAACCACGCCCGAAAAGAATCCTCGCGGCAGCTATCCCGTCACCGCCATTATTCCCGCTGCCGCACACCGAACAAATGCATGTTTCTTTTCCGGATAAGGAAGCGGCTATCTTCTCCGTACAGGCCGCCACTGCCAGAGATGCCCTTTCCATCAGAACAAGCGAAGGGATGCCTGTCTGGACGATCGTATAGGTATCAATCGCCTTAGCCTGACAGCTGTCTACTAAATATTCCATATTTACCTCCAAAATCATTACAGGAAGAAAAAAGGCTGCGGATCAACCCTCTGGGCTTTCTCCTCAGCCTTTTCATTCGCCATCAATCGTCCATGTAAGAGCGATAACTGTACTTCTCTTTACCTCGGTTGCGGAAATTGTAGGATAATGTCATAAGACTCTCATCCAGATGAACATTCTTAACACATACATCCTCTGATACATGCAGATCTGTAGGTGCGAAATTCCATATCGCCTTGATGCCCCATTCCTCCAGCTGACTGGCAATGGACCTGGCATTTTTCTTCGGCACCGTCAATGTCGCCACATGAATCTCATGGGTCTTGATGAATTCTTCAAGTTCATCCACCATTTTAATCTCAATTCCGCGCACAGCAAGCCCCTCCAGTCTTGGATTGGCATCAAAAATACCTATAACATTAAAACCGATACGGTCAAAATCATAGTTTGCAAGCGCCTGGCCAAGATTGCCGGCACCGATAATAATCATATTCTGCACAGTATTGAGACCAAGAATCTTCCCGATCTCCTCGAAGAGGTATTCGACATTGTATCCATACCCCTGCTGACCAAAGCCGCCGAAATTGTTGAGATCCTGACGTATCTGGGATGCCGTCACTTTCATTCTGATACTCAATTCCTTTGATGAAATTCTCACAACACCATTCTCCAGCAGTTCACCAAGATATCTGTAATATCGTGGAAGTCTGCGGATTACCGCTGATGAAATACCTCTATCTGTCATTCAAATCAACTCCTGTTTCAATATGTTTCATATATCTGACGCAAAATGATATATTCTGAATAATTATATAATTGACAGTAAATTCACAATAGATAAAACTATACATAAGTATTATATCCAAATGACAATTTCTTGTCAATCAATGATTTAACATAAGTCTATAAATATTAGGTATAAAGGTAACAGTTTAATCTTTGAAGTTCTTGAAACTGTCTTTCGGAACAGGTATAATGAAACCTGAAGTCATTTTTACGTAAGGAGGAATTATAATGATTTTATCCTGCCAACAGATCAGTCTGGCTTTCGGAACAGACGTGATTCTTGACAAGGTCTCATTTCATATAGAAGAACATGAAAAAGCTGCCATTGTTGGTATTAACGGTGCCGGCAAATCTACGCTTCTGAAGGTCATTATGGGAGAGCTTACACCGGATTCCGGCGAGGTTGTCATCAGCCGCGGCAAGACGATCGGCTATCTGGCCCAGCATCAGGATATCCATTCCGATGCCACTATTTATGAAGAGATGATGGATGTCAGGCAGAACGTCGTTCACATTTACGATAAACTTCGTCAGCTTGAACAGGACATGAAGCACGCAGATGAATCCATGCTTCCGGAGATGTATGCCGCCTATGACCGCCTGAACCATGCTTTTGAACAGGAGAACGGATATGCGCTTCAGAGTGAAGTCACCGGTGTTTTGAAAGGCCTTGGCTTTTCGGAATCAGAATTCAGCAAAAAGGTCTCATCCCTTTCCGGCGGACAGAAGACACGAATTTCCCTTGGAAAGCTGCTTCTGACCAAGCCGGATATCATTCTGCTGGACGAGCCGACCAATCATCTGGATATGAACGCCATCGCCTGGCTTGAAACCTTTCTTCAGAATTATCACGGAGCAGTCATTATCGTTGCCCATGACCGATATTTTCTTGACCGAATTGTTACAAAGGTTATTGAGATCGAAAATCATACAGCACGTATGTACAGCGGCAATTATTCTGCCTTCGCCGTGAAAAAGGCTCAGCTTAGAGAAGCGGCCCTGAAGGCATGGGTCAATCAGCAGCGTGAGATCAAACATCAGGAAGAAGTCATTGCCAGGCTTCGCTCCTTTAACAGGGAAAAATCCATTAAAAGAGCGGAAAGCCGTGAGAAACTGCTTGAAAAGACCGAGCTTGTAGAAAAGCCCATGGAAATCAATGCCTATATGCATTTATCTCTGACACCGGACATTCAGAGCGGCAACGACGTACTTCACGTGGAAGGGCTCAGCAAAAGCTTTGGTGCCCACCGCCTTTTTGAAGATATTTCCATTGATATTAAGCGTTCAGAAAAAGTGGCCCTGATCGGCGATAATGGCACCGGCAAGACAACCATTCTGAAAATCATCAATCAGGTCATTCCGGCTGACAGGGGAACCATTTATCTTGGCAGTAATGTCCATATTGGCTACTATGATCAGGAACATCACGTTCTGGATATGAACAAAACTATTTTTGATGAGATATCGGATACCTGGCCTTCCATGACCCATACACGTATCAGAAATGTGCTGGCTGCTTTTCTCTTTACAGGTGATGATGTATTTAAGTATATCCGTGATCTCAGCGGCGGTGAACGCGGCCGTGTATCCCTGGCCAAGCTCATGCTGTCAGATGCCAATCTCCTGATTCTGGATGAGCCAACCAACCATCTGGATATCATGTCCAGAGAGATTCTTGAGAATGCCCTGAAATCCTACAGCGGAACTGTACTTTTTGTATCCCATGACCGTTACTTCATCAATCAGGTGGCTACACGTATTCTGGAGTTGTCCGATCAGGGACTGGCCAACTATAATGGCAATTATGACTATTATCAGGAGAAGCGTATGGAACCTTCTGTAACAGAATCTTCAGGCATATCCGTTGCCGTAAGGGAACAGACTCCGGATACTGCAAGTTCATCCAAACTCGATTATAAACAACAAAAAGAAATTCAGGCCAGAGAACGCAAAAGAAAAAATCAGCTGGCAAAGACCATGGCTCGGATTGAAGCCATCGAAGAAAGACTGAATGAACTGAATACGCTTCTGACCCAGGAGGAAGTTTTTACCAATGTCAGCCGTCTTATAGAGATCAACAAAGAAAAAGAAGCTCTGGACGAAGAACAGCTGGAACTGATGGAACTATGGGAAGAACTTGAAGATGCCGGCGTTAATTAACGCCGGCATCTTCCGTCCAGACATTCCGGAATATGGAACATTCCCCATCCCTGGTAGGATCTTGGCAGATGAAGAGGTAATGCACTTTTACGCAGACACAGCTTTACGTCTTTATTTGTCATATCCGGATATTTATTCAGAAGAAGTGCAATTCCCCCGGATACCACAGGTGCCGCCATGGATGTTCCGCTTCTTACAGTATAGACTTCTTCCGGCCGATGGCTGCAGGAACAGATCCTGAAGCCCGGTGCCACCACGTCGGGTTTGCAGACACATTCATTTGTCGGTCCCCTTCCGGAAAAGCTGCATCCGATCTCCGGCTGTTTTTCATATAAATGTTCCGGCGCTGCCCCAACAGTAATGATCTTTCTGCTGGTTCCCGGTGCTGTAATACTCATCGCTTCCGGACCATTATTGCCCGCAGCAGCCACAACGATCAAACCGTGATCCCATGCATACTCCACGGCATTTACCAGCATTCTGCTCTCCAGAAAACGATCCTTCACTTTTGCTCCAACGGATATATTCATAATACGTATCTGATAACGTTTACCATTCTGAACGACCCATTCAATCCCACGGCACACATCTTCAACAGAACCATTGCCCTTTTCATCCAGAACCTTCAGCACGATAAGATGAGAAAGAGGCGCTATTCCCATATAGCGCCCCCTGGAAGCTGCTCCCGATCCGGCAATAATTCCTGCAATATGAGTGCCATGTCCATTATTATCATAAGGCACTGTTCTTCCCTTCACAAAATCCTTAAAGAAACGTATCCTGTTTTCTCCGGATGTAAAATCTCCATGCAAAAAAATACCGCTGTCAAGAACTGCAATGCCCGTTTGCTGACCGTACAGACCCTGCTGATAAGCAGCTGACGCTCCGATTCTCTGTCTCACTTCATACATGGCAGGCCTCCCGGTCACCATCTCTTTATATATCATCATATGCAGTGTACGGGCAAATGTTTAGTATCATTTATTTATTGGCGTACACAATCCCTTTCTGACCATCCACAGTGACAAATGCCCCCTGTTTCAGAAGCTGTGTTGCATTGACTGCTCCAAGGATAACAGGAATATCCAGACTCATGCCCACAACAGCAGCATGGGAATTCTCTCCGTCTTTTTCAACGATCAAAGCAGAAGCCGTACGCAGCTGAGCCATCATCTGATTATTTGTCTCCTCTATAACAACAATGTCACCTGGCTTATAATTATGAATTAATTCTCCTTCTGTTGCACAAACACAGAGATTACCGGATACGATCTTGTCATTAATACTGGATCCTTTAATGAGGACATGACCCACAACATGAACCTTTACCAGATTGGTCGTACCGGATACACCCAGCGGAACACCGGCTGTAATAACAACAACCTCGCCCTGTTTTACAATGCCTGCCTGCTCTGCAGCATCCACAGCGCATTCAAAAAGTGCATCCGTATTGTTCTCTTCCACAATCCTGATAGGCGTTACACCCCATGAGAGGTTCAGCTGACGCCATGCCTTTTCATCCATCACGCAGGCTACGATCGGTGATTCCGGACGGTATTTGGAAAGCATACGGGCCGTAAAACCGGATTTCGTAACACTGATGATCGCTGATGCATTCAGATCCATGGCTGTTGTACAGCAGGCATGGGAAATGGCATTGGTAATATCCGGGTTCACCAGCGTCTGTCTCTCCTTAAATTTTGAGCGGTAATTAATGGAAGACTCCGCACTCTCGGCAATCTTGACCATGGTCTGAACAGCTTCGATCGGATACTGTCCTGCTGCCGTCTCACCGGACAGCATGATGGCGCTGGTTCCGTCATAGATGGCATTGGCCACATCCGTTGCCTCGGCACGGGTCGGTCTCGGGTTCTTCATCATGGAATCCAGCATCTGTGTGGCGGTAATAACAACCTTGCCTGCCTCATATACTTTCTGAATGATCATCTTCTGAAGTACCGGCACATCTTCAAACGGAATCTCAACACCCATATCACCGCGGGCAACCATGATGCCATCCGATACACGGATGATCTCATCAATATTCTGAACACCCTGCATGTTCTCTATTTTTGAAATGATCTTGATGCTCTGACATCCATGGCTCTCAAGAATCTTGCGGATATCAAGAACATCCTGGGCACTTCTTACAAAGGAAGCAGCAATAAAATCGTAATCATTCTCAATGGCAAATACAATATCATCATAGTCCTTCTGACTGACATAAGGCATGGACAGCTGGCAGTCCGGCACATTGACACCCTTGTTGTTGGAAACAAATCCATTATTCATCACGCGGCAGATAATATCCGTCTCTGTCTTATTCATGATACTGAGTTCAATCAGACCATCATCAATCAGTATTTTTCCTCCAACCTGCACATCATTCACAAGATTCTTGTAAGTAATGCTGACGATCTCTGCAGTTCCCTCCACATCTCTTGTTGTCAGGGTAAAGGTCTGGCCCTTCTGCAATTCGATCTTGCCTTCCTTGAACTGGCAGACACGAATCTCCGGTCCCTTTGTATCCAGCAGAGCTGCAACAGGAAGATTCAGTTCTTCTCTTACCTTTTTGATGATCTTCAGTGTTGCAAGATGTGACGGATGATCACCGTGGGAAAAATTCATACGTGCAACATCCATGCCATTCAGCATCAGTTGGCGGATCTTCTCTTCATTATTAGTTGCCGGTCCGATTGTACATACGATCTTCGTCTTTCTGATTACCATCTTTTTTCTCCTTATTATTGTCATTTGTTACATTTCTATAAGTCTGTCCGGGTAAACCCCCTGCTGTTTCAATCCGGCTATGGCAGCCATAACAGCAGCTTTATCCTCTTTGTAGGTCACACCGTACCATTTATCGTTGGAATGAAGAACCCTGACCGTTGCTTTTCCTTCATCCAGCAGTCTGCTGACCACAGAAGGGAGGAAATATTCTGCCTTTAAAGGATTCTTTGGCATGTCCTCTTCCAGAAACTGTGCAAACTGAGCCTGAAGTTCCTTCATAAAACCGGCCGTAAAGCCCCACATATTCATGGATACTCTTTCATCAGGTGATATAGCCGTCAATGTACGACCATCATCTTCCGAATAAGCGGCACCATCAGGCGTCATGACGATATAAGTCCTTTCCCGGATTCCCGTCAGATACCCGTCTTCATCCACTGTACAGATACCTCTCGATACATGACCGTTCTCTGTCAGTGTATTGCCCAGGCGGTAGCCCACCATCGTATACCGGTAAAAACTGTCATCTTCATGATGCGTCAGATAATCATAGATCATGGAAAATGCACCGGGACCATAATAATCATCGGCATTGATCACTGCAAACGGCCCATCGATCACATCCAGGCAGCTTAAAACAGCATGTCCGGTTCCCCATGGCTTAACACGGCCTTCAGGAACTGCAAATCCATCCGGAATATTCTCAAGCTCCTGAAAAACATATGTCACATCCAGTATCCCTTCTACTCTCCGTCCAATGGTCTCTCTGAAAATCTGTTCATTCTCACGCTTAATGATAAAAATAACCTTTTTAAATCCGGCTCTCACTGCATCATAAATGGAAAAATCCATAATAATATGCCCGTCTGCATCCACCGGATCCACCTGCTTCAAGCCGCCATACCGGCTTCCCATACCGGCTGCCATAATCACAAGTACAGGTTTCTTCATAGGTTAATCCCTCCTGCTATATAGTATGCACTTTATGTATATTACTAATACCTCAGGGATATTTTATCACAACACTTTTGAAAATTCACCAATTTCCTTCTATTTTTAAAAAATCTGGTTAATAGTAACTACGGTTCGCTTTTTCGATGATATTAATTAATGGCTCATTTAGCATATCTGACAAAACAAGCAGCGATCCCATCGATGGTTTGCATACTTTTGTCTCCCATAAATGAATGGTATTGGTACTGACACCAAGACGCTCCGCCAGCTCCTGCTGTGTAATATTGTTTCTAACCCGGTATGATTTCAAAGCATACCCCAATTCTGTCATTTGACTGTCAAGAATCATTGATACTACCCCTTTTCCTGTCATTTGTTTTATGTTCCCCCACCATGGATTCCGAGGTAAAATCATTCTATCACACTCAATATAAAAAACATGTCGAAATCAAATCAGCATTTTGCGAATTTACCTATTGTCTTTCACCCTTTTAACCAAATATAAGACAGGGGGCATATTCTTTCGATTAAAAGGCTCAACTTTCATCACAGAAAAGTATTTTGGCGGCAGATTTTGCAGAAATTCTTCCACCATTGTTTTCTCGGACAAACCGCCGCTATGCCCGTAATAGGACAGAACGGCACCGCCCCCGTCGGCCGGTATCAGAGAAAGTATATCTTCCAGTGCTTTAACCGTAGAATCTCCTGTTGTGATAATCTCCGGGTCTCCGTCCGGAAGATAGCCAAGGTTAAATACAAAAAACTTTACCGGCTCCGAAATATACTGTAACAGACGGCTGTGGGAATCCAGAATCAACTGTGCGATATGATCCACATGATTCTCTGCCAGCAGCTTTCCGGTCCTGTCAACGGCCTCCTGCTGAATATCAAAACTGTAGACTTTCCCTTCATTTCCCACAAGCGTACATAACTTCAGGGTATCATGACCATTTCCCATGGTACAGTCACATACCGTATCTCCCGGCTCAACTATCTCTTCCATACAATCGTGAATGATTTCAACCATTCTCCTGCCTGTAATTTCAAACATAAAAAAACTCCTTTTATTTTTTGCACATGGACATCCCATTACCCATAGGATATATCAAACGTCGGATATGGAGGTAAACAACATGAGCGATTTGGCTGCAACGGGCTGCTGTAATGACTGTGGATGCAACAATCACGATAATTGTGGCTGTGGATTCAACTGGATCTGGATTCTCATCCTGTTATCCTGCTGCTGTGGCAACAATCACAGCGGACGTGGTTTCGGTTTCTTTAATGGATGTGATGACAATGATTGTGGCTGCGGCAACTGGATCTGGATCCTTATCCTGATTTTCTGCTGTGGATGCAACAACTAAACCTATCTGACAAAAGGGGGCTTTCAAAGCCCCCGCTTTTATGTCTTATCCTTTCTGTCCCGCATTCCCCTCATCTCGGCACATCTCTTATCCAATTCGTAGATTGTATTGTCTTCCTCTATAAAAATCGTATCTCCGTCTTCTATAAGCCGGAATCGTTCCGCGTCCATCGGGTTCTGATTCCTGTCAGAATCAGGCTTCTTTCTATAATCACTCATCTATCATCATACCCCATCTATTCTTTTAATACAATATATGTCACTTTACAGGTTCTGGATAATTTTAAATGTATTTAGCATATTCCTTCAGTACGGACATATAGTATATGGAGTAATTCTTTTTATCCGCAAATTCTGCTGTAAAGGGGTGATTGTCATCGATACTCAGAATATGCATCTGACTGAAGCAGACAGCGCATCCTATGATTCTGTTTCGCAGATGCTCAAGGCGGCCACAGCCTACGTCAGTCCCGATGCCGGAAAGATATTGGCCATTATCGCCAAATTCATAGAACTTCAGCATATGATAGATTATCTGAACAGCGGCAGTGTCAGCGCATGCGGCACCGGCGGCCGTCAGATTCCGCCTGAGGAAATAATAAAGGATCTGAGGAAATACTGCGGACCAAAAGAGAGGGAACAGCTGGATAAATGCCTGAATATCATGAATATGGCCAAAATGTACGAAATCTATAAAAATCTCGCCGGTTCCGCAGATATGGCACAGACAGCCTCAGCCATGGCCAATGCAGCGAACATGCCCTATGTTCCGCCCATGACCGTTACACCTGCATCAGCTGTCAAAACACCTCCTTCGTCCGGCGAGGATAATGACTATCTGAAACATATACAGTCACTGCTGACACCTGAGCAATTGCAGCTCCTGAATAACATAAGCAATCAGCAGCATACTTAATCCGCATGACATCTCTGTCATGCCTGATCCGGAGGTATAGCTATGACACGAACAAACTGGGCCAATGATCCCGCCGTCCGTAAAATTGATATCCGAAAACTGTCCGTCCTGATGGCATTGATCAATCAGTCCGAGGGCAAATCTTTCAATGAAATGATTCCTGCCATCATTGAAGCCAATAAGAATCTGACATCCATGGGACTTGCATTCACCAATGATGAAATCCGGCTTATTTTTGATATACTGAAAACCGACATGTCCGACGCAGAACTGCAGCAGTTCAATAAACTGCGTACGCTCATGAATCTTCCAAACTGGACATAACTGTCAATTCAGGACTCACGGAGTGTAGATCAGTAAAGGGCCGTCCTCACCTCGAGAACGGCCCCTGGAATTTAAAAATATTTATTTAACGATGAGATTCAGAATCTTGCCCGGCTTATAGATAACCTTGACAATGGTCTTGCCCTCTGTCAGAGAAGCGATCTTCGGCACAAGCTTTGCAGCTGCAACAGCCGTTTCCTCATCACAATCGACAGGAATCGTTACAGCATCCTTCGGTTTACCGTTGATCTGTACACCGATTTCGACGGTCTCATCAGCCATCTTGGCCTCATCATATGTCGGCCATTCAGCAACGGACAGGAAGCCCTCGCCGCCCAGCTGTTCCCAGATCTCCTCGCAGATATGCGGTGCAAACGGACAGAGCAGCTTCAGGAATGCCACATACTGTTCTCTGCCGACAGCTTTGGATGCCTCAAAGTCGTTGAGCAATGCCATCATTGTGGCAATGGCTGTATTATACTTCATCTCTTCGATATCATCGCTGACCTTCTTGATGGCTTTATGCAGCGGATTGTCCAGTGCAGGCACATCTTCAGCAACAACTTTATCCTGAATACGGAATACGCGGTCCAGGAAACGGCGGCAGCCTCTTACGGAGTTCTCATTCCATGGTGTGGATGCACCGTAATCACCCATGAACAGAATGTAAGTACGGAGTGTATCTGCCCCATACTGATCCACAACATCCAGAGGGTCCACAACATTACCCTTGGATTTGCTCATCTTGGAGCCGTCAGGTCCGAGAATCAGGCCCTGAGCTGAACGCTTGGCATATGGTTCCGGTGTATTGACAACACCAATGTCATACAGGAAACGATGCCAGAAGCGTGAATAGATCATATGTCTGGTTACATGCTCCATACCACCGTTGTACCAGTCAACCGGCATCCAGTAGTTCAGCTTCTCAGGATCTGCCAGTGCTTCATCATTATGCGGATCAATATAACGCAGGAAATACCATGAGGAACCGGCCCACTGAGGCATTGTATCTGTCTCACGCTTTGCATCGCCGCCACACTTCGGACACTTGCAGTTCACAAAGCTGTCGATCTTGGCCAGCGGTGACTCGCCATCCTCACCCGGCTGGAAATGCTCTACTTTCGGCAGACGCAGCGGCAGTTCTTCATAAGGAACACCCACCATGCCGCACTTCGGACAATGAACGATCGGAATCGGCTCACCCCAGTATCTCTGACGGTTAAATGCCCAGTCCTTCATCTTGTACTGAATACCGGCTTCACCGATACCCTTCTCTTCAAGGACTTCGATCATCTTAGCAATGGAATCCTTCTTATTTGTGAAACCATTCAGGAAGTCGGAGTTGATCATCTCACCGTCGCCGGCATAAGCTTCCACAGAAATATCTCCGCCCTTGATAACCTGGATGATCTCCTCACCGAACTTCTTCGCGAAATCATAGTCACGCTGATCATGAGCCGGCACAGCCATGATGGCACCTGTACCATAACCCATCATAACATAATCAGCGATGTATAACGGAATCTTCTTGCCATTAACAGGATTCACTGCCTGAATACCTGCAATCTTGACACCTGTCTTATCCTTATTGATCTCAATACGCTCGAACTCACTCTTCTTGGCGCATTCTTCACGGTAATCTTTAATCTGATCCATATTCGTGATCTGGTCGGCATATTTGTCAATCAGCGGATGCTCCGGTGCAATAACCATAAATGTGACACCGAATAATGTATCCGGACGGGTTGTATAAACACGCAGTGTCTCCTGATCATTGTCCAGCCTGAAATCAACAAAAGCACCTGTGGACTTGCCGATCCAGTGCTGCTGCTGCTGTTTAATATTCTCAGGATAATCCACCTCTTCCAGCCCCTGAAGCAGCTTCTCTGCATACTTGGTAATACGCAGATACCACACTTCCTTGGACTTCTGGATGACATCACTATGGCAGATATCACATTTACCGCCCTGGCTGTCCTCATTGGAAAGAACAACTTTACAGGATGGACAGTAGTTAACCAGCGTCTTGTCACGGAATGCAAGACCATTTTCAAACAGCTTCAGGAAGATCCACTGTGTCCATTTATAATAATCTTCTTCCGTTGTATCAATCACACGGTTCCAGTCAAATGAAAAACCAACACGCTTCAGCTGATCAGAAAAATGCTTGATATTCTGATCTGTTACAATTCGCGGATGTGTGTTCGTCTTGATAGCATAGTTCTCTGCCGGCAGACCAAATGCGTCAAAACCGATCGGGAACAGTACATTATAACCCTGCATACGGCGCTTCCGGGATACCACTTCCAGACCAGCATAAGCCTTGATATGGCCTACATGCATACCTGCTCCACTCGGATACGGGAATTCTACAAGACCGTAAAACTTAGGTTTGTCGCTCTTATCTTCTGCGGCAAAAATATCCGCATCGGCCCATTTCTTCTGCCACTTTGCCTCAATCTTCGCAAAATCATACTTCATATGTTTCTATTTTCCTCCTTAAAGAGGGTTATCCCTCTGTTTTCAGCTAGTTTTTATTCTATCATAACAGGAAGGAAAGTCAATGATTTATTCCTCAACGTCTTCCCTGGCTTCATCTTCTGTATCAGCTATCTCTATATCCTTTTCAGCAATCTCTGACACTTCCGCAATTGCTTCTGCTTCACTTTCCTCTTCCTCCACAAGCTCATCCTCAAAGGAAATAACCTTCAGCAGACGTTCCAGTCTCGCCTCGGAATCCGCCGGTGTGATCAATGCACAGGCCAGACCGATCAGTGCCAGTACCAACAGGGCAGCAGCCTGCTGGAACTGATGCTGTGTCACTGCCGCAAAAGCACCGAATCCCATGGCAAAAAACATAAACCACAGAAAAATCCTCGCTGTTTTCATCTTGCCGATGACACCACTGATCTTACTGCCTGTACCATCCTTCTCAATCGTTCCCATAAAACGGGTTGCCAGATAAACCGTATCATAATCTTTGTGGAAGAAAACCATTAACTGATTATTCTTATGGGTTCCAAAAAAACACTTCGTACCGCTGTAGGCACTTTTATTTTTAGAATTATATTCAACAACCCTTTGATCCCAAAGCTTCAGCCAGGTCTCAGGGCTATGCTCGCTGTGTATTTCCAATTGCTTCATCTGATATATCCTCCGTCTTTATGATTTACCATTATATATAAAAGAGACTGTTGATTAACAGCCTCCTTTATTCTATCACAGGTCATTTTGCCTGACAAGCTTGACCCTATATTCAATTATTCGTCTGCTTCGTTAGCATTGTCAGCGATAACCTTTGCCTGAACATCAGACGGTGCCTGTTCGTAACGATCAAACATGTAGGAGAAGACACCTCTTCCGCCTGTCATAGAACGAAGATCTGTTGAATATCCGTACAGTTCAGATAATGGAATATCCGCTACGATCTCTGTCTTGCCCTTGGATGCAGGATTCATACCAAGTACACGACCTCTTCTCTTGTTCAGGTCACCCATGATATCACCGGTATAGGAATCCGGTACAATAACGCTCAGGGAAGCGATCGGCTCAAGAAGAACCGGATTAGCCTTCATGAAAGCAGACTTGAATGCCTGTCTTGCAGCAGTCTTGAATGCCATTTCGGATGAATCTACAGGATGATAGGAACCATCAAACAGAGTAGCCTTCACACCAACAACAGGATAACCGGCCATAGGGCCCTTACCTACAGATTCCTGAATACCCTTCTCAACAGCAGGGAAGTAATTCTTCGGAACAGCACCGCCAACAACGCGCTCTGCGAATACATAAGGTGTCTCCAGATCACCTGATGGCTCGAATTCCATAGCTACATCACCATACTGACCATGTCCGCCGGACTGTTTCTTATATTTCTCACGAACTTCCACTTTCTTGCGGATCGTCTCACGATATGGTACACGTGGCTTGGACAAAGTAACTTCTACTTTATACTTGGCCAGCAGCTTGCTGACAACAACATCCAGATGCTGATCACCCATACCATAAAGCAGCAGCTGACGGTTTTCCTTGTCATTGAATGCCTTCAATGTCAGGTCTTCTTCCATCATCTTCTGCAGTGCCTGTGAGATCTTATCCACATCGGCCTTATTCTTGGCTGCATAGCGTTTGTATGTATATGGAGCGCTCAGCTCGAACTTATCAAATACAAGCGGATCATTCTTCAGAGACAGTGTATCGCCGGTCTCTGTGTTGGAAAGCTTCGCAATGGCACCGATATCGCCCGCTTTCAGTTCCGGAACCTCAATGGCTTCCTTACCGCGCAGCAGATACAGACGGTTCAGTTTCTCTTCTGTCTCTCTCTCATAATTGTAAATAACAGAATCTGCCTTCAGTTCACCTGAGCAGACTTTGATCAGGGAATAACGGCCAATGAACGGATCCACGATGGTCTTGAATACATAAGCAGAGAACGGACGTCTGGAGTCGTAATCCACATTGTATTCCTTGTCAGTTCTAGGATCCTTACCAAAGATCTTCACATTGTCTCTGATCGGTGACGGCAGGAACTCTACACATGTCTTCACAAGATTCTCAATACTGATATTGTACAGACCGGAACCACACTGTACAGGAACAACATTACCATCGTTGACATTCTGTCTCAGAGCATCGATGATCTCATCCAGTGTAAATTCTCCGCCTTCGAAATAGCGATCCATAAACTCTTCGCTGGTCTCGGCAACAGCCTCAAGAAGCGCTTCACGGCAAGGCTCCAGTTCGCCTTCAAGCTCAGCTGACAGATGTAAATCTTCAATGGCAACATCCTCAAACTTGTTGCCGTCATCTGTGCACTTGCGCCCCATCATCTTAACCACATTCACATAACCTGTGAACTTGCCGTTCTCCTTAACAGGCAGATGGAAAGGAGCGATCTTCTTGCCATATAATGCTCTAAGATCTTCAATAATTTTAAAATAATCTGCATTGTCATCATCAATATCTGTAACGAAGAATACACGTGGAATCTCATACTTCTCGCAGAATTCCCATGCTCTCTCCGTACCTGCTTCCACACCGGCCTTACCGGAAATAACGATGATCGCTCCATCTGCTACAGATAAAGCTTCTTCAACCTCACCTACGAAATCCAGATAACCCGGGGTATCCAGCAGGTTGATCTTCCAGAAACGCCATTCAATCGGAACAACGGATGTGCTGATTGAAAATTTTCTCTTGATCTCTTCTTTATCATAATCGCTGATGGTATTGCCATCAACCACTTTACCCATACGTGATGTTACACCTGTAACATTCGCCATCGCCTCAACAAGTGTTGTCTTGCCGCTGCCGCCATGTCCTAAGATAGCTACATTACGGATATCCTGTGTCTTATAAACCTTCATGCCCAGTCCTCCAATACGATTTTATACATAGGTTAAACTTCTAAAGCTGGCATCATCTATTGAAGAAAACCCACTAGGTATATTTTACTAAAAAAAATACAATTCTTCAAGTATTTTATCGATATTTAACAATAAATTATATTTTATTTTTCCACTTTAAAGTCGTAAATTATTGACTTTTCCACCTGATGATGCTAGACTGTATAAAGCTTATTAATTTTACAAATAGAGAGGAAAAGGAAAGATTATGTCCACAAAAACAATCGGTTTCATCGGACTCGGATTGATTGGCGGTTCCATCGCCAAAGCCCTTCGACGGGTTCATCCGGAGTACAGATTGATTGCGTATAACCGTTCCCGCAGCAGCCTTGTAGCGGCAATGTCCGACGGCACGCTGAATCAGGCAACGGATGTTATAGATAGTTCTTTTGCTGACTGTGATTTTATTTTTTTATGCATGCCCGTATCTGTCAATATCAGATGCCTGCAGCAGCTGAAGGAGATGCTTCCGCCGTCCTGTGTGATCACAGATGTGGGCAGCGTTAAATCCACCATCCATGAAGCTGTCACAGAGCTTGGCATGGAAAATCGTTTTATCGGCGGACATCCAATGGCCGGTTCGGAAAAGACAGGCTACGCCAGTGCCAATGACCGTCTGCTGGAAAATGCCTACTATATTATTACGCCAACCAAATCAACGGATCCGGCGAAAGTGGAGGAGATGCGGACACTGGTCTCTCAGATCGGAGCCCTTCCTGTTGTCCTTGATTATCACGAACATGACCATGCAACGGCAGTCATCAGCCATCTTCCCCACGTTATTGCCTACACCCTGGTGAACCTTGTCAGAACCTCTGACAATCCGGAAGGACTGATGCGTCAGCTGGCAGCAGGCGGTTTCAAGGATATCACCCGAATCGCCTCATCCTCGCCGGACATGTGGGAATCCATCTGTATGGAGAACAAGGAGCAGCTGGTTTCCACCATCAATGCCTATATCCATTCTCTTTCGGAAGTGGCTGGTGCCATCAGAGAAGGCAAAAATGATTATCTGCATGACCTCTTTGAAGAAGCGAAGGAATACAGGGACAGCATGCCGATGAAGGCGAAGGGCAGCATCACGCCGGCCTATGAGATCTATGTGGATCTGATCGATGAATCCGGCGCCATCGCTACCATCGCCACCATACTGGCTTCCAACCACATCAGCATCAAGAACATCGGTATCCTTCACAACAGAGAATTCCAGGAAGGAGTCCTCCGTATCGAATTCTATCAGAGCGACGCCGTGGAACGCGCCATCGGATTACTTTCGAAATACTCCTATACCGTACATACACGGTAAGCGAAAAGAGCCGCTGAAAAATTCATCTATTTTTCAGCGGCTCCTTTGCGTTCAGGATCAATAAAATCTTTTACTCTGTGACTGATAAGATATTCGTACGCCTCAAACATCTGATCAGCAGTAAAGTTCTGTGAATTGTCCTGAATCCATATCTGCAGCAGATTGGTCAGCGACATTGCATAATAGGATGCGACCATTTCAGCCGTCAGCAGGGGGTTATTGAATTTGCTTTCCACATAATAAAAAGCATTAAATTCCTCCAGGAAAAGCCCATAGAGATATTTTTTCACGATCTCCGAAAATGCATTCTGCCCGGTTACTTCAAATGCTCTTCTGTAAAACTGGCTGTCATTTTTCATACACACAAACAGCAGCTTGACGCCTTCCATATACATACCCTGCTCAAACATGGCTTTTATCTTCTCAATAATATTCTCATTGAAAATCCATTCAAGCACCTCATATTTATCACAGAAATAATTGTAGAAAGTCGGCCTGATCACCCCGGCTTCATCTGTAATCATCTTGATGGTTATTTTTTCAAAAGGATGTTCCTTCATCAATACCTTCAGGCTTTCCCCAATCAATGCCCTGGTCATCTTTTTTCGTTCCATTCAATACTTCCTCTCGGTCAAACTCCTCTTCAGCAATATTTAGTCACTATAACACAAAAAAGAAGAAAAATCAAATAAAAATAAGTGAATGTCCCGGGAACCATACGCATCGTAAATCGTTCGCCGGAACATTACTTTATCCTTTAATTTATTTCTTATAATTCGTGTAATTTGGTTCCTTATGCTTCTGATTTGCCCAGATTGCATCGGCATGCCCTTTCCATTCATCAGCATAGGCTTCGCATTTATCGCAGAGATGTTCTACTGACTCAGGAGACTCCAGATTGGTTGTATGTGCGCCGGTCTCATGTACCATCTGTCTGAGGAATTCAGGATTTTCCAGCATCGGACATGGCCGCAGATGATTCTTATTGAATGGCTGACCATCATGATAAGCCATGAATAAAGGGCTCTGCAGAATCTCAAGAATGGAACTGTCGTGGATGTTCGCATTGGAAAAATGGATGAATACACACGGTTCTGCATCACCGGCTGAATTGATATGGAAATAATTACGTCCGCCTGCAATACAGCCGCCAACATACTCGCCATCATTCTGGAAATCCATCGGGAAGAACTCGATATCCGAATCCTGAGAACGAATCTGGCGGATTCTCCTGATCATATACTCACGCTGTTCCATCGTCGGCATCAGATCTGTGACCGCATTATTACCGACAGGCATATAGTGGAAATAGAAGCCGAAGCGTGCACCCTTTTCAGAGATCATCTTCAGGAATTCATCACTGGTAACTGCCTCAATATTGGCCCGTGTATAGCAGATGGATGTTCCAAAAATGATACCGTGTTTTTTCAGAAGATCCATCGCTCTCATAACAGCCTCATAATGACCCTCACCACGTCTTGCATCATTGGTCTCAGGTGTTCCCTCGATGGACAGCTGGAAGGTAATATTGCCAAGGCGAACAACTTCCTTACAGAAAGCTTCATCGATCAATGTTGAATTTGTATAGATGGAAAATTCCACATCATTGTGCTTTTCAGCCAGACGCAGGATATCTGCTTTGCGAACCAGCGGTTCGCCGCCTGTCAGCATATACAGATAGACACCCAGCTCTTTACCCTGTGTAATGATTTTATCCATATCATCGAATGTCAGATTATGTTTATGACCGTATGTACCAGACCAGCATCCTGCACAGTGCATATTGCAGGCAGATGTCGGATCGAACAGAATCAGCCACGGAATATTACAGTGATAAATCTCTCTGTTGCGGCGGATCATTTTAGTACCGCGGAAAAATGCCTCAAAACCAAGGTTCAGCGCAGCCATTTTTGCCACATGAGGATCTGTCTCATCCAGTACACGGTTAATGAATTTGATCCATCTGTTATTCGGATCTTTGATGGCAGCTCTGACCTTGTCATAATCTTCCTTAGAAAATCCATTGCCCCAAAACTGCTCTGCCCAGTCAACGATCTCAAGGAATCCTTTTTCTCTGTCCTTGTCGATCATAGCCAGTACTCTGTCAATTAATACACTCGCTGCAGTCCTCTGCACCTTATGCGAAACCTTATCTAATGCTGTATTCATTACAAAATCCTCCTACTTATACCATATATTTAAAAATAACATCAAATGCCGAAATCAGCAGCAGCGCACCGCCAACTCCGTATGCTTTTGTCTTTTGCTCATATCCCAGCCGAAATCCAGTATATAACCCAAGAACTACGAAAAGCGCAGTCACAATGAGAATACTCAGAGCCACCGTTATTAATCTGGTCCCCAGAAATCCAAAACCCATTCCGGCAAACAGCGCATCAATACTGGTAAAACAGGCAGCGACACAGAGCTGCTTATAATTGATATCGCTCAGCCTTTCAAGAATTACCTCATTTTTCCATGCCTTATATAACATATATACACCAAGGGCCATAAATATGATAACAGAAATAAGATACCATATGGATCTCATATTCTCAGCGGCCACTGCCAGATATGGAAAACAGGTAACAAAATGGCCCAGCATCACGGCAGCAACCTGCCAGATACAGAAAATCAGGCTCATTTTCAATAGCTTTATTCTTTCTATTTTCAGAAGAACAGCGCCCTGACATACGACAACAGCGTAGACATCCAAAGACAACCCAACGGAAATAATCAGTATTTCTATAAGATTCATACACGCCCTCCAGTCACCGAATTATTTTCTCCGTTTCTTTTGTTAATGTCTGTCGGCAATTAGTACTATAGAAGAAAAAAATAAAAAAGTACAGCTTCACAAAAAGCGAAATGTTATAAAAAAAGCTACAAATCCTCAGAAATGTAGCTTTATCTTTAACACAAAATGCAAAATGTAGGATCAATCATTCAATTTTTAGAAAATCTTAGTTGTCCATCTGGTACAGTCCCAGACATCCGTTGCAAGTCCTTCGTAAAACTCAGGCTCATGGCATACCATGAGAATACTGCCCCCATAAGCCATAAGGGAACGCTTCAGTTCATCTTTGGCATCCACATCCAGATGGTTCGTCGGTTCATCCAGCAGAAGCACGTTGGTTTCGCGGTTGATCAATTTGCACAGACGAACCTTCGCCTGCTCTCCACCGCTTAAAACACGAACCTGACTCTCAATATGCTTGGTAGTCAGACCACATTTTGCCAGAGCCGAGCGCACCTCATACTGTGTAAACGCCGGAAATTCCTCCCACAGCTCTTCAATGCAGGTTCTGGTGCCGTCACCTGTCATCTCCTGTTCAAAATAGCCAATGGAAAGATAATCTCCCTGTTCCACACTGCCGCCAAGGGGCCTGATCAATCCGAGAATACTTTTTAACAGCGTCGTCTTACCGATACCATTGGCTCCAGTCAGCACGATCTTCTGACCACGCTCCATCTCCAGATTCAATGGTATGGACAGCGGTTCATCATAACCGATCACCAGCTCACTGGTCTGGAAAATATAGCGTCCCGGCGTTCGGGCCAGCCTGAAATTGAACTCCGGCTTCGGTTTCTCCGCCGCCAGTTCGATCACGTCCATCTTGTCCAGCTTCTTCTGCCTGGACATGGCCATATTCCTTGTGGCAACTCTGGCCTTGTTCCTGGCAACAAAATCCTTCAGCTGGGCGATCTCCTTCTGCTGCTTATTATAAGCCGCCTCCAGCTGTGCTTTCTTCATGGCATAGACCTCCTGGAACTGATCATAATTGCCCACATAACGATCCAGGCGCTGGTTCTCCATGTAATAGATCAAATTGACCACCGAATTGACAAACGGTATATCATGTGAGATCAGAATAAACGCATTTTCATAATCATTCAGATACCGTTTCAGCCATTCAATATGAACAGCATCCAGATAATTGGTCGGCTCATCAAGCAGAAGGATATCCGGCTTTTCAAGAAGCAGCTTCGCCATCAGTACCTTTGTACGCTGTCCGCCGCTCAGATCCGCCACATCCTTATCAAGGCCGATATCTGTAATGCCAAGGGCTCTGGCCACCTCATCCACCTTACTGTCAATCATGTAAAAATCATGCATCATCAGCAGATCCTGTATGGTTCCCAGTTCTTCCATGGCTGCATCCATCTCATCCTGATCCATATCACCCATACTGTCACAGATACTGTTCATCTTCTCTTCCATCTCAAAAAGAAAATCAAAAGCAGAAGTCAGGACATCTCTGATAGTCATGCCCTTCTGCAGCACCGTATGCTGATCCAGATAACCGACACGGACATTCTTTGCCCATTCGATCCTGCCTTCATCAGGCATCAGTTTACCCGTAATAATACTCATAAAAGTGGACTTACCTTCACCATTGGCGCCGATAAGTCCGATATGCTCTCCCGCCAGCATCCGGAAAGAGACATCCTGGAAGATGGCTCTGTCTCCGAATCCGTGGGATAAATGTTCGACATTTAAAATACTCATAAAAACCTCATTCAGTCTGTGATTATCTGCCGCAGCACTGTTTATATTTCTTGCCGCTGCCGCATGGACACGGATCATTACGTCCGATCTTCTTGCCCTTTACAACTGTCATGGACTTCTTCTGAGCCTTATAAAGCTCTTTTCTGCGCTCCTCTGACAGCAGCGCATCCCACTGAGGCAGATTGTACAGCCAGTCAGCCTTGGCAGCAACCATATTGTAATACAGCTTCTCAAGGTCTATATCAACAACAACTTCCGAATCGGCTACAATGGTGTCCACCGGATTTGGAGTTTTCAGACTCTCATTGATACCATCAAGAAAACCGCCGAAGCGCACAACATCCATGCCATATTTTTCTGCCAGTTCGGCAACCGTACCCTTCTCAACCTCAACAGGCTCTGTCAGCATCTTCTCATAGACACTCTTCTCCTGCATATAATAATCTGTCCAGAACTTCTGAGCCGCAGCCTGATCCTTATTGAACTGACCAGCCAGGACCTCCCAATCCTCCATCAAAGTACTCATTTCTTCACCTTATCCTTTATTCATAATATAAAACAAATAAATGGCACCCTCTCATACAGATGCACCCTTCAAATTATAAAAGATACATCCCTATTTGTCAATTCATTTTACGCCATAAAGCCTTACACTG
>JAEDGN010000018.1 GCA_016297495.1 Coprococcus sp.
ATGGGGCAGATCGTTGACCGTTCCAAACCGACGAAGGATGGCAAGTTCCGTCCGTGGCTTAAGCGTATGTGCGGTCCGGTGGCCATCGCATCATTCCTGATCTATCAGTCAGGATTTGCAGGGATGCCCTATGGATTTAAAGTATTCTGGATGTTTGCGACCTATATTATGTGGGGTTCCTTCTTCTATACATCCATCAATATTCCTTATGGCTCCATGGCGTCAGCCATTTCGGCGGATCCAAAAGACAGAGCAGAGTTGTCCACCTGGCGGAATATTGGGGCTACACTGGCCAGTATGGTCATTGGTACCGGAACTCCGATCATTGCCTATGTGACTGTTGACGGGAAAACCATGCTGTCTGGTTCACGTATGACCATGATTGCCGGTGTATTTGCGATTCTGGCTATTATCTGTCATATGCTTTGCTTTAAGCTGGTCCGCGAACGTGTCCCGGTTCCGGCTAATAATCAGAAGCTGGAAGTCGGCAGTCTGTTAAAAAGTCTGGTTACCAACCGGGCGCTGCTGGGTATTATTGTGGCAGCCATACTGCTTTTGCTGGCTATGCTCGGCATGCAGGGGATGTCAGCCTATGTATTCCCGAATTTTTATGGCAATGCAGGCGCCCAGTCATTGTCTGCCCTGTTGAGTAATCTGGCTATTCTGCTCATCTGTGCGCCTCTGGCTGCCGGATTGTCAGAAAAAATCGGCAAAAAAGAACTGGCCGTCATATCCTGTCTGGCTGGGGCGGCGGTCTTCCTGGCCTGCCTGATCGTTCATCCGGACAATGCCTATATCTACATTATATTTTCTGTACTGGCATTTATCGGTATCGGATTTTTCAATACGATTATCTGGGCGATGATTACGGATGTTATTGATGATTCCGAGGTGAAAAAGGGAATCCGCGAAGATGGAACCATTTATTCAGTCTATTCCTTCGCAAGAAAGCTGGGGCAGGCCTTCTCATCAGGGATGGTCGGCGGACTTCTGAGCTTTATCGGCTATACAGAAGCCACTGCCTTCGAACCGATGGTTACAGAGAGAATCTTCAGGATTTCCTGCATTATTCCGGCTCTTGGGCTGGCGGCGGTGGCACTGGCATTAATGCTGATCTATCCGCTGAATAAGAAGAAGGTTGAAGCCAATGTGGCAGAGCTTGCATCACGAAGAAAATAAGCAATCAAGCATAAAAGGGGGGCCTTCCGCAGTGTTTGCGGAAGGCCCCTTTTGGCATACTTTTATATACGTTATTATTTGGACAGCTTTTTAGCCGGCTGTGGACGATATGGTTTAACCGGTTTGCTTGTATCGAATGGGTTTTCGATTTCGCCTGCTTCAACTCTCTTGAACCATGCAGCTGCTCTGTCAGCCATACCTGCCCAGTGCTCAGCTGTCTGAGGCTCCTGCATATCTGTTGTAGCGTAACGGTAGTCATTGACACGGCTGATGTATTTTTCATCCTGCTGTGCGGAATGCTCGTCGCCAAGGTCACCGGCAGCGACACGGAGAAGGGAACCATACTGTTCGCTTACTGTGTGAAGCTTCAGATCCTCAACAAGGAGTTTCTTCAGAGGACGTTTTGCAAGGTTGGACATGATGGTACGGTTTTCGTAGGACATCAGTTTCCACATACGGGCGATCTCCCATGCACGATCCATAACAGATGCCTTCGGAACAACTTCGCTTACCATGCCGAAGTTCAGCATATCCTGAGCTGTGAACTGACGTGTTGTCATCATGTAGTAGTTACCGCGTTTTGTTCCAAAATAATGCTGGCACATAAGACCCATAGCATCACCAGGTACCAGACCGCCCTGTGCATGAGGAACTTCCATAACTGTATCATCTGCACAGATGGTTACATCACTGAGCATTGCGGAATCCCAGTGGAAACCTGGTCCAGGAATAGCACCGATGGTAGGAACATCAAGGTCGAATACCATGTTCTTGATCAGGTTTGTGTCATCAAAATACTGATGCTGGAAACGCTCTGTAGGCAGTTCAGAATAGGTTTCCCAACCGTTTGGATCAGACTCTGTCATCCAGCTGTCTCCGATATGGGTGAAGATGATGATCTCGTTTTTGTAGTCAAGAGAAAGAACTCTTACTAACTGGCTGATGGCGCGATGGGACATACCGCTGTGATGCATTGGACCATCATTTGTTTTCCATGTTACCTGAAGAATACCATCTTCACGATAGAGATCAGCAAAATCTTTGAACCATTCTTTGTACTCTTCGAGTTCAGGCAGTTTGGCATAAGGTGCCATTGGCTTATTGTTTTCGGACATAATAAAGATACCTCCTGTTTTGAATAAAAATTTTTCAGTTGTTCGTTTGTCCCAATTATACAAAAGAATGGTGGTATTGTGAAATTCAGTTTTGGCACAGGTTTATGCAAAAGGGAAATAAACAGATGGTATTGTTATAACTTTTTCACATAACCATCCCGATTTATAGAATTTCCAATTGTAGGGATCAGATGATATACTAAACGCATAAAGAAAGAGCAATTGTCGTTCAGACAACTGCTCTGAATCCTCCCCATACAGATTAGTGCAGGGTTCTGTTCTGTATAAATGTATGGAATGCTTCAACAAATATAGGGATGGAGATGTTAGGGTTTTTCTTCTTCCAGATGAGATTCAGTGTAATATACGCAAAATCATCTGTGATAGGGATCGCAACCAGTGATCCCATGGCAGGACGAAGATATTCGGGTGCCAGGAAGATTCCTTCATTGACGCTGACGCAGAATGCAGCAGTTTCAATATTCGGTATCTCGCGTACAATATTGAAGTTTGCCCCCGCCTTTTTAAACATCTGTTTATTGAGGTCGCTGGTAATCGGATTGATGTTATTGTCAAAATTGATCATTGGAAAGCCGGACAGATCAGAGATGGAAAGTTTGTCTCGGTCAGCCAGCTGGTGACACGGATGGAGATACGCCATGATCGGGCTTTTCATAATCGTTTCACTTTCCAGGCCGATGAGATAATTCCGGTCTACATGGGTAACCATGGCAAGGTCGGTAATCCCCTCGTTGAGTTGGCGAACCAGTACATCCAGTATATCACAGAACATGGTCAGCTTGATCTGTGGATGGCTGGCGGTAAAGCCGATGACAAAATCCGAGATAAAAGACTGAGCAGCGGCACCGAGGAATCCGATTTTCAGTTCTCCGGTAGAAAGAGAAGATACTTCTTTGACCAGATTCAGCGCATGATTGTAACGGTCGACAATTTCCTGAGCTTCACGGAGAAACAGTTCTCCAACGGAAGTCAGGTGAACATTATGGGTATCGCGGATGAAGAGCTGTGTGCCCAGTGTCCGTTCGAGGTCGTGTATATGGCGGCTGAGAGCAGGCTGGGTCAGATACAACTGGTTCGCAGCCTTGCTGTAGTTGAGTAATGTGGCCAGAGTAATGAATTCATTGAGACGATTAATATCCAATTGGGATTCTCCTTTCTCTGTTTTTTGAAGCCGTATGAGATATAGTCATCATTTGTTTTTAAATGATAAATAATTTATTGTAGGCTTTCGTACGATTTGTCTATTGTTACAAAATCATTATTAAGAATATAGCATATTTTGTTTAAAATAGCAATCATTTGACGGATAAAGCCGAAGATAAGAAGTAAATAATAAAACTGTTTATAATAATAGGAGGTATGAAGTATGGCAGATTTACAGGTTTACCAGTATGATTCTACCAAATTGCCGTATGAGTCCAAGACTTATACGACACCTGATATGGGTAATCTCTATGAGACACCGGAGAAGAATCAGCCGGGTGAATGGGCAATCAACAGTAACATGAAAATGGTGGATTTGAGCCATCCATGGGGTAATGATCAGCCGACATGGCCTGCAGGCGAGCAGCCATATATGAAGCCGGTTCAGTACATGGCCAAATTCAACAGACGTACACAGCTGGCATGGGGTATGCCTGAGCATGTATCTACTCAGTATGATGCTCCGGCTCACGTATGTCAGGAAAGTCCGTTTGTACATGAGGTACCGCTGGAGAAATTCATTGCACCTGCCGTTGTATGGGATATTCCGTGCAAGCCAATGGAACTGATCTCTCTTGAGCGTGTAAAAGAAGCTCAGGCAAAGCTCCCGATGAAGCCGGGCGATTATTGTATCATCGTTACCGGATGGCACAGACTTTACAGTGATTCAGATCGCTACTTCCTGTGGAGTCCTGGCCTGTCCAGAGAAGCAGCTCTTTACATTCGTGATGAACTGGGTGCATCAGGATTCGGTATTGACACACAGGCCCTTGACCATCCGCTTTGCTCCTACATGGCCAACCACGGACCAGGTCCTCTGGCTCCACGAGTTCTGGAATATGCAGAGCAGTTTGGTGTAGATATCAATGATGAGCAGTTCTCCTACTGGGAACCGGTTCATGAAGTATTTTTGTCCAAGAATCTGCCGGGTTACGAAGATGTCGGCGGCGATGTAGACAAGGTACTTGGCAAGAGATGTGTTATTTGCGCATTCCCGTCCCGCTGGTATATGGGTGACGGAAGTAAGGTACGTATGGTGGCATTTATTGATAAAGATGATATCAATGATGTTCCGGATCGTACATACAAATATGGTACTTATTAAAATATAGTTTAGGGAAAGTTGAACAGATGAAAAGTAAGGTAACAGATTATAGCGAAATTATTAAATGTTTTAAAGATGGTCAGACGATTGCCATCGGTGGACAGGCCAATCATGGCAGTCCGAACAAGCTGATTGAATGCCTTCTGGACAGTGGTGCCCGTCACCTGACAATTATTTCCATTGATTCCGGAGATTTGGATGTCAGCATAGGCAGACTGGTTCATGCCGGAGTTGTTGATAAGATGATAACAACTCATATTGGCAAAAACCCGGAAACAGTTGGTCTGTTTGAAGCAGGCAAGATCGAGATTGAATTGAATCCGATGGGTTCCCTGGTTGAGAGAATGCGCTGCGGTGGTGTTGGGCTTGGCGGTGTGCTGACGAAAACAGGTCTTGGCACTGTTGTGCAGGAAAGACGCCAGGTGATCACAGTAGACGGTGAAGATTATCTTCTTGAGCCGGCACTTCGTGCAGATATTGCTCTTACAAGAGGACGATTCGTTGATCCGATCGGCAATGTGGTTTATCATGGTACAGGCTGTAATTCCAATCCTGTATTTGCCATGGCTGCAGATTTATCCATCGTTGAGGCTGATTTTATCGTGGATCTGGGAGAAATCTCCGATGACGATATTGTGACACCGGCACCTTTTGTCGATATGATTCTGAAACAGGAGGTACGCTTTAAATGACAACAAGAGAAATTATTGCAAGAAGAGCAGCTAAGTATTTCCATTCAGGAGATGTTGTAAATCTGGGTATTGGTATTCCATCACTTTGTACAGAATTTTCCGAACCGGGTGTTCTTTTCCAGACAGAAAATGGTTATCTTGGTACAGGTGCTGAGGCTCATGGCCTTGAGAAGACAGAAAGCTACTGTAATGCAAGTGCGGTTGAGTTTGTACCTGTAAAAGGTGGCTCTGCTTTCAGTCATACTATGTCTTTTGGTATGATCAGAGGCGGAAGAGTCGATGCCACTGTGTTGGGTGCACTTCAGGTTGCTGAAAACGGTGATCTTGCCAACTGGGCTTCTCCGGGCCGTGCTTTTGGCATGGGCGGTGCCATGGATCTTGCCATTGGTGCCAAGAAGGTGATTCTTGCCATGGAAATGTGTACAAAAGACGGAAAACCAAAGATCGTTAAGGAATGCACATTCCCATTGACAGGTCTTAAATGTGTAGATTATATCGTAACAGAATATGGTGTTATTGAAGTAACAGATCAGGGCCTTCTTCTCACAGAAATCGCTCCGGGTCATACACCAGAAGAAATCCAGTCCATGATTGAACCGGAACTTCATGTTTCGGA
This sequence comes from Coprococcus sp., assembly GCA_016297495.1. Taxonomy (GTDB): domain Bacteria; phylum Bacillota; class Clostridia; order Lachnospirales; family Lachnospiraceae; genus Coprococcus_A. The sequence goes on from JAEDGN010000018.1 coordinate 5,932, forward strand.
GGACCTTATTCCAATGTATGAAGTGTAATATCATATGATGTTATATTTTAATTTTACAAAATAAAAAGGGAGGAAAAACAAATGGCAGATAAGAAAAAAGCTGTAGTAGCCATTGCAAAAGAACCTACCGTTCAGGAAAGCGTTACAAAGGTATTTGATCTTCTTGGCGGTGTTACCAACATGATCAAGAGAGGCGAGACTGTTATCCTGAAACCAAATGCAGGTCATGCAGAAGGTCCGGATACAGCTGTATGTACAAGCCCTGAAACACTTCGCGCCGTTATCCGCGAAGTTAAGAAAGCTCAGCCGTCCAGAATCATCGTTGCTGAATCCGCAGCGATTGGCTGTGATACAATGGAATGTTTTGAAGTATCCGGTCAGGCTGCAGTAGCAAGAGAAGAAGGCGTTGAACTTTACGATATCAAGGCTGAAAAGGATCTTGTAAATGTAGCTGTAAGAGGTTACAAATCCAACATCAAGAGATGTAAAATTCCTCGTTTACTGATTGAAGCAGATCATATCATCAACCTGCCGATCATGAAAGCACATGCTTCCATGGTATTCAGCTGTGCATTAAAGAACATCAAAGGTACAGTACAGGATCAGGTACATTCTCAGATGCATCAGCAGAACCTGACAATGGCTATGATGGATGTTTGGTGGGCAGTACGTCCTGATATCAACATCGTAGATGCCATCAACGTAGCCAGCGGTTACAGCCCACATACACCAACTCCTCTGGAAGTAGGTATCATTATGGGCAGTTACGATCCTGTTGCCCTTGACCTGATCGCATGTGATGTAGTAGGTATCGATACAACTCAGGTAGACTACTTCAGAGCTGCTGAAGAAGCTGGTCTTGGTACAACACATCGTGACCAGATCGAAATTGTTGGTGAGAAGGTTGAAGACGTTTACAAGAAGATGTGGATTCCATACCTTGGCAATATGGCTGACCGCTGGCCGGAATATGATGTCCGCTGCGAGGGCGCATGCTCCAGCTGCCAGGCTCTGCTTGCACTGAACATGGAAACACTTAAAGCTCTTGGTATCTACGATGAAAACTCTGATAAGACAATCGTTGTAGGTCCTAGAAATACAATTCCGGATAAGCCAAAGGATAAGATTATCCTTCACGGTAACTGTACAAAGAGATTTGCAGACAAGGGTCTCTGGATTCCGGGATGTCCTCCAGGAGAAACAGGTCTCTATCTGACAATCAAGACAGGTCAGGTTGTTGATGGTGAAATTCCAGGATGTATCGAAAATATTATCCGTCCAAACATGGCTGCTGACCATCCAAAGTGGCAGGCATATGTTGAGCAGAAAGCTAAAGAATTTTACGAAGCACCGGAGAATCAGTAATGGCATTTGCGTATGTTCCAATGTCTCCAGATGATAAGAAATTGCTGGAAACGATTTTTACTGATGAATTCATGCAGGCGGAGACGAATTTTGAGGCTTTTAGGGATTTCCAGTCTTCCAGCGCGGTATTTATCAACTGGAAATCAGATATAATGGTTTATAATGAGGAAGTGTTTGATGGGTTTGTCAGAGAAAGTACACGCTTCTCATCATGGGATGAAATGGTACGTACGGCTGCCGATCGGGCATTTTCCAGGGAAAAATAATTAAAAAAGGTTCGCATTCAGTGATTTTATAAGTCGTTGAATGCGAACCTTTTGTGATGAGTGTCATATTCACGTGCAGGCATTTGTATTAACGAGGGAGACGTGCGTGCAGTTCGCTGACAACAGCATCAATCCATTTTTCTACTTTGCGGACATCCTCTTCAGACATCTTCAGAGGCTCATAGAAAAAGCTTAATCCGTCATAAGGGCTTTCGCTGCTGGTCCTGACGAGAATGCCGTCTTTGTTGAAAAATCCGCCGACACACATGGAATCAACACTGAAACCGGAGTCATCCGGCTGCACGATCTCTTCAATGATCCTGTGCATGGCATAAAAATCTTCTTCTCCGCTGTACCCCAGGATGTCAATCAGCAGAGCGCCTCTTTTCATTGTGTAGGTGTCATATAAATGCATCAGTTATACCTCCTCTGAATAAAGAATTCTGTGCAGAGCCGGACTGTACAGTACAGTCTGAGTTTATGATACCATATACTGCTGTTTATGGGGGCAGAGAAAGGGGAAAAACGGTTATGCTTTTTTTATATAAGAGCGTTCTCAACAGGCATAATCATTTTGGCCAATCCCCTTGAAAATGCGGAGAAATATCAATAAAATAAATACAGAGTTTATTGACGAAAATTACATATTTTATTAAGAAAGGAAGTTATATATTATGGCAAAGACAATTATTACTGCTGCTTTAACCGGTGCAATCACACCGCATGGTTATGATGTTCCGGAGACACCTGAAGAAATCGCAGCTACAGCCTATGAGTGCTGGAAAGCAGGCGCAGCTATTGTACATCTTCATATGCGTGATGACAATGGTGCAGGTGTTATGGATCCTGTAAAATTCTATGAGACAATTAAACTGATCCGTGAGAACTACCCTGACTGTGATGTTATCATCAACTGTACATCTTCAGGTGATAACCGTGTATCTGATGATTCACCTTACGGCAACGCAGTTCGTATGCTGCATCATGCAAATGTTCCTGGTATCGAAATGGGTACATTTGATGCAGGTACATTCAACTGGGGTATTCCGGGCGGTATCTTCAGCAACTCACCGACATTCCTTACAACACTGGGCAACCTTTACCAGGAAAGAAATATCAAGCCTGAATTCGAAGTATTCGATATGGGCATGATCCGTGCCGTTGGTGAATACTGGAAGAAGGGCATTGTAAAGGCTCCTCTGCATTTCCAGCTCTGCCTTGGTGTTGTCGGCGGTCTTGCAGCTACACCGGCTGATGTTCAGGATATGCTGGCTTATATCCAGCGTCTTCAGGCAGAAGGCAACCTTCCTAAGGAAGTAACAGTTTCTGCCTTTGGTATCGGTAAGGGTCATCTGCCGGTTATGTTCTCCGCACTGGCTAACGGATGTCATGTACGTGTTGGTATGGAAGACAATGTTGTATACGGTTATGACAAGGATGGCAAGAAGATCCTTGCTAACAATAAGATGCTTGTAGAGCGTGCTGCAAGAGCTGTTGAGGCTTATGGCAATGAGGTTGCCACATCTGCAGAAGCACGTGAAATGCTTGGACTTGCACCTCTGGATCGTGAAGCAGTTGTAAAGGCACTCGATGCACTTACAATTGATGAACTGGAAGCTGTTAAAAAGGAAGCTTCAGAGAAATATGGTACAACATATTTCGCAGCCAAGAGCATGGGCTAATAAACGTCAGACAATATTCTCAAAATAAAACACAGGAAACGGGACGGAGCGTCATTCGATGATGAGTGGATGATGTTTCCGTCCTGTTTTTTACATTATTCATGGTTTGTTCAGGTTGCATGCATTCTGTATACATTTACTAAAACTGTAGACACACCGGGTGAAAAGTTATATAATGTACACAAATGATGGGTCCGGTACCTTCAAGCTAGCGGTTGGTTAGGAACATCGGTTTTTTAATAACACAACTGGTCAACCAGCTGACACGGTTCTGGTTTAGAGATTTATTTTTTTAATCCAACTGGTCAGCCAGTCGGCATATTTTTTTTAGATGAACTGGTCAACCAGTCGATATTTTTTAGAGCTGAGTGGTCAACCAGTTGGTCTATTGTGAAAGAAAGGAAGATATTATGTTACTACAAGTTATTCTGGCAGTTATTCCTATTGCATGGTTGATTATTTCAATGGCTGTTTTAAAAATGGCCGGTTATAAGTCCTGTGGTATCGGTTTGATCATCTCTGCTGTTGAAGCACTCCTTGTTTATAAGCTGAGTCCGGCGGAGGTCATTACAGGTACACTGGAAGGTGTCATTGCAGCTGTATGGCCGATCTGTATTATCATTGTCGGTGCTATGTTCCTTTACAACATGAGTTTACATACAGGTTCTATGAATGTTATTAAGAAGATGCTGGCATCGGTATCCAATGATAAGCGTGTGGCTGCGCTGGTTATCGGCTGGGGTTTCTCGAACTTCATGGAAGGTATCGCAGGTTTTGGTACGGCCGTTGCTATTCCTGCTGCTATGCTCGTAGCCCTTGGATTTGATCCGATTGCCGCCTGTGTTATCTGCCTGATCGGTAATGCTGCGTCCCCTGCATTTGGTGCCATTGGTACACCAACTCTTTCCGCAGCAAGCACAGCAGAGCTTGAATCTGCCATGCTGATCTCCGAGCCGACAGCATTCCTGCTGATTGCCCTTTGTGTGGTTTCGCCATTTGTTATTATCCTTCTTTGTGGTGGTCCAAAGGCATTGAAGGGTGTTATGGGTATTACCCTTGCTTCCGCTTTATCCTTTACAATTCCGTTCTATGCGGTAGCTCGTTTTGTAGGTCCGGAGCTTTGCGTTGTTATCGGTTCCCTTGTATGTCTGGTTGTAACGATTGTGATGGGACGTAAGCACACCAATATTCCTGAGGAGTATCTGCTGGAGAGAAAGGCTGAGCAGGCTGCTGAGGCGGGTCCTGAGATGAGTATGTTTAAGGCATGGCTGCCATACATTCTCGTTGTTATTTTCCTGTTAGGTACTTCCAAGCTGTTCCCGCCGATCAATTCCTTCCTCGGCCAGTTTAAGTCTACATTTGTTATTTATGCAGGTGAAGGCGGTGCGAAGCTTTCGTTGTCATGGATCAATACACCGGGTGTTCTGATGATCATCGCAACGATAATCGGTTCCCTGATCCAGGGTGCCAGTGTCGGTGATATGGTGACTCAGTTCGGCAATACATTTAAAGGTTACTGGAAAGCCATGCTGACGGTTATCTTTATTATTTCCATTGCCAAGGTTATGGGTTATGCAGGTATGGTTATGGCCCTTGCCAATGGTCTTGTTGCCCTGACAGGCAGCTTCTATCCGATCATTGCCCCTCTGATCGGTGGTATTGGATGCTTTGTGACAGGTTCTGCTACGTCTGCCTGTGTTATGTTCGCAAAATTGCAGCAGGCAATTGCCCAGCAGCTGGGTATCAGTGAAGCATGGCTGATCGCGGCCAACTCCGCAGGTGCGACTGCCGGCAAGATGATCTCTCCACAGAGTATCGCCCTCGGTGTTGCAGCTATCGGTGTTCCTGGATCTGATGGTAAGATTATGTCCAAGACAATTGGCTGGTGCGCGCTTTATATTGTCATCGTATGTGTCATCTGTTACGCAGGACTTCTGTTCTAATGAATGTATTGATTGTGTATGAATAATGGTAAACCCGGGAAACAGATATGTGTTTCCCGGGTTTTTTTGCATGGGAAATTGCTATTTTACATAAAATCCGTTATACTAAAGAAAATGGAAAAAATGAGGCATGTACGGATAGTAATGGGAGGCTGCTATGGCAAGAACAGTTGCGATTGGACTGCAGGATTTTGGAGATCTCATACAGAAGAATTGTTTCTATGTGGACAAAACCGGTTTTATAAAAGAATGGTGGGAGAGCAATGACAGTGTGACGCTGATCACCCGTCCGCGCCGTTTTGGCAAGACACTGAATATGAGTATGGTAGAGCAGTTTTTCTCAGTGGATTATGCCGGATGCGGAGACGTATTTGAAGGGCTTTCCATATGGAAGGAAGAGAAGTACAGGGCGATACAGGGGACTTATCCGGTGATCAGTCTTTCATTTGCCAGAGTGAAAGAGATGAACTATACAGATACCCGTGCCAAGATATGTGAGATTATAAGAAATCTTTATGTGAGATATTCATTTTTGAGGGAAAGCGATGTACTGGCGGACGCGGACAAAGCTTTTTTTGACAGGATACTGGCAGAGAATGTGTCCAATTCTGATGTGACATCTTCGCTGTATCAACTATCCTCATTTATGTATCGTTATTATGGCAAAAAGGTGATTATTCTTCTTGATGAATACGATACACCGATGCAGGAAGCCTATGTAGACGGATATTGGAATGAACTGGTGGCCTTTACCAGAAGCATGTTCAACTCAGCCTTCAAGACCAATCCATTTCTGGAACGGGCAATTATGACCGGTATCACAAGGGTCAGTAAGGAATCTATTTTATCGGATCTGAATAATCTTAAAGTTGTAACGACAACATCTGAGGAATATGCTGCATCCTTTGGATTCACGGAGGAAGAGGTGTTTACGGCTCTGGAGGAGTGCGGCTACGGAGACAGGAAGGAACAGGTCAAACGATGGTATGATGGTTTTACCTTCGGTTATCACAGGGATATCTATAATCCATGGTCCATTCTGAATTTCCTGGATACTGGCAAAATTACAACCTACTGGGCCAACACCAGCTCCAACAGTCTGGTGGGTAAGCTGCTTCGGGAAGGCAATGGAAAAATCAAGGAGAGGTTTGAAGCGCTGCTGCAGGGGGGAACACTTCAAACACATATTGATGAACAGATCATTTACAATCAGCTGGATGATAATGAAACTGCCATATGGAGCCTGCTTCTGGCAAGTGGTTATCTGAAGGTGCTTTCATATGAAAGTTATGGCGATGTTCCGGAAGGAAGTCTGCCGGAGTATGAGCTGACTCTGACCAATCTGGAAGTAAAGGTGATGTTTTATAATATGGTGCGCGGGTGGTTCCAGCGTTCAGATGCGGATTACAATGATTTTATCAAGGCGATGCTGCTGGATGATCTGGATGCCATGAATGAATATATGAACCGTGTAGCCATGAATATCTTCAGTTATTTTGATACGGGGAAGAGACCTTCAGGTGAAGAACCGGAGCGGTTTTATCATGGCTTTGTACTGGGACTGATGGTGGAGCTTCAGGACAGATATACGATTACTTCCAACAGGGAGAGTGGCTTCGGTCGGTATGATGTGGTGCTGGAGCCGAAGAATCCTGTGGAGAATGATGCTATTATTCTGGAATTCAAGGTATTTAACAGAAGAAGGGAAAAGAGCCTGGAGGACACGGTACAGGCGGCTCTGAAGCAGATCGGGGAAAAGAATTATGCGGCAGAGCTCATTGCTAAAGGAATTTCAAAAGATCATATCCGTCAGTATGGATTCGCCTTTGAAGGAAAAGAAGCGCTGATTGGCTGATGGATAAGGCTGATAGATACTAAATTGATTTTGTATGGAAGGGGATATTTAAAATGGCAGAAGAAATGAAGGTTGAATCGCTGGAGGTTATGGAGCCGAAGATGCTGATTCATGATGAACTGAAGGTCATCTATATCAACGAGGCGCTGGAGGAGGCAATGGAGAATCCGGAATCGGAGGAGAAAAAGGCTTATGATGAAGCAAAAGCCGCTCATCCGGATTACGTGACAAGACTGCACAGGATGCCGGTTACCATTGAATTCATGAAGTACTATGCAGAACTGAAAAAGGATACTTTTATGCAGGAACTGATCGAGCGCAAGGAGCCGCTGCTTCGTGCGGAGAATGAGACCTATGAGGTATCTCTGTACTATGCTTTTAAAAATATGTTTCTGGCCAGATATCCGGAATGCAGGAATGTGTATAAAGTCCGGAAGAAGATTGAGGCATATGAGAAGAAACAACAGGCGTGAAAATCATCTTTCTGTGGAATGCCGACATAAAAATGTCGGCATTCTATTAATTATAGATAATAGATTTCTTCAGCTTTTCGGCTGTCTCACGGTCCTTCAGCAGAGCAATGAGTTCGGCAGCGAATTCGATGGCTGTGCCCATACCGCGGCTGGTGATAATATTGCTGTCAACGACAACAGGTACTTCCTCTGTCCGGGCGCCCGAAAGCTTCTTCTCAAATCCCGGATAGCAGGTGGCAGCGCGGCCTTTTAGGATGCCAAGCTGTCCCAGAACGCTTGGCGCGGCACAGATGGCAGCAACATATTTTCCCTGTTCGTTAAACAATTTTATCTGGCGGCAGAGGGGTTCACATGCCCCCAGATTCAATGTGCCCGGCATACCGCCCGGCAGGATCAGCATATCAACCGTCTCAAAATTCATTTCCTCCAGCAATCTGTCAGCCTGAATGACAATATGATGGGAACCGGTTATACTTTTCTTCCCTGTAATGGATACAATATCGATATCAATATCAGCTCTTCTGAACAGATCAACAACGGTCAGGCCTTCAATCTCCTCAAGACCATCCGCAAAAAAAATCGCAGCTTTTGCCATAGAAAGAACCTCCTTCAAACGTAAATATATAGAAACAGTATATCACAAATAGATTTTATAAAGAAGAGACAAGAAGCTTAATTAGCGGAATATGCCATATGAATAAAGCTTTACGAAGAGCCTTGAAAATGATATACTATAGCGTATAAGCAAAATTCCGGCCTGTGACGGCAGGGATGCTTATAGGGTAGATGAAGTTGTATTTGTAAAAGGATGAAAGAGGTTATCGTATGAAAAAGAAGGTCAAACTTAAAGGCCGGCTGAATATGTATATGCGTTGGCCGATATTTCTCAGTATTTTTTTGGCAGCTGCGACAGTAGTGATGTATCTGTTAGATTATCGTGCCGGACTGATCATGACGGCCTGTCTGGTGCTGTACATAGCGGCGGCATCGGTGATCTATATTTATCTGAAGCCGTCAGTGGTTGACGAACTGGTGAATTTTGCCATTGATTTTGCACAGGTACAGCGTACGCTGATCCATGATCTTGAGATTCCATATGCGATTCTTGATGATACAGGTAAGCTTTTATGGGCGAATACATCTATGAAGGAGATATTAGGTGAATTTATCGATATGAAGAATATCTCCTCACTCATTCCGGAGATTAAAGCGGACATGCTGCCTGAGGATGAGGAGAGAGCGTATGCCAATGTACATTACAGGGACCGGTTTTATAAAGCGGAGATTATGAAGGTCTGCATTGATGATTTCGGTATGGATAATCAGGTCGTTGAGATGCATCCGGAAGCTTACAGGTTATTTGCGTTCTATTTGTTTGACGAGACAGAGATTCAGCAAACAAGAAAAGAAATTCAGAATCAGAAGCTGATCTGTGGTATTATTCTGGTGGATAATTATGAAGAAGCACTGAACAGTACGGAAGAGGTGAGACGGTCGCTTTTATCCGCTCTGGTGGAACGTAAGATTACCAAGTATATGCAGAACTATGATGCCATTGTCAATAAGATGGAAAAGGACAAGTACATGTTTGTCATGCGTCAGCAATATCTGCCGGTACTTCAGAGTTCCAAGTTTTCTCTTCTGGATGAAGTGCGGGAGATCAATATTGGCAATGAACTGAGCGTTACGCTCTGCATCGGGCTGGGTGTCAATGCAGGAAGCTATGCGCAGGCTCAGGACTGGGCGCGCCATGCGATTGATCTGGCCCTTGGACGAGGCGGAGATCAGGCTGTTGTCAAGGATAAAGACAAGATATCCTACTACGGCGGCAAGACCAAGCAGGTGGAGAAGACCACCCGTGTGCGTGCCAGAGTCAAGGCGCACGCGCTCAGGCAGGTGATTGAGGGCAAAGAAAAGGTTGTCATCATGGGACATAAGATTGGCGATGTGGACAGCTTCGGCTCAGCCATTGGCGTTTACCGGGCGGCCCGGAGTCTGAACAAGAAAGCATACATTGTCATTAATGATATTACCACGTCAGTGCGTCCTGTCATCAATCATTTTGTGGATAATCCGGAGTATGACAGTGATATGTTTGTTACATCAGAGGCAGCCAGAGGTATTGTTGATATGAATACGGCCATGATTATCGTGGATGTGAATACCGGGGCCCGGACAGAGGGACCGGAGCTGCTTAATCTTACGAAGACGATTGTGGTGATTGACCATCATCGTCAAAGCGGCAACTCCATCGAGAATCCCGTGTTATCCTATATTGAACCCTATGCTTCGTCGGCCTGTGAGATGGTGGCAGAGATTTTACAGTATATTACGGATTCGGTTAAGCTCCGGCCTGAAGAGGCGGATGCCATGTATGCCGGATTGATGATCGATACGAACAATTTCCTTAGTAAGACAGGTGTCAGAACCTTTGAAGCGGCTGCTTTTCTGAAGAAGAGCGGTGCCGATATCACACGTATCCGTCTGAAACTGAGGGATGATATGCCAACTTATAAGGCAAGGGCAGAGGCTGTCAAGAATGCCACGGTAGATGGCAGCAATGCCTATGCTGTATGTCCTTCTGAAGGATTGGAGAGCCCGACGATTGTCGGAGCCCAGGTGGCGAATGAACTGCTGAATATTACAGGCATTGAGGCATCATTTGTATTTACAGTTGTCAGGGGGGTTATATATGTCAGCGCCCGTTCATTTGACAGTATGAATGTGCAGCTTGTTATGGAGAGACTGGGCGGCGGCGGTCACAGTACCATTGCCGGTGCACAGCTGAAGGATATGACGGTAGAGGAAGCCATTGCAAAGGTGAAATCTGTCGTACGTTCGATGAAAATGGAAGGAGAGATATAGATGAAGATTATTTTAATTCAGGATGTTAAGACGCTTGGAAAAAAGGGTGATACTGTTAATGTGAATGATGGTTATGCAAGAAATTTTATTCTTCCCAAGAAGCTTGGTATTGAGGCAACAGCCAAGAACATCAACGATTTGAAATTGCAGAAAGCCAATGAAGAAAAGAAGGCGAAGGAACTGTATGAGGCGGCTCTGTCTTTTGCCGAGGAGATTAAAGATAAGTCGGTGAAAGTAAGTATCAAGACAGGAGAAGGCGGAAGAACCTTTGGTTCCATTTCTTCCAAGGAAATCGCGGCTGCATACAAGAGTCAGCTGAATATGGAAATTGACAAGAAGAAACTGCAGCTGCCGGAACCGGTACGTTCACTGGGTGTTTACAAGGTGCCATATAAGGTCCATCCAAAGGTAACGGCTGAATTGACAGTAAAGGTAACTGAAGCGTAGTATCAGAATTATACGAGGAGGCAAGAGTCGTGGATGAAGCGATTATTAAGAGGATTCTGCCCCACAGTATTGAAGCGGAGAAAGCCGTCATAGGCTCTATGATCATGGATGCGGACGCTGTTGTGGCTGCGTCGGAGATGATTACCGGAGATGATTTTTATCAGCGCCAGTATGGCATCATCTTTGATTCCATGCTGGAGCTTTATAATGAAGGCAAACCGGTGGATGTTCTGACGCTGCAGGAACGTTTGAAGATGAAGGATGTACCTGAGGAATTCTCCAGTGTGGAATTTATCAGCGAACTGGTCAGCAGTGTGCCGACATCTGCCAATGTCCGGCATTATGCTCAGACAGTCAGCGAGAATGCCACGCTTCGGCGTCTGATCCATGTCAATGAAGAGATTGCCAATGCCTGTTATCAGCATAAGGAGTCTGTCGAGGACATCATGAGCGTTACTGAAAAACGTATATTTGATGTGCTTCAGAAAAAGACGGCAGATGATTATGTGCCCATTAAAGATGTGGTTTTATCTGTTATTGATAAGATTGAAGCGGCAGCGCGTCATAAGGGAACTGTAACGGGACTGGCAACGGGATTCTATGATCTCGATTATAAGACTTCCGGTCTGCAGCCGTCGGATCTTATCCTGATTGCGGCCAGACCGTCCATGGGAAAGACAGCATTTGTTCTGAATCTTGCCCAGTATATGTGTGTGAAGAATCATGTGCCGACAGCCATATTCAGTCTGGAAATGTCAAAGGATCAGCTGGTGAACCGTATGCTGTCCATGGAATCCAGAGTGGATTCTCAGTCCATGAGAACCGGTAGTCTTCAGACTGCAGACTGGGAGAAGCTGATTGAAAGTGCCGGCGTTATTAGTACAGCTCCGCTGATTATTGATGATACGCCGGGTATTTCCATTACGGAACTGAGGTCAAAATGCAGAAAATATAAATTGGAGAATGATCTGGGGCTGGTCATCATCGATTATCTTCAGCTGATGACAGGCGGCAGCCGGAAACAGGAATCCCGGCAGCAGGAGATTTCGGAGATATCACGTTCCCTGAAGGCTCTGGCAAGAGAGATCAATGCTCCGGTTATTGCATTGTCCCAGTTGAGCCGTGCCTGTGAGACAAGACCGGATCATCGCCCGATGCTGTCGGATCTGCGTGAATCGGGAGCTATTGAGCAGGATGCGGACGTTGTTATGTTTTTGTATCGTGATGATTATTACAATAAGGATACAGACAAGAAGAATATTTCAGAAGTGATCATAGCCAAGCAGCGAAATGGCCCTATCGGAACGGTGGAGCTGGTGTGGCTGCCGAACTACACAAAATTTGCCAACAAAGAAAAATAGCTTATGACCATAGAAAGATACCCTTGGAAACATGCTCATCGCAAATCGTTTCCAGGGGTATCTTTCTATGGTCATAAGCTTGGAGAAAAGAAGGAGAATCGTTTTCACGGGATTATTCATTAGGTACAGCCATTATCAGAAATACAATTTTTCGCATGTTCTGGCGGGATATGAAATGCCGGGACTTTTTATTTGCAGGGTGATGTGGGTAAAGGTGCTTTTTTGTCGTGGGAGGGCGATAAGTTTGGATTTGAAAAAATTGATTAATCAATGAACTTTGTTATAATGGTATCAACAGGCATCCCAACTGGTACTTCTACAACAGATGAATATATTTTAACAGATTGATGGAGGTAGCCAATGGCAGAGACGAGATATATTATATCGGATGCGGCCAAAATGATTAATGTGGAACCGCATGTTCTGAGATACTGGGAAGAGGAACTGGCCATAGAGATTCCGAGAAATGAACTTGGACATCGTTATTATACGGAAAAAGAAATACATTTATTCGAGAATATCAGAGATCTGAAGGAAAAAGGATTTCAGCTGAAAGCCATAAAGCTGATTATTACAACTCTGAATGAAGATGCTCCTTTTGAAAAGAAAGAGGATGCGGAAGAAGAAACGGTTCTCGAGGAAGAGCTGACTGCAGTACAGCCGGCTGAGGAAAAAGCAGGCAAAAAAGATGGGGAAAACAGTAAAGAAAATGAAGCAGGAGAAGAAAGCGGTCAGCTGAAGACGATACAGACGGGGATAGAGGTGTCCGGAATTTCGGCAGAAGACAAAATGAAGCATTTCAAATACATTATGGATGCCATTGTGACGGAAGCACTGCAGAATAATAATCTTCGCCTGGAGGATGCCATGGCGGTGCAGGTGACGGATGTGGTCATGCAGGAGCTGGGCAGGATGGAAGAAAGACAGGAGCAGCAGTCAGAGAGATATTATAAAATGCTGGACGAGGCTATAAGGGGAAAACAACGTGCTGTTCAGGAAGTAGCCGCTGCAAAAGTGCCTTCTTATGCAGTTCCCAAAGCGCCCCGACGAAAAAGAGGATTATTTAAAAAGCACTATAAATATTAGATATTTATAATGATTCTGCCTATGTTAACGGGACAAATACATAGAGCTGCAGCGTTGCTGTAAAAATAGCCGCTGCAGCTCTATGTATACCTGAATATTTTAATCACGTATGATTAGTTGTTGGCTGCCAGGAACTCGTTGATCTTGTCAACTAATGCCTGCGGGTCAATGCCATGAACAAAAGCTGCTTCTTCGATGGTCTCACCCTGAGATGAAGGACAGCCGAGGCAGTGCATGCCGATACCTAAAAGAATAGGTGCTACATTGGCATCAATACGGAGAAGATCTCCAATCATAGTGTCTTTTGTGACAACAGCTGCTGCCATAATATCACTCCTTTCGTTATATGCGGAGACCGCATCTGATGGTATTATAATATACTTTATAATTTTTTGCAATAAAGAGGAATTTTATTTATTTGTACAAGATTCCACTTGTATTCAGTATCGTTTTGTTATAAAATATACTCGTATGAAAATATTATTTATCATTAATAAGGAGGTATTCTATTATGGCATACGTAATTTCTGACGCTTGTGTATCCTGTGGTACATGTGCAGGTGAATGTCCTGTTGGCGCTATTTCTGAAGGTGATGGCAAGTACGTTATCGATGCAGCTGCATGTCTTGACTGCGGTTCCTGTGCAGGCGCTTGCCCAACAGAGGCTATTTCTCAGGAATAATTTGGTTATACGGGTTATCCGGTTGATTAGGAAGAAAAAAGGTTACTATACATTATATAGTAACCTTTTTTGATGTTTTTATTCCGTTACGAAAAAAATTATAGGCTTCTGAGAATCTGAAGAGCATTCTCCCGGATCATAGTCTCATAATGTTCATCATAGTAATACAGAGTATTGGCACTCGCTTTCTGACAGGTGCCAAATTCCGAAGCAAGGCGGCAGATTCCGTTGAAGATGGATGCGGAGACACCTTTGTTAGAGAGAACAAGATAAAAATGCTGGTTTTTCGGATTCTTGTAAAGCGTATTGCCACATGCATGATCTTCAGGGAGGAGAGTACTCAGATGGGAAACATCTTCCAGCGTACGGAATTCATAGATTCTGAATAGAAGCTGTGAATCTTCACTTTCCTCATCGGCAGCAGCACCGGGAAGAGAACCGGAGTCATTGGCTGCGGCCTGGTGAAGCATACCGGTATCAGCGGCTTTAGCCAGAATATCGCTGCTTAGGCGCTTAAATATATCCAGTATCTCTTCTGCACCCGTGTAGATAACATCGTCTTCATCATCGGCCGTATCCTGCTCATCAGGGAATGGTGTGAATTTGGAAAAACGTGTATCAAGCTCTTCCGGATCCTCGACTTTTGTTACGATCAACATAATACATTCATTGGAGATGGGAACCGCTTCTATAATTAAAGGAATATTATCTGCTTCAAAACCGAGTTCATCTGATGCCTGCATCATCATTTCGCGGAAAAGTGCCTTGGCTTTCTCGGTACCATAGGCCAGTTCGCTGATCTTAAGTTCACGGTCTGCCAGATCGCTGCGGGTCAGCGTACAGCGGATCTGATTTTCACTGATGCGTTCTAATTTCATGTTATCACTCCTTTCCATGCAAAAATTGAAATACAAAATAGATTTCTTTTCCTGCCGGTATCTTCATTATAGCGATTATTTAATAGGCTGTAAAGGGGAAAACGGGCTGGATTTTATTCGGGCAGAATACCTCTGTCGATGTATTATGGAAGATAGCGACAGATGATGGCATATGTCGGATGATGATAGTTGATGGTTATATTTGCGGCTGTTATGATTATTATATGTCTGATGTACAGTATCTTTACATGGAAAATGCAGATGCACAGGGAATTAATTGGCAGTTGTATGAATAACATATCACAGAGATGCACTGCCCGGAAAATGGTGAAAAGGGAGCATTTTTAAGGATACTATTGGGGAAAAGTGGTAGAAAAGGGGGTGTTTCTTCGGATTTTCAGGAAAAAATGGAAGAAAATAGCAGTTTTAATGGTTTTTTAGGACTTCAAATGTTGCTGGATTGGCAGCTATGTAGTATAATCATAAGATAAGTATATGAATAGGAGTCTGTTTATATGGGAGTGAAAACGAAGTATACGGCAGTTCGGGAACTTCGCAGAAAAGCGGTGTTTTTCTGGATTCTGTCAGGTGTACTGATAGCAGTCTCTGTTGGCAGTGTTCTGTTGTACAGAAACCCATGGCTTGTACACAGGATGGATGCCGGTCAGGCAACAGCGGAAGCGCTTGAGAGAATAGCAGAGAGCAGCTCACCTTATATTAAAATTGACGGAATGGAACTGACTTTTACCGGATATTATAAAGTTGACAATGGTGGTGAAGTATGTTCCTATTGTTACATGGGTGCTATTGGTGATGATTATATACTGGCTGATCTGCAGGCAGATGATCATGGTGCCATGGCGGAGGAAGCTGCATCAGAGAATAAGGTCCTGAAGAATTATACTTTATGTGGGCAGCTGGTACAGAATGACGGGATGACTGCCTGCCTTGCAGAGGCGGAGAATATGCCGGTGGAGGAATATAAGGCATATTTTCGTATGTCTGATGTGGAGGTGCTTGAGTATGGCAGTGATCAGGAGAGGGTGCGCATTTATCAGTTGATGCTTATCATATTGGCTGTGGGAGCATTGGCTGTTGGATGTATTCTTTTGTCTGAGTCAAAGATTGCTGAAGAAGAAACACAGGAGGAAGACATCTGACAATAGTCAGTGTTCGAAGGAGGAACCGATGAAGAAGGTATTGCCGATAATAATTGTAATTTTGCTGATTATAGGTGTCAGCGGCGGGATCGCGTGGAACATACTGGCCAGCCGGTATAAACCGACGGAGGATTTCATGGATTATGCCTCAGAGATGGGGCTCGGGGATAATGAATATGTTATTACATTGAATCATGAACTGGTGCAGGAAGATCGGGCAGTTCGTATTGACGGACATGTGTATCTGAGTATGGATCTGGTGACGGATTCATTGAACACAAGATTTTACTGGGATGAGAATGAACAGCTTTTTCTGTTTACAACCCCAACGGAACTGATATTGATTTCTCCGGATACCCAGACGTATACTGTACGTACATGGAATGGCAGCAGTGATGGTGATGAAGGCTATATGATTGTCCGGACATACGACGACCGGCAATATGTGGCAGCAGAGTATGTTATTTCTCATACCAGGATCGAATATGCTGAATATACGGATCCGAATCGCGTGGTCATTGAGACAAAATGGTCAGATGAGCAGGTGGTGAGGGCTGATGAGGATGCGGCCATACGTTACAAAGGTGGTATTAAGAGTGAAGTTCTGCGCAATGCGTCTGCGGATGAGCAGCTGATTCTGATTGAAGCCTTTGATGACTGGAGTAATGTTGCTACAGAAGACGGCTATATTGGCTGGGTAGAGAATAAATATCTGTCTGATCCACAGACAGTAACAATGGAGGCTACGGATTTTGACGAGCCGGAGTATACCAGTATCCATAAGGATTACAAGATTAATATGGGGTGGCATCAGGTCATGAGTGAGACGGCCAACAGTACCCTTTCCAATGTTCTGACTTCAACATCCGGCATTAATACGTTATCACCGACGTGGTTCTCCTTTGCTGATACCGATGGAACGGTGAAATCTATTGCCACTCAGGATTATGTGGATACCTGTCATGCTCAGGGAATCGAGGTCTGGGCACTTTTTTCCAATGAATTTCCGGCGGATGATGGTGAAAAATATTTTAATACGGCTAAGACAGATGAAGTTCTTGGTTATACATCCAAACGGACATTGGTTATCAGTCAGATGATAGATTATGTTACGGGATATCATATAGATGGCATTAATATTGATTTTGAAGCTATTTCACAGGAGGGAGCAGATGACTATATTCAGTTCATCCGTGAACTCTCTATTGCCTGTCGGGCCAATGATATCGTACTTTCCATCGACAATTATGTTCCAAAGTACACGTATTATTATAATCGCAGAGAACAGGGAATTGTCGCTGATTATGTTGTGATTATGGGTTATGATGAGACTACAGCCGGTTCGGATACTCCGGGGCCTGTAGCGTCTCTTGGGTTTGTGAAAGAAGGTATTGAAGACACACTGGCTGTTGTGGATAAATCGAAGATCATCAATGGTATTCCTTTCTACAGCCGGGTATGGGCTTCCAATGAAGCTGGAGAAGTTGTTTCTTCTGAATCAATGGCCTGTGGCATGACGGAAGCCCTGGGATATCTGACGAATCACGGGGTGACGCCGCAGTTCATGGATGATGTCGGGCTGAATTATGGCAGTTATACATCTGATATCAATGGTTATTTCTATGAAATATGGCTTCAGGACGCTGCGGCTGTAACGGAAGAGATGAAGCTGATCCAGGAATATGATCTGGCAGGAGTTGCTGAATGGAAGATCGGCTTTGAAAGCGGCAAGGAGATATGGGATATTATTGAGAGCTATCTGAAGTAATGCTTCAGGACTCGCAGGCGAGTCCTGGCTATATAGGATGGGATAGAAAGAGTCCTGTCTGCATATATTGAGTCTGAAGATTTTATATATGCGGGCAGGGCTTTTTTGGTGAGAAAGATTGTACAGACCGGTGTTTTATGGGGCCTCATCCTGGTGGTGGTATTTTTTCTGCTGGAATGGCGGAAAGGATATACAGGATATCTGGATGTGATGGCACCTGTGACGTTTATTGTCATTGACAGTGGACACGGGTTTTTTGATGCCGGAAAAACAGGGATTAACGGGGCACAGGAGAAGGACATTAATCTGGCTATTGCAAAAAAGCTGAAGAATAATCTTTTACAGCAGGGATATGAAGTGCGAATGACCAGGGAGGATGATGATGTGCTATATGATGGCAGCCGTCCGGATACAAAGCAGGAAGATATGAAGAAAAGAGTGGCATTAATGAATGATCAGGGGTGCTTGATGGCAGTCAGTATTCATCAAAACAGCTTTACAGAAGAAAAATATAAAGGTGCTCAAGTCTTTTATTATACCGGGTCGGAGGAAAGCCGGCGGCTGGCAGCCTCGATTCAGCAGTCTTTTGTGGAATTGTTGGATGATACAAATACAAGGCAGGAAAAAGCTAATTCAGATTATTATTTATTGAAAAAAACAACGGTTCCAGCTGTCATATGTGAATGTGGGTTTCTGAGTAACGGTGAAGAGGCGGCACTGCTTGTGACGGACGAATATCAGGAGAAAGCTGCATGGGCCATAACAGTTGGAATAATAAAATATCTGAAAAATACACCTGAGACACGGACAGAAGGGAGGATAGTCAATAAATAAGAAAAATGGCAGCCCAGTGGCTGCCTGTAAGGGGAAGGTATATATTTAAAAAGGGATTAAGAAATTGTCATTTGCTATGGTCATATATTATCATACGTGTATTTATAAGTGTGAACAAAGATGAAAAAAATATAATTTAAAAATTGCACAAAATGACAATGCAATTCTTGTGCAATGTTACGATTGACGCTTGCTGGCACATATTTTCTCCTTTGTTTGGACATAATGCTCATAAAAGCATAAACAAGAAAGGTGATATGACAATGAAAAACTTCAAGCGTATAACAAGTTTCATTTTAATGTGTATCATAGCAGTCACAATAGCGGGGACGGCAATGGCATCTGTAAACAATACCAGCCGTACAGGAACAGGAACTGTTACGGATACGGTCACAGGGACAGAAAATAATACAGCCGGTTCGGAGACAAATGGAAATGCAAAGGGGGGCGAGATTGCTTCTTTTAATAATTATGGTATGAATGGCAATTATGCGGCCCTTGGAGAGTATGAGGTTGCCTATGGTTCAAATCTCTCAGAAGTGACCAGTAAGCTGCCATCTACGTTAACGGCAACACTGACAACAGGGGAAGAGGTTGAAGTACCGGTTACATGGGTATGTGTGTCTGATAATGCAGGCGGTACAGCTTATCTTCCGGAACATGAGGATGTGACGGTGGCTTATACTTTCGAAGCAAAGCTTGGAGAAGGCTATACCCTGGCCAATAACCTGCCGGGAGATTATGTTATGCCGTATGCAACCGTCAGATATACGGAGAATGCACAGCAGCTTAACAGTAATGTTGTCGAGAGCGGTATAGATACGGTCACGGAAGCTGCAGCAGGAGGAATGTCCGGCTGGACATGGATCATCTGGATCGTCGTCATTGTCATCGTTATCGTTGTGCTTTGGTGGCTCTTTGCCGGCAGTAAGGGCAAAGATGGCGATAACAATTAGGGAAAGGGATAGGGGACGGTTCTGTGTCCCGGAATGTGGGACACAGAACCGTCCCCTATCCCCCTTATTCCTCCCAAGGCCGGATTCGGTAGGCGGCACCCAGCTCATCGCAGATGGCCTGACACTGTTTTTCTTCTTCTTTAGTCAGGGTTGTATCAACGGTTGTCAGCACAACATGAGGAACATATTGTGTGCATTCCCGTGCAAATGTCAGCATGGCGTCAAAGGACTGATCACCGAAACGGCTTCTGACCAGTTCATGATAGCGGTCAGCGTTCGGTGTGTTCAGGCTGATGGAAATTGTATCGATGAGACCCGCCAGTTCCGGTGCGATATCCCGCTGGTTGATCAGATTGCCCAGCCCGTTGGTGTTGATACGGATCGGTTTGCTGTAGGTCTTTTTAAAATAGCGGGCCACTTCCAGCAGCACATCCAGACGTTCTGTCGGTTCGCCAAAGCCGCAGAAGACCAGTTCTTTAAAGGATAAGACATCAAAGTGGTCAAAATCCGCGATGATTTCTTCCAGTGTTGGCTCCCGATCGAGCCATAGTGAGTCTGATTCTCCCACATGATCCATAGTCTGGCGCAGACAGAATGTGCAGGCACATGGACATTTATTTGTCAGATTGACATAAAGATTATTATGGACCTTATATAAAATCGTCATAGTCATACTCCTTATTCATATTTCAATGTGTGCAGTACTTCTTCAAAACATACACCATCTGTCAGAGGAATGTCAAGCTCAATGGAGCGCTGAATACATTTTTTTATAAAATTGGATGCTTTCTTGACGGATCGGTCGAATGGGACACCGTTGACGGCATCAGCAGCAATAATAGCTGTAAAAATATCACCAGTGCCGGAACGGGAGGTGCCGATCCGGTGGGTGCGCAATACCTTTGAGGAATTGCCTGTTTCATAGCAGAAGTTGGCAACATACTGTCCCTGAGGGATACCTGTGATAACAATTCTGGATGGCCCATGGGATGCCAGTTCTTTGGCCATGGCTTCTATTTCTGAGAGATGCCAGCCCAGATCCTTATACGGTGTGTCTGTCAGTATACAGGCTTCTGTTACGTTAGGGGTCAGGATATCCGCGTATTTCACCAGTTCTTTCATGTTCTGGCACATTTCTTCTGTGTATGTCGGATACGGACGGCCATAGTCACCCATGACCGGGTCGATGATGACCAGATTGTCAGTGCACTTGAAATCCCTTATAAAATCTGAGACGATGGCAATCTGTCTGGCAGAACCGAGAAATCCTGTGCAGATACCTGAAAACTGCAGATCCAGCTTTTTCCATTCATTAATGCTGGGCTGCATGTGATCCGTATAGTCCTGGTAATAAAAGCTTTTAAAACCGGTATGATTGGAAAATATGGATGTGGGCAGGGGGCAGCATTGGACTCTGAGCATGGAAATAACAGGAAGAGCCACTGCAATGGAGCAGCGGCCAAATCCTGTCATATCATTGATTAAAGCAATTTTTTTCTGATGATTATGATTGTCAGACATTAAAAAATCCTTTCCTGAATATAAAACGGTCAGCGTTCATAAATTCGCTGGATATATTTTGGCAAATGGGCGGCCTGCAGAGCTGAGCCGACAATATAAAAAAGAATGATGCCGACAATGCCTTCCATGACCAGTCCCGGAATCTGAGTAGCACCTGTGTAGATGCTGCCGTACAGGATAGAACCGCCGATGAAATATCCGATGACCATGATGATGATGCCTGCAACGCTGGCAATGGCTGTACGGATTTTGAACATATGAATGGTATGGCCTGTATGGTTGGCAATATATCCGATGGCAAAGCCCATAATACCTTTTATAATCAGTGTCGGAATGATCCATTGAGGATAACCTGTCAGCAGATCTGCCAGAGCTGAACCAATGCCGCCGGCTAAAAGACCGGTCACAGGGCCAAAGAATACACCGGAAATCAGGATGAAGCAGTTGCCAAGATGGGCATATCCCAGAGGGATAGGGAACTGCAGGAACATGGTTGACAGGCATACCAGTGCGATAGCAAGTGCATTGATGCTGATAGATTTAGAATTTAATTTACTCATGAATAAAACCTCTTTTCTCTCTTAAGTTACTAAATATAATAAAAGTAATGTGACATTTTTAAAATAGCCAGTTTCGTACTATTTCATATGGTCAGTTTGGAATGTAATGAACTGGCTGTAGTAAAATATGAGAAGGTATGATATAATTTTCATAATTGTTCAGTATTTTTGACAGATGGGGGTGTATTTTTGAAATTTATACATACAGCGGATATTCATCTTGGGGCAGCACCTGACAGTACCATGTCCTGGGCCGCAGACCGGTCGGGAGAGATATGGGACAGCTTTTACCGGCTGCTGGATGAAACGGAAACATCGGGGGCGGATCTTCTGCTGATCGCGGGTGATCTGTTCCACAGGCAGCCACTGAAGAGGGAGCTGAAGGAACTGAATTACCGTTTTTCACAGTTAAGCCATGCAAGAGTTATTATGATTGCAGGCAATCATGATTATATGGGTCCTCAGTCTTATTACAGGGATTTTGAATGGGCATCGAATGTGGTCTTTTTCAGAAAGAATCACATATCTTATATATATCTCGCAGCTTTGAATACAATCGTTTATGGCATGAGCTATGACCGCCAGGAAATTATGGACAATATGTATGATAATCTGCGGCCTATGCGCCGCTTTAAGGATGGACAGCCGGTGCCGCAGGACTGCCGGCATATCTTGCTGGCGCATGGCGGTGACAGCAGACATATTCCCATTAATCTGGAGAAACTTCGTCTGGCAGGATTTGATTACGTGGCAATGGGACATATCCACAAACCGTGGATAGATGATAAGAGTGCCATGGCCTATGCCGGGGCTCTGGAACCTGTAGACCGCAATGATGAAGGTTCTCATGGATATATAAGAGGCGCTGTTGATGAAGACGGAACAAGGATAGAGTTTGTGCCGTTTGCGGGTCGTTCCTATTTGACGATAGGCGTAGAGATGAATCCGGAGATGACGATGCGTCAGCTGGCGGAGCAGGTAAAAATCAAGATGGGTGAGAATGGCCGGCAGAATATGTATCAGATTGAACTGCAGGGGTTCCGGTCCGTGGATTTTGAACTGGATGAGCGGCTTCTGCTGCGTCTGGGGCGGGTGCTTTCAGTGACAGATGCCTCTGTACCGGATTTTGACTTTGAACGGATTTATGCAGAAAATAAGGATAATATTATTGGATTATACATACGGCATATATCGGATATGGATATCAGTGACAGTCTGAAGGTGAAAGCTTTGTGCTATGGACTGAAGGCTTTGTATCAGATGAAGTAGGAGGAGAAAAATTGATTATAAAACAATTGAATCTTGATCATTTCGGCAAATTCCATGATACGGAGATTCATCTTGAACCGGGGATTAATGTGGTCTATGGGGCTAATGAGTCAGGGAAGTCCACGATACATTCCTTTATTCAATGCATGTTGTTTGGTGCAGAGAGGCTGCGGGGGCGCGGCTCGGGACGGGATATATATTCCAGATTCCAGCCCTGGGACGGCGGCGGCAGCTATGAAGGACGGATGCAATTTGATTATCAGGGAAAATCGTGGCGCATTGTCAGGAATTTTCATAAGGATGATACATCATTTACCTTAATTGACGAACAGGAGGGCAGAGAGGTCTTTCAGGAACACGGTGATATTTCTTCACTGATCAGAGGAATGACTTTATCGAATTACAGGAATTCCATCAGTACCGGTCAGCTTTCTGTACAGCCGGACAGCCAGTTTGTGACGGGTATGCAGTCCTATATGGCGAATATGGCCCTTGGCGCTGAAGCATCGGTGGATGTGGGAAAAGCTATGGATTATCTGAAAGATGAGCGTAAAAAGGCAAGCGCCCGGATATCTGAAGATGAATTCGTACGTTGCCAGGAACAGGCGGAGGCTTTGAGAAAGGAACTTGAGGAGCGGGAATCACTGATTATGCATCAGAAGCAGCTGGAGAAGGAAAAGGCGGTCTTTCAGAAGAAGATTCAGACGCTGGAGGCACAGGCTGATGATGCTATGAAAATGGATAGAAAAGAGCGCATGCGGGCGATTCAGCTGATTCAGGAGAATAATGATGTGGCCGCCATGTACAAAGCGAAAAAGGCGGAACTCAGGGAGCTGGAAGCTTCATCAGGAGGTCATGGTTATCAGAAGCGTATTCAGGAGATTATGGATGATTACGAAGAACGGCAGGAGAAACTGGAAGATAAAAGATCTAGATGCAGTGAACTGGAGGAACAGAATGAGGGCAGCATTATGAGGAATCTGGCGCTGATTCTTCCTGTGGCGGCGGCAGCAGTTATTGTGTGGATGGCAGGGGGACTTTTTGGACTGGAAGGTATCGCCCATGCTGCAGCTGCATGGGTGCTGATGCTGCTGGCGGCAGTGCTGGCAGTCATATTGTTCCGGTCTTCGGGAAGGCGGCGGCGTCGGATTATCCAGCTTCAGGAGGAGGCGGAAAAGATCGAAAGTGAGCAGCAGGCCATATTGGAGAAATACGGTATTGAGGATATTGAACAGCTGCGTGCAAGTGGAAGAAATCAGCAGAGCAGGCAGGAGGCGGTTCTTCGCCTCAGGCAGGAGATGGAGGCTCTCAGAGAACGTTATAATAAGCTGCAGGAGCCGCTTCAGCCTTATCTCGATAAATATGGTGACAGTATAACCCGGGAATCATCTGTTGGGCAGGAGGAAAAGAAAAAGATTGAACAGCTGCGCCGTCAGATGTCTGATGTAAGCCGACAATATGAGCAGCTGGAATGGCGGTTGGAACAGCTGAGCAGCCGACAGGCGGAATTGTCTGTGCTGGAAGAGAAAATGCAGCAGATGAAAACGGAGCGCAAAAGCAGTTATGAAGATATGATGGCCATTGATATCAGTCAGAATGCCATTAAAGAGATAACTGCACAGATACACGGTTCTTTCGGCAGTCAGCTGGCAGATTATGTGTCGCAGCTTTTTTCTTATATTACAGATGGTGCGCATCAGCGTCTGACCATTGATGAAAAATTTCAGGTTCAGGTAGACGACAGGCGGCGTCTTCTGCAGCCACAGCAGCTTTCAGCAGGAACAGTGGATCAGATATATTTTTCAATTCGTATGGCGGTCAGCCAGATGTTTTTTGATGAACCTATGCCGTTGATTCTGGATGACAGTTTCGTACTGTATGACGATGTGAGACTGCAGAGAGCGCTGACCTGGCTTGCGGGACAGGAGGCTTTTAGCCAGATCATCATCTTTACCTGTCATCACAGAGAGGCGGAGGTATTGCAGACAGCAAATTGTCCGTATCATTTAGTTGAAATATAATAAGAAGAGGATACTAAACTGCGGTATCCTCTTCTTATTTTCTGCCTATTTATGAAATTTTTTATAATATTCCAGTGCGTTTCCAATCTTGGCACTCGGGTCAAGCAATTCACTGATGGAATGATCATAGTTCAGTTTGTCAATTAACAGGGCAATGTATTTGCTGAGATCAACGTTGATATAATATGGACGGGACAGCAGCTCCGGTGACTGATAAATGACATTCGTAGTCAATACTCTGGAAATAAGTCCCTGCTCATAATATTCATCAAAAAGCTTCATACCGTTGGTGAAAAGACCAAAGGTTGCAGCTACGAATACTCTTTTTGCTTTGCGTTTTTTTAATTCCTTTGCAACATCCAGCATGCTTTCTCCGGAGGAGATCATGTCATCGATGATGAAAACATCCTTGCCTTCTACAGAGGAACCAAGGAACTCATGGGCAACAATAGGGTTGCGGCCATTGACAACTCTGGAATAGTCACGCCTCTTGTAGAACATACCCATGTCCAGTCCGAGAACATTGGAATAGTAAACGGCACGGCCCATGGCACCTTCATCCGGGCTGATGATCATCATATGGTCACTGTCCACCTGAAGATCAGGAATATTATTGAATAAAGCCTTAATAAACTGGTAAGTTGGCTGAATGCTGTCAAAACCGCTGTTTGGAATGGCATTCTGCACACGCGGGTCATGAGCGTCAAAAGTGATAATATTCTCTACGCCAAGATTATGCAGTTCCTGAAGAGCGACTGCACAGTCCAGAGATTCGCGGGCTGTACGTTTATGCTGACGGCTTTCATAAAGGAATGGCATAATAACATTGATGCGGCGGGCTTTACCGGCTGCCGCTGTGATAATACGCTTCAAATCCGAATAATGATCGTCCGGAGACATCCTGTTCTCGTGTCCGCAGAGGGAATAGGTAACGGAATAATTGGTTACATCCACCAGCAGATATAAATCTTTGCCGCGGATAGAATCGAGAATAGTGCCTTTTGCTTCACCAGAACCAAATCGGGAACATTTGGTATTGACAATATAGGAATCTTTCGCTTTGTCGTCTGATTGAAGAACTTCTTCGCGTTCTTTTCTCCAATCAACAATATAGTCGTTTACTTTTTTACCAAGTTCGCTGCAGCTCTGAAGCGGGATAATCCCCAAATCTCCCACCGGAAATGAGTTTCTGAACTCTTCAATGTTCTGAGCCATAATATACCTCCATCATCTGTTAACATAATCAAACAAATTTCGACGCTAACGTCCAATCTATTTATATCGTATCCTCACCATAATTGTCAAGATGCAAGCGGAGAATGAAGCTTTTATTCATCAGGAAATTGCTTTTTTGATGCGGATATCGTCACCAAGTATCAACATGATTTCGTAATTGCTGATCAGTCTTGAAAATATTCTTTCACTATATTCGTTCTGTAATTCATCCAGAGATAAATTTGTGGAGATGATGGTGGATTTCCCTGCCAGCAGCCGTTCATTGATACAAAGGAAAAGCTGGGAGGTAACAAAGGAGTTATTCAATTCTGTTCCGAGATCGTCTATGATCAGAAGATCGCAGTCCAGAATATAGTCAAACATATTTTCTCCACTGTCATCCATGTCATCGGAGCCAAAGGTGTTGCTCTGGAGAATATCCACCAGATGAAACGCGGTCAGGTAGATGACTGTATGGGAAGTGTCCAGCAGCTCCCGGGCAATACAGTTGGTCAGGAAGGTTTTGCCGACACCTGTATCACCGTAGAACAGGAGGTTACGTGTCTGTTCATCGAAATGACTGATAAAGTCCCGGCATGTATTGACGATGGACTGCATATTTTCCCTGGGACTGATGCCAAGCCGTCTGTCCTTCTGCTCGGAATAGTAACGGATATCAAAGGTATCAAAATTCTCCTGCTTCAGGACTTCATGGATATTCGACTGACTGTAGAGCAGATCGACCATGGCCTGTTTAAAACAGTGGCATTTCTCGCTGCCGATAAAACCTGTGTCACAGCAGTCGGGGCAGGTGCAGGTCAATGCAAGATAATCGGCAGGATAACCTGCGTCGAGAAGCAGCTGCTTCTGGCGGTTCTGCAGCAGCTGCAGATGCTCCTGGAAACTGTCCTCCGGGGAGGGACGTCCAAGGACTGCTGATCGTGCCCGGTCAGCATAAAGGCCGGCAATCTCTTCTTCCAGCTGATTGTAGGCCGGAATCTTCTCTGAAATCTCCTGATAACGGAGATTCTGAAGATGGCGGTGGTGAAGCTGCAGGAGATCATACTGACGCATAATAGCCTGATATTGGGAATTCTTCAGATTCATAAAAATCCTCCTTCCGGGAATTTACTGAGTATCGCCTGAAGCGGTCTGGATCTTCTGAGAAAGCTTTTTCTCCAGTGCTTCATAATCATAGCTTCTCTGCTTGAAATTGTGGAATTTGTTAGAGGAAGGCCGCGGCGTTCTGACGGAAGGTCTGGAAGAAGGCCCAGTCTTCTGGGCACTGCGGGCCTTATCTGCAGCCAGAACTTCTGTCATGGTAAAGGCATTCAGGGACTTCCAGTTACTGAGTATCTTGTCCGTATATTCAAAACTCGGTGTATGGACTGCCATCATCGTTCTGCGGCATGCCTCAAGAACCAGTTCAAGACTAAAACCATATGTATGTGTCCATTTATTGACATATTCTACTTCTCCGGATGTAGGCATTCTTCCGCCAAGTCCAAAAGCCTTCAGAACAGCAAAGCAGGCGCGTTGATGGGCTTCACTCCGGGTTCGGGCCTCGTCTACAGTGGTAATATGCTGGTCAGCCCATGAGAGGGCAACTTTCTCAATATAGCGCATATGGGTATGACCATTGGATACACAGTATTCAAAAAGATATTCAATCAGATCTGTGGAAAAACCCAGACCATCATAAAAATAATAAACGGTGTTCAGGTCTGTCGGACTGAGAGGATGCCCCAGGTATTGCTGTATGATAAAGATCAACTGCTCTCCGTTTCCGCCGTCTGTGAATCTCTGGAGTTCCTGCATGGAATAGTTCTTCCTGCTGTCTGCAGAAGACAACGGATTGACTCCTGCTGCGGGAACCGGTGAGGTGCAGGCAGGGGATGAGGCAGGGGACTGGCCATCGGCTGTGGTGTGGAATTGTATGGCATTGATCCGGATGGCAGTAATATTGCCGCTGCCGTCGCAGGTCAGGTTCAGCAGGCCTTCCTTCTCCCAATATCTCAGGGAGCGGATCACATCATTCTCTGTCATGCAAAATGTATCGGCAATTCCTCCCAGAGTCAGACTGCAGTCTTTGGCTGGAAGCCAGCGGAGAAGATACAGGTAAATCTTCAGAAATTCTCCGTTGGCGCGGGGAAGATATTCGTCAAAAAAAATATTCGGGATGACAGTTACATCTCCTGAATAATCGGTTGATAGTGTAATTGCTTTCGGCATAGGATCACCTCCATCGCCAGACTGCCGAAATATATATTAAGAGCTTTGATGCTAAGTATAACATAAAATAAAAATTTTGAGAATAGCATCAATGGCAGCAGGCGATGTGGATAAAGTTTTAGGGGATATTGTGGATAAAGTGGATAAGTAGGATACATCTTCAGAAAGAGATTTTTTAAAAAAGTCGAAAATAGTGATAAAAAGGGGGTTTTTCAGAAAAAATAAGGATAGGTGGCGGGTAGATTATGTCAACAAAAATATCCACCGGATTTATCATTTGGTTTTGTTGATAAATCGGTGGATATTGTGGATAACTTTATTGAATGAGCGATTCTCCTATTAAAACAACGTCTCCGGCCCCCATAGTTATCAACAGGTCGCCGTTGATACATTTTTCTGATAAAAATTTTTCGATCTCAGCAAAGGATGGAAAATAGTAAGCTTCTTTGCCTGCATCGAGGAGAAGCTTCTGGATATCTCTGGAATGGATATCGCCCGGATCTTTTTCGCGGGCTGCATAGATGTCTGCCAGTACTATTTTGTCAGCCAGAGACAGAGCCTGGGCAAATTCGTGAAGAAAAGCCCTGGTCCTGGTGTATGTATGCGGCTGAAATACACACCAGATCTGGTTATGCGGGTACTTCTGTGCGGCTGTCAGAGTGGCGGCAATCTCTGTCGGATGATGGGCATAATCGTCGATGACAGTAATACCGTTAAACTGGCCTTTGTATTCAAAGCGGCGGTCCGTGCCTTCAAAGGCTATGAGACCGGATTTTATGGTCTTCATCGGAATATTCAGTTCTCTGGCAGCGGCGATGGCAGCCAGTGCATTGGATACATTGTGGATACCGGCAACATTCAGACCGATATGATCAGCCATATTTCCGTTGATCACAAGGTCAAAGCTTGCTTTTGCAAATTCATCGAAGGTGATATTGGCAGCTGTATAATCACAGTTCGCGTTCAGGCCATAAGTGATGATTTTGCATGGCAGCCCGGATGTTATTTCTTCGAGTTGCTCAATCTCTCCGTTGATAACCAGTGTACCGTCGGCATTAAGCTTTTCAGCGAATCTTCTGAAGGAATGGCGTATATCGTTGATATCTTTAAAAAAGTCCAGATGGTCTTCTTCTATATTAAGAATAAGTTCGAGACTTGGATTGAATTTCAGAAAACTGTTGGTATATTCACAGGCTTCCGTGATAAAATTGTCTGAATGGCCTACACGGATATTGCCGTGGATAGCTTTCAGGATACCGCCGACGCTGATGGTCGGATCTGTATCTGCCGCCAGAAGAATATGGGACAGCATGGAGGTGGTGGTTGTCTTTCCGTGAGTGCCGGAAACGGCAATGGCATTGGCATAGTTTTTCATGATCTGTCCAAGCAGTTCGGCACGGTCCATCATTGGCAGTCCGGCATTCCTTGCGGCAGCAAATTCCGGATTGTCAGGATGGATGGCGGCCGTATATACGACAACGTCGATATCGGGTGTAATATTTTCTGCTCTCTGGCCATAGGCAATGTTAATGCCCAGGGATTCCAGATGGTTGGTGATGGCGGATTCATGGGCGTCGGAACCGACAATGGTAAAGCCTTTGGCATTGAGGATTTCGGCAAGACCACTCATACTGATACCGCCGATTCCCATAAAATGGATTTTTACCGGTTTATTAAAATCGATTTGATACATCAGGATCCTTCCTATCTTTT
>JAEDGN010000019.1 GCA_016297495.1 Coprococcus sp.
CCCAACCTAAATCCATACATTCTGGTAAGACACAGATTTCAGCCCCCAAAGCAACAGCCTGCGCAACCAGTTCCTCTGCGTGCACCAGATTATGCATAGGGTTATGAAATTTTACACCCATTTGAATCATGCCGATTTTTACTCTTTTGTTCATATAACCTCCTATTTCAAGTCTGTTGTAAAAATATCATAACAGCAACTATTGAAATTGTCTACTGCCTACTGAAAAACAGGCATCTTATCATACGTATTCCTGATCAAAAGTATCTTTATAATCTTAATAACCATTGCTGTGCCAGTCCTATCCAGCTCTGGCATTCTTTCTGGATACCATAACCGTCCGGGTAACTGGTTTCTTCATTGGCGAGAGCCAGGCCATGACCGCCTTCCGCATAAATATGCATTTCCACCGGAATATTGAATCGATGCAGTGCCTCAAAAAACAGCAGGGAATTCTCCACTGGCACTGTATCATCTGCAGCGGTATGCCATAAAAATGTTTTTGGTGTGTCTGCTGAAACCTGCTTTTCGAGAGACATTTCCTCCCGAAGGTCTGTGCTGCTGTCCGGACCCAGAAGCTTTTCAAATGAGCCAGCATGAGCATACGGCCCGGATGTAATTACCGGATAACTTAGCATGAGTCCATTTGGCCGGAGCACTTCGGATACCACTCCAAGTTTCTCTGCCAGAAAAGGCTTTTTCCAGAACACAGCCAGGGATGCCGCCAGATGTCCACCGGCCGAGGAACCCTGCACAACAATCTTATTTGTATTGACATGCCATTTTTCCGCATTTTCTCTCACCATCTTTATGGTCATTGCCAGCTGCAGAAGGGCTTCCGGATATCGTGCCGGAGCCACACTATACCGCAGTATCACCGCATGGCATCCCACAGCAAGAAACTGCATGGCAATGGCTTCCGCTTCTCTGTCAGAAGTCAGCTCATAACCGCCGCCCGGGCAGATAATGATCGCCGGCCGGATACGATCCATCCCCGTTTCCGGAGAATTGTCCAATATGTATGTGTAGAGTGCCGCGCTGCTTTCAGAACCCGGCAGCTGAATTTTTATCTTTTCGTGTTTCATCGATTGTCCTCCTTTATTTGGCAAGCTTACTGCCCCGTATCTCCCGGAGGCAAAGCCACCCTTGCCAGAACTACTGCAGCAGCCACTTCAATTCAAACAATGTGGGATTGTATTCCATTTATTTTTATAATACCATAAAATGCGGATTATATTCCATTTATATATTTTCTAATTTGAAATCGATGCAAAAAGACAGCGTGAAAAGCATTAAGCCTAGTCACGCTGCCTTTCCGTTTTAAAATATATTAATACAAATTCTTAATTGCCGGATAGATGGCTCTGTACTGCTGATATTTTGATTCGTACTTCGCAGCCAGCTCCGGATCCGGTTCTACAGTATCTACCACTTTGACGATCTTAGCGGCAACCGTCTCCACATCCGGGTATTCTCCGCAGCCTACAGCCGCCAGCATGGCGCCGCCCAAGGCCGGTCCTTCCTCACTTTCGATGACCTCCACCTTCATATTCATAATATTGGCAATCATCTTTCGCCAAAGCGGACTCTTGGCCCCGCCGCCGCAGATCTTCGTTCGTTCCGGACAGATGCCAAGACTTCTGGCCACCTCCAGTGAATCCCTCAGACCAAATGCGACACCTTCCAGCACAGCCTGGGTCATATCCTCCCTTGTGGTGTCCATGGACATGCCCATGAACATGGCTCTAACATCCGGGTCATTATGGGGTGAACGCTCACCCATGAGATATGGCAGGAAAAAGACATGATTCTCTCCCAGCTTCTCATCGGTTATGCCTTTCTGTTCAGCGGAATAATCCATGGTCTTAAGGATCTCCTCATTCCACCATTTATTACAGGAAGCAGCGCTGAGCATACAGCCCATCAGATGATAATGACCGTCTGCATGGGCAAATGAATGAAGGGCATAATTGCTGTCTGCCAGAAATTTATTACTGGAGATGAAAATGGTCCCTGACGTTCCCAGTGAAATATTGCACATACCATCACCCACAGTTCCGGTTCCAACTGCTGCCGCCGCATTGTCCCCGGCACCGGCAATGACTTTCACACTTTCCGGAAGCCCCAGTTCCCCGGCAATCTCCGGCCTTAATGTTCCAACAACCTCATAGCTCTCATGAAGCTTCGGCAGCTGGTCTTCGGTAATACCGCAGATGTTCATCATCTGCTCAGACCAGCACCTGTTTTTCACATCCATCAGAAGCATACCAGAAGCATCGGATACATCCGTGCAGAATGCCCCTGACAGACGGTAAGCCAGATAATCCTTCGGCAGCATGATCTTACTGATCCGGGCAAAGTTATCCGGTTCGTTAGCTTTCATCCAGAGCAGCTTCGGTGCCGTAAAGCCTGCAAAGGCAATGTTGGCCGTATACTCAGCGAGCTTCTCTTTGCCAATGACCTCATTGAGATAATCCGTTTCCTTACCGGTCCTTCCGTCATTCCAGAGAATCGCCGGACGGATCACATTGTCATCGGCATCGAGAGCCACCAGACCATGCATCTGACCGCCGAAGCTGATACCGGCCACCTGATTCTTATCACATTCCGCCGTCAGTTCCCGGATACCTGCCATGGTCTCTCTGAACCAGTCCTCCGGTTCCTGTTCCGACCATCCGGACTGAGGAAAATACAGGGAATATTCTCTGGACACGATTTTTTCAATACGGCCCTCGCTGTTCATCAGCAGAAGCTTCACAGCCGAGGTACCAAGATCTATACCTATATATAACATTTTCTCCCCCTGACATTAACCCCACGGATTTTCCGTCGGATATCTCATACCTGCCGGCTGATTATATCCGATATTCTCTACCGGAACACCGATATATTTAAAGACTTCAAATAATGCTTTGCCATAATGTCCAAAAGCTACGGCGCCATGATGCGGGAATCCGCCCTCGATCAGTACATGGCGGTAGAAGCGTCCCATTTCAGGAATGGCAAATACACCGATGGAACCAAAAGATCTGGATGCAACAGGCAGCACCTCGCCATGGGCGATATAGGCCCGCAGCTTGCTGTCAGCAGTACTCTGAAGACGGAAGAAAGTGATGTCACCAGGCACAATATCCCCTTCCAGTGTTCCCTGAGTCACTTCCACCGGCAAAGATCTTGCCATGATCATCTGATATTTCATCTCGCAGAAGGACAGCTTTTTAGAAGATGTATTGCCGCAGTGGAAGCCCATGAAAGTCTCCTTCTGGGTATAACTGAATTTTCCTTTGATATCCTCCTCATACATATCCTTAGGCACGGAATTGTTGATATCCAGCAGAGTCACAATATCCTCGCTGACAACTGTTCCGATAAATTCACTTAAGGCGCCGTATATATCCACTTCACAGGAAACCGGAATGCCCTGAGTTGCCAGACGGCTGTTGACATAGCAAGGCACAAAGCCGAACTGGGTCTGGAAAGCAGGCCAGCATTTTCCCGCAATGGCCACATACTTACGGTAGCCTCTGTGTCCCTCGATCCAATCCTTCAGTGTCAGCTCATACTGGGCCAGCTTGCCAAGGATCTCCGGCTTCTTATTGCCAGTCCCCAACTCTTCCTCCATCTCCTTGACAATGGAAGGAATCCTTTCATCGCCGGCATGCTTATTGAAAGCTTCAAAAAGATCCAGCTCCGAATTTTCTTCGATCTCAACACCGATATTGTACAGCTGCTTGATTGGTGCATTGCAGGCCAGGAAGTTCAGCGGACGCGGACCAAAGCTGATGATCTTCAGATTGTTCAAACCGATAATCGCTCTGGCAATCGGTACAAATTCATGAATCATATCCGCACACTCTTCTGCGTCACCTACAGGGTATTCCGGTATGTAAGCCTTGATATTGCGCAGCTGCAGATTGTAGCTGGCATTGAGCATACCACAGTAGGCATCGCCGCGGCCCTGCACAAGATTGCTTCCGCTTTCCTCTGCCGCAGCTACAAACATCTTTGGTCCGTCAAAATGTTTAGCCAGCAGGGTTTCTGCAATCTCAGGGCCAAAATTACCAAGATATACACAGAGAGCATTACAGCCTGCCGCCTTAATATCCTCCAGCGCCTGCACCATGTGGATCTCACTTTCCACGATGCAGACAGGACACTCATAAATATGATCTGAGCCATATTTTTCTGTATAAGCTTTGATCAGATTCTTTCTTCTGTTCACAGAAAGGCTTTCAGGGAAACAGTCGCGGCTGACTGCCACAATACCGATTTTAACCTCCGGCATATTATTCATCATATTTTACCTCCTCCGGCGCTCTTTTCCGACAAATCCTTCAATATCTGCCGCCAGCGCCTAATAATCCGTCATTCAATTTGCAATACCATTTTATCAACTTTTTCATCATAATATCACCATATATTTGGCCATTTTATATTAAATTCTTATCCTTTTCTTTTTTTCTGAACTCACTCGGCAAAAGCCCGTATCTGGCCTTGAATTCCTTCGTCAGCGCATTACTGTTCGGGAATCCGCTGCGCATGGCTATCTCCCCTATGGTCATATCCGAATTCATCAGATCAATATAGGCATGCTCCAGCCGGATCTGATTCAGATAGGTCTTATATTTTGTCTGGGCATATTTCTGAAACATTCTGGAAAGATAAGTCGGTGAATAGCCGAAAACTTCCGCCACACTCTCCAGCGACAGATCTTTCATATAATTCTCCTTCATATAGGAAGTGACAGCCGAAAGCCGGAACAGCCCTCTGCTACGCTGCAGTTCCTCCCGGTTTACCTCTGTCTTTCTGTATTTCGTCACCAGGAGATAGATCAGCATGTAAAAATCGCTCTGTACCTTCAGCTCATAGCCCAGAGTTTTCTCCTGATAAGTCTCATACATATCCCTGATCAAAGCCATAACTTTCTCATCCTGCAGCTTTGCGCTGTGAGAAAAATAGATAAATTTGTCATCCGTATAATAATTGGCAAAGGTAGTCAGCGGCATCTGCAGGACAATCGTATGATTCGGCTCCGGTGACGCAATTGAATGGATCTCATGGGAATTCACCAGCATAAATTCTCCCGGTTTCAAAGGATAAGCCCTGTCATTAATGTAAAAGCATAAGCTTCCCTCAAAAAGGGCGAAAATCTCTATGGAACGATGCCAGTGCTTTTCCCTGTAATAATGTCCATCCCGCCCCTCAAACTCAAAAATCTTAAAAGAAAGATCGTTATTAGGTGTAATCAGCTCATGGGAAAAATTCATAAATCACTCTCCGCATTGATATATCATTTGTATCTCATCACAATAAACATTGTTCTTTAATTTGTAGGCGCCCGGTATGACACCTGTTCTTCTAAAACCCAGCCTCTCATAAACATGTATAGCCCTTGGATTATCGGCAAAAACACCCAGTTCTACCTGTTCAAAGCCTGCATTTCGTGCAATCTGAAGCGCTTCTTTAACCAGTATCGACCCCAATCCCAGATTGAAGAATTTCTCTTTAAGGGCAATCCCCAGCTCTCCCCGGTGTCTTATTTTCATCCAGCTGCCGAGCTGATTCACGCCCACATTACCGGCCAGCTCTCCTTCAACGAAAGCTGCCAGCATAAAGCTCGTTTCATCCTCGATGAGCCTCTGAATATATTCCCTTTCCTGTTCCACACTGATACAGATCTCCTCCGGGTAGCGCAGCATATAATGGGTCTCCTCAGAAGTCTGCCGCATATATTCAAGCAGTGCCGCAGCATCAGCGGCTTCCGGACTTTTTAAAATCACTTTCTGACCGGTTCTTAAAATAATTTCTTCCGGTTCTATATACATTTTTCTCCCCCTCTTTCACTTTGATCTTCCGTGTGATCATTCTTCTATCATCTGAAACTATCTGTTGTTATCATGATTATAGCATCAACTGAATAACTGAACAACCATCTCCCATCTGATATAAAGCTGTCAGTTCTGATGATTCTGTGGTACAATACAAGCAGACTATACTATTTGGGGGGAATTTAATGATGAAACAATACAAATTTTCACAGCTGCCCTATGAAGCGAATGATTATGGCAGCCTTCAGGAAAAGATAAACACCTGCACAGACCAAGTTAGACAGGCTGCATCTGCCGATGAGATTTTTGATATTATCTCCCGGTATGATGACATGATGCAGGATGCCGTCCTTGCGGCCGAAATGGCCTATATCCGCAGCACACTGGACTGCACAGACCAGTTCTATGCAGAGGCTGCTCAGAAGGAGGCCGTTGGATTTGCGTCCTTACTTACATCGCCTTATTATGAAGCCCTGCTGCACAGCCCGTTCCTTCCTCAACTGGAGGAACATTTCGGTCCGGAATTCCGTCCCCGTCTGGAAAAGGAATTCCGTATTCATGCAGCCGGTCAGGAATTTATGGCCCGCGAACAGGAACTGGTGAATCAGTTCCAGCAAAAGAAAGCCATGCTGCAAATCGATTTCCGGGGTTCCAAACACTCAGAAGGTGAACTGTATGTTTTCTTCGATGATCCGGACCGCCAGATCCGTCTGGAATCGAGAAAAGCGCTTGCTCAGACTGTCCTTGCCCAGAAGGACGATTTTGCCGCCATATTGCTGGAGCTCATCTCTCTGCGCGATCAGATTGCAAAGGCCAACGGATTTGACAATTATCTGGAATATGCCAATGCCACCTACGACCGCAGGGTCTATGGCGAAGCAGAGATGACTGCCTTCTGTGAGCAGGTCAAAAAAGATCTTGTACCTCTGCTTCAAATCTTACAGGAAGAACAGAGACAAACCCTTGGCGTAGATAAGATGATGGTCTACGACCTCGGTGTACGCTTTGCAGACGGCAATGCCAGACCTGCAGGCGATGCCGCCTATCTGACGGAAGCCTCCAAAGCCATGTATGATGCCCTGTCGCCTGCCTTCGGCGAATTCTTCCGGGGCATGGTGGAAACTGAAAGTCTGGATGTGGCTGCTTCCCCTAACAAGGTGGCCGGCATGGGCTTCTGCACCGGTATTATGAAGAAGGATTATTATCCTTTCGTTTTCGGCAACTGCAATGGCACTCAGACAGATGTGGCCGTCTTCACCCATGAAATCGGTCATTCCTGGCAGGCACAGCTGACTTCACAGCATGTACAGACATCCATTCTGGCCGATATGGCACTGGATGCCGTGGAGATTCCATCCAAGACCATGGAGCTGTTCACCTATCCATATGCAGAAAACTTCTTTGGCAGGGATGCGGATAAATTCCGTCAGGGCCATTTCCGCTCCGCATTGCAGGAAATCGCCTCCTACTGTTCCATCCACGAGTTAAATACATGGATCTATACCCATCCGGGTGCATCCTTTGAGGAACTGACAGCCGCACAGATCCTTATCGAACAGGCCTACAATCCGAATCTGGACTATGGAGAACTGGACACTTACCACCAGCAGGGAGCTGATCTGATGCGCAGCATGGCCGTCTATATGTTCCCGAGATATGTCATCAGCTACTCATTATCTGAAATGTGCGCCATGGATCTTTTCGCCAGAATGCAGCATGACCCTGCAGGCGCATGGGAAGCCTATGAGAAGCTTTGTGCCTCCGGTGGCAGCCGCAGTTACCCGGACACCCTGGCCCAGGCAGGACTGGAACCGGCCTATGCAGAAGGCAGCGTGAAAAAAGTCGTTGAATTTGCAAAAGAATATTTGAAGCTGTAAATAAAGAAGGTGCTGTTCCGGATAAAATCTTTCTATCTGGAACAACACCTTCTTTACATGATTATTTCGCTTTCGGATATTCGTTGCAGAGAAGACGGTACGGCGCCTCATCCTCTTCAATTTCAGGGAAACGTCCAATGGGCTCATAAAAACGGTTATCGTTTTCGTCATCATTGCACATGGATACTTCTCCCAGAAGCACATCGCCGGTCCCCGGTTCCACATGAAAATCATGGTACATATACGGATAAATGGTGATGCTTTCTCCCGGTGTCAGCCGCACCTTCGTACCAGCCGGAACAGTATATTCATGTCCGTCGCAGTGAACCGTAACATCTGTATCCGCGAATGCCTCATCTTCCGTTGAATTGTATACAGTAATCAGCACATTGCCGCCGCCGCGATTGATGATGTCTTCCATCTTGTTCCAATGAAAATGCATGGGTGCCATCTGGCCTTCTTTCACCAACAGCAGCTTTTCCGCATAGGTCTTTGAATACTTATCCATTTTCAGATTGCCGTTGCGGATAGTAATCAGTGAAAATCCTATCTCATCGAATCTGTCCAGCCCGTAATCTGTAATATCCCATCCCAGCATATTGTCACGGATCTCGTCATATTCGGTACCTTTACTGTACCATTCCTCCGGCGTCCACTTACAGAATGGCGGAAGCTCAAAACCATGGACCCGGATCAGTTCTTCCATATGTCTGATTTCTGTATTAATCTTTGATCTCTTCATTATGATCTCCTCCTTACTCAATTCTATCACAAATGAAGTAATTTAGCAGAAATACTTGTCTCAGGAATTACATTGTATACCTTTCCTTCCTCATCATAAAAACAAAAAATGCCGTACACAGAATAATCTGTACCACCGTTGAACATGGAGTTGCCAATCCGATTTGAAATAATGTTGCACCTTCCATTTGACTGACCAGATAAGAAACCGGTATTCTGACACCAAATGCACCTGCAATTCCCTGTACCATAACAAATTTTGTTTTACCACATCCGTTAAAGAATCCGATATAACAGAACAGGAAAGATACAATCAGAGTATCAATGGCATAGGCCTTCAGATAATCTGCTGCCGCCAGAATAACCGCCTGCTCCTTCGAAAAAATACCTGCCAGCATATCTCCATGGAAAAAAGCGAGATACGCCATCACAATACCAACCATCAGAGAAGCAGCCATCCCGCACACCATGGACTCCCTTGCTCTCTTTCTTTTTCCCGCGCCGATATTCTGGGCAACAAAAGCTGACAGTGACTGAGAAAAAGAAGACGGCACCAGCATGATAAAAGCACATACCTTTTCCGCGACACCCACACCTGCTGACGGGACGACGCCCAGACTGTTGACAATGGCATTGATCACCAGAAACGATATATTGACAAGGCCATCCTGCAGAGCCACCGGCAGACCCACCTTCAATATCCTCCCGTTTATCTCGCTGTTAAATTTTATATTTTTTCTGGAAAATGGAAATGGCAGACCTTTTTTCTTTATGATTCCCAAACACAAAATTACGCTGAATGCCTGAGCCAGAACCGTAGCCAGCGCTGCTCCCGAGGCCTCCATATGTAAACCGGCCACAAATACCAGATCCCCGGCAATATTAAAAACACAGGCACATGCCACTGTAAAGAGCGGTGTTCTGGAATCACCCAGTCCCCTGAATATACTTCCCAGTACATTATAGGCCACTATAAATATTGTTCCGCAATGCCCAGCATCAAAACGGTCACGCCCACTGCTACCAGCAGAAAAAAGCAGATACTGCTGCCCATAATCTCGCCCGCAAGCTTCTCCTTTCGGCCGCCCATAGCCTGTCCAAGAAGAATCGTCGTACCCATGGCAAGTCTTGTGATCACAACAGTGACCATGTGCATCATCTGACTTCCGGTAGCTACCGCAGACACATCCGCTGCGGTTCCAAACTGACCGACCACCAGCAGGTCCACAGCACCGTACAATGACTGCAGACACAGAGCCAGCAGCACCGGCAGGGCAAATCCGATAAGAGGGCGCACGATACTTCCTTCTGTAAAATTAGCATTGTCTTTCATGATCTTTCTCCTTTAACCAAAAAAACCGGATAAAACAGCAGGTATCTCAACCTGCCATCTTATCCGGCCTAATCACTTCTTCTGAGTGCTTATCCTCCGATGAACAATGCTTATTCTAGCAGAGAGGGGTATTGTTGTCAATAGGTGACTGCTGTCGACCCTGTTTATTCATTTTTTACCTGAAATTCCTCATACTGACGTTTTGGTCCTCCACAGACCGGGCAGCGTTCCGGAATATTATCTCCAGCCATCACATAGCCGCAGATTGGACATACATAAATCGTTTCTTTATCAAACGCTTCGATCGATGACGCTTCTTTCAGCAATTCGGCATGAACCTTCTCCGCAGCAGCAGCTCCCGAGTAAGCCTGTTTTGTCAGCGGTGCATTCAGCTCGTCCGCATATTGTTCCATCATTTTATAAAAATGCCGGTACTCAAACGCTTCCCTCGGGACAAATGTCTCCACCGATTCGCCAAACGGAAGCTGATTTTGAATAACTGAATAAAAATTTCTCGCGTGATGATATTCTGAAGATGCGAGGGCCTCAAAGAGATTGGCGATTGCCTCCATTCCCCGCCGTCTTGCCCGGTCCGCGAACATCAGATATTTCAAATGGGCCATCAGTTCCGCCGCAACGGTCTTTTCAATATTTTCCTTCAGGACATTTACTTTTCTCTCTTTGTCGTAGTCATCCTCAGCTAGATTGTCAAACCTGTACGCAAGTTCCCCGTCTTTCATGAAAAAATGCACCATATGATGTTCAACATCACAGGCCCGGATATCCTCAGACACATCTTCTATGAGCGCGCCGCCGCCACCTGTACAGATCAGCGGGATATTATCCACCACATCCTCAAATCGTGAATGAACATGTCCACATAAAAGGTATTTTACTTTTTCCCTCCACGGTCCATAGGCCTCTTTCAGTCGTGCAAACTCTTCCTCCGATACAGAATTCCGGATATAATGATTTGGAACAGGAATGTGGAAGGCAATGATCACACGATGAACCTCTTCCATTTTCAATACCTGCTGCAAAAGTTCCAGTCCCTCTTCCTCAAAAGCACGCATGGCATTGTCCAATACAACCACCGTAAACTCTCCGGCAAGCAATGCATAATTTTTTCTTCCGAAATAATCAGTATAGGTTCCGGTATCATGATTCCCCCGCAGTACATAAACATCATTATGAGCAATAATCTCCGTCAGCTCACTGATTTCCTCATAATAATGCTTATTACCCGTTGGAACCAGGTCTCCTGCAATCAGCGTAATATCATCCTCTGCACTTTTTTCCAGAGTTCCTGCATAGACCTTCATATTATAGGTACCCAATCCCTCACATCCGGGATCACCGATCACGCCCATGGAATTCACCCATGGAAGTGAAATCATTGCCTCTGCCACTTTCTGAATCTTACAATCTTTCATCCTGTATACCGCCCTTTCACCAACAGATCAAATTTCCTATAACCATATTTAATACTAACCTAATTATAGCATTATTCTGTATTGGAGAACAGCAGATATATAAAATCCTGAACACAAAATAATCAATCTTTATTCCAGTACAATACTCCATTCTCCCATTGGCTCCACATATCCGACAATGGCTGCCTCCGGAATCTGTGCCTTCAGCTCATTCAGACATTCTCCCGCGTATTTTTCCGGCACAGCCATTAAAAGACCGCCGCTTGTCTGGGGATCATAGAAAATATCCTGCTGCGCCCTTGTGATACCATTTCTCACTTCAACACCGCCGGACGCATATTCCCGGTTTCTATAGGCCCCCGCCGGAATGAATCCCATCTCCGCCAGTTCATAGGCTTCCGGGTGATACGGTATCTGATCCGCCATCAGATGAATGGTCACATCACTTCCCTGAGCCATTTCAAAACTATGCCCCAGAAGTGAAAAACCCGTCACGTCCGTGCAGCTGTTCACCGGGTACTTCACCATAATATCCCGGGCCGTTTTATTGAGCGTTGCCATTTGCCTGTAAATACGCTGGCATACCGCATCAGGCACCAGATCTGCCTTGATACTCGTCGTCAGAATACCAATGCCCAGCGGTTTCGTAAGAATCAGTACATCCCCCGGCTTTGCATTGCTGTTGGTCAGCACCTTATCCGGATGTACGAATCCGGACACGGCCAGCCCGTAAATAGGCTCCGCCCCCTGGATCGTGTGGCCTCCCGTAATAATGGCTCCAGCCTCATAGACTTTATCATAGCCGCCCCGCAAAATCTCCTGAACAACTGATTTCTCCATCTTCTCTGCCAGACACATGATATTCATAGCCAGCTTCGGAGTTCCGCCCATGGCATAGACATCGCTGAGGGCATTAGCCGCCGCAATCTGTCCGTACAGATAAGGATCATCCACAATCGGTGGAAAAAAATCCGTTGTCTGGATCAGTGCCGTCTCCTCATTGATGACATACACACTGGCATCATCACTTTTATCATATCCCACGATCAGCCGTTCATCTCTATGGGTCTTAAATCCTTCCAGCATATGCACCAGTGTCCCGGCCCCAACCTTGGCACCACATCCCGCACATTTCGCCAGCTTCGTTAACTTAACATCTGTTTCCATACCTGTTCTCCCTAAATATCCCTGATCTGGTAAATAACCCTGTAGCCACTGTCTGTTTTTTCCACGACCTGTTCAATTTCCTCAGAATAAGCACCTCCCGGACACGGCTCCTCACCTTCATAGCGGACACAAGTCCCGCAGCTGCTGCTCAGATCCCTCGGCACAGGCATCATCCTCGCCTTCATGCCGACACCCTCACAGATCTTCTTAAACCTCACAGCACCAAAATGGGAATAAAATGTCGCAATATAAACCATTTTCCTCTCCAATCTCTTATTATGGCAACTGCCCGGCTTCTTCTTATTTTCGATGGCCGGGCAATTTTTACACGCAAACTATTTTTTCATGGTCAATAAATATTCTTCACCGTTTTCTGTAACTGTAACTTTATAGCCCTGATGTTCGGCATAACGGGTTACGTTCTCTCTTGACGTCTGATTATCAACAAGCATCTCATACACATTTTCTTTTGAAGTCATCGCCTTGCGGATCATGATGACCGGTTCCGGACATGAAAGTCCTCTTGCATCTAATGTTTTCATACGAACTCTCCTTTATGCCTTATCCTTTTTAAATGTATTAACCGAAGCAATGACTGCAACAACAATAATACCGATAACAACGGCAATCTTACCGTTCATCGTCGGTCCTTCGCCGCTGGAAGCCAGACCAAAATTATGTGCAAAAGCAGCACCTGCAATAAGTCCAAGTACAGCAACCGCGCTGTCACTGTTTCCTTCACCTGACAGGATCAGCTGACGAAGCGGACATCCACCCAGGAGAACACAGGCAAAACCAACCAGCAGCATACCCAGCAGATTCCACAGACCATCTGTATGTGCAACCGGCTGACCCGCAAATGCAGCTGTAAAATATGTACCTTCTGTCACTGCTGTCAGAACCAGATTACTTACAAGAGCACTGGCAAAAATAGCAATAAATCCAAAAAGCAGCTTTGTTTCTCTGAAGAGTACCACATCACGGATACCGCCTACCATACAGAGACGAGTTCTCTGGGCAATGGCACCTACAATCAGACCGGCGATCAGACTGATGGCAACTGCCGCATGCTTCGCGCCCGGACCGG
The DNA here is from genome assembly GCA_016297495.1 of Coprococcus sp. GTDB lineage: Bacteria > Bacillota > Clostridia > Lachnospirales > Lachnospiraceae > Coprococcus_A. The sequence continues at coordinate 13,467 of JAEDGN010000019.1, forward strand.
CTCCCTCTTCTGAGAAGAATATAAATGCCGGTGCTGCCACAAGAAGGCCAAGGAGTACGACCTGGATGACAGGCAGTACCGCACCCTCCACCACTGGCTGTCTGTATGATCTTTTTAAAGAATAACCTTTATTAAGGAAAAATACACCACATAATATACCAAGAACAAATCCCGCCAGACCAAGCAGCGCATTCAAATCTCCGCCTGCCAGACGAAGGATCATACGGAACGGACAGCCCAGGAACATTAAGCAGCCGATCATGGCAAAAAATCCCAGAATAAAACGTGTCAGCGGCGAGCTTCCACCCTTGGCCGCAAACTCCTTCTTACTAACCGCCATAATGAAGCTGCCCAGTACCAGTCCGATGATCTCCGGACGGATATACTGAACGGCACCCGCTCTGTGCAGTCCAAGCGCGCCTGCTGTATCTCTTAAGAAACATGCAATACAGAAGCCCATATTGGCAGGATTTCCAAAGAAGACAAGCAATGCGGCGATCACACCAATAACAAGACCGCCAATCATAATCATTGTTTTTTCTTTTCTTGTGTCCATAATAAACCTCCTCTTTCATATGCATTTAGTCTATCATCCGCTAATCTCCATGTCCAATGGAATTTATTAATATATTTAATGTATTTATTTGATTTTATAATAATTCTATGATATATTAAATATATATTTTCAGACAGGAGCCTATTTAATGAAAGCAAAGATTTACCTGGATAATGCCAGTACTACCTTCCCAAAGCCACAATGCGTACCGGATGCCGTATACCGGTATATGACCCGGATCGGTTCTAATATTAACAGAGGCTGTTATGAAGATGCCTATTCTGCAGAAGAGATGGTCTATGATACCCGCCGTCAGCTCTGTGACCTCTTCGGTTTTTCCGACTGCAAAAATGTCATATTTACAAAGAATATTACCGAGAGCCTGAACGTCATCATCAAAGGCTTTTTTAAAACCGGCGATCATGTTCTCGTCTCATCCATGGAGCATAATGCCGTGATGCGGCCTCTCGTACAGCTGGAACAGGCCGGTGTATCCTTTACACGATTGCCCTGTACAAAAGAGGGCTGCCTTGATGTGGGACAAGAAGGGATAGATACTTTTCTGGAATCGTATATTCGCCCGGAGACCAGAGCAATCATCATGACTCATGCCAGCAACGTCTGCGGCACATTGCTGCCTATCCGGGAAGTGGGGAATTTCTGCTCCCGGCATGGCCTGCGTTTTATCGTAGATGCAGCCCAGACTGCCGGAACGTGTCCAGTACATATGGAAGAGATGCATATTGACGCTTTGGCCTTCACCGGCCACAAGGGACTGCTCGGCCCCCAGGGTATCGGCGGCTTTATCGTTCGTGACGATATGGCCCAAGAAATGAATCCGCTGCTCTCCGGCGGCACCGGCAGCCTGAGTCATACGGAAAATATTCCGGACTTTCTGCCTGACCGGTTCGAACCCGGCACCATGAATCTTCCCGGCATCGCAGGTCTTCATGCCGGACTGGCATGGATTGAAGCAGCGAGTATGGAAAAAATACGCGCTCACGAATTGAAGCTCACTGAACAATTCATCCATGGTATTCTTGATATTGATCCCGATGGTGAATATATCCGTCTCGTTGGCAAAAAAGATATCCAGGATCGTACCGGGGTCGTTTCTATACAGACGCCATGCCATGAGCTCTCAGACATTGCCTTCAGTCTGGATGATACCTACGGCATTATGACCCGTGTCGGTCTCCACTGCGCACCATCCGCCCATAAAACCCTTGGCACCTATCCTACCGGCACCATCCGTTTCTCCTTCGGCTGGCACAATACGGAAGAGGATACAGCCCGGGCCTTAACTGCCCTCAAAGAACTGACAAAACAGAACTGACAGAAAGGGATCACTATGGATTTCAAACAATTGCAGTCATTTATTACGGTCGTCAAATATGGCAGCTTTACAAAAGCTGCCGAAGTACTCTATTCCTCACAGCCGACCATCAGCTCCCATATCCGGAATCTTGAAGATGAGCTGGCCACCCGGCTTCTGGTACGCACAACGAAATCTCTGACCATCACACCAAGAGGCATGGAATTTTATGAATGGGCTGTCAACACCATGGAGAGCCGGGATCTTTTGCTGCGCCGGTGGTCCGACGATACAAAAAGGATCATCCGGCTTGGCACCTCAACGATACCATCTGCATACATACTGCCGGAGATCCTTCCTGCTTTTGGAGAGAAAAATCCCAATGTCTATTTTATTATGAACCAGAGCGACAGCCAGGGTGTCATCGATGGCCTGCTGCAGGGGAATTTTGATATTGGTTTTACCGGAATGTCAGCTGATAATGAATTACTCGAGTGCATTCCGTTTTATGAAGACCGCATGGTTATCATCACACCGGTCAATGAACATTTTCTCTCCTGTCAGTCAGCCGAAACACCTGATCTTACCGCAATCATGCATGAACCTGTCATACTCCGCGAAAAAGGCAGCGGCAGCAAAAAAAGTGCAGATTATTTTATTGAAAGTCTCGGTCTGTCTGAAAATGATCTGAATATCATTGCCAGGATCAATGACCAGGAATCTATTAAAAATCTGGTAGCCGGAGGCCTTGGCATCTCCATTATCTCCGAAAAGGCCGCCCAGGACCTCCAGCATGAAAAGCGTATTCTTGTCTTCCAGCTGCCGGAAAATACCGCCCGGCGCCAGCTGTATATCGTCTATCATAGAGATTACATATACAGGGATTATATGAAAACTTTTATTGAATACGTGAAAAACTTTTACGCATCTGATCGGGCATAGCCATTTTTCATCTGATTGCTCAGCTCGTACAATACCTTGTCCAGCGTCTCCAGCGCCGCTTTCTTCGCCATATCCGCAATCTCCTGATTGGCCGCCGTCTTAAGTGCCATCCGCTTATCAGTGTCAGTTTCTTCTTTAAGAAGTCGGTCATATCGATTGAGCAGTTCATGCCCCTTTGCCATCACCTGCTCCTGATACCGTTCAATGTGGAAGACAGACCTGCCATAAGATGCGTCTGCCATAGCGGCAATCATACGGCTGGTCCAGTAAAAATTATCTGTAGAAACTGTCCCTGTCGTATTGGCGAGATACTCCGGTGTACTCACCACATCTGCATAAAACGGCACCATTACATTAAACGCATTGGATGCATAAGCCACCCACTCAATGGCCTGGCAGTCCTGCTGATAATCCGGCCGCATCTGGATCACAGAAAGGAAATCATTCCTGTTAATACCTATGGAACGATAAGCACCCTGCATGGACTTATCCCCATAGGCTCCATATGGGTCATATGGGGTTCCCTGATAATGGGAAGACAATATGTATTTCACATCCTCCACAGTTACTTTTCTCTCAGGCACCATGCACCACGGCAGATCATCTGAAAGCGGCGAATACTCCGCATCTGCTCCATCCCACCGCTTCGTGTGTGGATTCAGACAGCGCAGCATATACCAGGCACGCGGTGTATTATAGACATGATCCGCATCATCATGACTGCCAAACACATCTCTTGGATTGATTGCTCCGTCCCAGGACAGATTGAGGTGATTCTCTTCAATAAACTCCCTCATATCAGAAGAACACATATATTCCTTCTGATCGGTCAGTGCATCCTCCAGGTCAAACTGATCCAGCCCGAGCTGATTCGGCATCACCACATACACATCATCAGGAACACGTCTTGCAATCCAGTGATGGCCGCCAATGGTCTCCAGCCACCAGATCTCATCCGCATCCTGAAAAGCAATGCCGTTCATCTCATATGTTCCGTACTGTTCCAACAGACTCCCCAGTCTCTGTACCCCTTCTCTTGCACTATGTATATATGGAAGCACAATATAGACAATATCCTCTTCTCCAATCCCTCCAGCGATCTCATCCCGGCCATCTTCCGCCGGATGATACACCTGCAGCGGGTCAGCCCCCAGCACACGGGGATTGGAAGTAATCGTCTCCGTTGCCGTCATGGCAACATGGGCTTCATTCACACCGCTGGCTGCCCAGATGCCTTCCCCTTCCAGCACATTCGGCATAGCCGTATACCGCATCGGATTCTCCGGAAGTTCAATCTCCACATGGGAAAGCACCGACTTATAAATCCGCGGCTGCTCCTCCGGATGAACCACCACGAACTTCTTCGGTGTAAAACGTCCCGATGGTGAATCATCATTTCTCGCAATCATTGTAGAACCATCATAACTTGCCTTTTTCCCAACAAGCAATGTTGTACATGGCATTTCAAACATCTCCCTTATTTTATCTTCTGTCAAATGGCATCTTATCTGCCTCAGATATTATAACACTGGAAGCATTATACAAGCTATGAATTATTCGCATTTTATAATGAAATCTTCTGGCGAGACTTTCCATATTCATATTATGTACCAATCTCTTTCAGAATTTGATCTACTTATGAGAACCGTTCATAAACATCCAAAATATGCTTATTTTTGCTTCTCCCGTATTCAGGGCCACATTGTAGACCACCATTCCATAAACCATAATCATGGCCATAATTATTGTAAATACTACATCCTGAAATTTGTTTTTTGGCATAAAAAATCCTCCTTTGATAACTAAGAAAATGTGTTGTTCGTTATCAATCCGGAGGATTGTGCGTTTCCAATTTAAACCATCTTATATTTGCGACGGTAGTATAACATATATTTCAATATAATGTAATACCCTTTTTATAATGATAAACTATGACTATGCCATTGTATAAATAAAGTAAGCATCTTATTCTCAAAGACATGAAATAATTAGATGAAGAAACTAACCATCCCTTCTGTCATTCTTTTTATTCAAGTCAATCTAACTATTAATTTAGTTATATTCTACAAAATATGCATTATATTTCAAAGGCCAAATGTCCTTTTTTCACAATTTTTCAATCTAAAAAAAGCCAGTGTAAACGATTATCCGTTATCACTGGCTCAATAATCCCATTACTTCAGTTTTGTTTTCAGATGCACAATATTTAAATAAGTGTGCTCACTTTTTCGAGTTCCGGTATATCTCCAATTCCGCTGCATACAAGACGCGGTCTGTATGGGAAAGTTTCTATCATATCACGGGTTGTCACACCGGATAATACAAGAACCGTATCAAGGCCTGACTCAATGCCCGCCACAATATCTGTGTCCATACGATCTCCTATGATGGCTGCTTCCTCGGAATGAACTCCCAGAATACGCAGACCGGTACGCATCATCAGTGCATTCGGTTTACCCACATAATAGGCCTGCTTGCCCGTTGCCAGTTCAATCGGTGCCATCAGTGCACGGCAGGCTGGCACAATACCTGTTTCTATCGGTCCCGTCAGATCATAATTCGTTCCAATCAATTTTGCGCCTTCATTGACAAATCTTGTCGCCTTAATAATATGATCATAGCAATAATTGTCAGCCTCACCAATAATGACATAATCCGGATTAATCTCATTCACTGTAATTCCCGCATCGTAGAGCGCATTCTGCAGTCCATGCTCTCCCACCGCATAGGCACTGGCCTCAGGCATCTGACTGGAAATAAAAGCTGCCGTTGCCAGAGCACTTGTATAAAAATGCTTCTGGTCAACAGCAAGTCCCATCCACTCCAGTTTTTTCTGCAGTTCTCTTGGTGTATAACGACTGGAATTCGTCAGGAAAAGGAACTCTTTTTCTTCCTCATACAGCCATTCCACAAATTCCCTGGCCCCCGGCAGCAGTCTGTTTCCATGATAAATAACACCATCCATATCAATAATAAAACCTTTTTTATTTCTTAACTGTTCCATAAATCCTCCATAATCTGATTGCTGTTTTTCTAAATAATTATAGATTCTTTTATTATTTGGCACTATCAAAAGCATCTGTAAAAAAGGTAAAATTTATGTATGGAATAAAAAAGCGACTCTCCTCCCCCCCTATTCAAAATGTAATGTCATCATATCGGTAGCTGCAACATCTTCCCATGTATCAGCATCCACAATCCGCAGCGAAAACTCAATCTCATGAATCTCATCAATATTTTCAATTCCCAGATCGCTTAAATCAAGGATGGACATGCCTTGTACCGCCCGCTTGCCAGGCTGCATATCACTCCACAGGCTCACATCTTCCATGTATCCGTTGACGCTGACATTTTCTGCATATACACTTAAAGCCCGATCTGTATTATTTTCCATATAGAATACCACACTTCCGCTCCAGACCAGATCATCCTTCAATCCTTTGCAGATCACACGAACACCATTGGAATCATACATCACATCGCCCGTATCATCTACTGTCTGCACAAAATCCGCACCGGCAGAGGTTGTCAATGTCACCAGCTGGGATGTATCTATTTCTTCCCAGGTCTCATTATCAGAAACAACCAGGAAAAATTCAATTTCTGCGATGGTATCGATTCCGCACTCTTCCAGCTCCGAAGCATACAGACAAATGTTATCATTGGCAGCTTTGCCTGCAGCTACCTCCACATACAGGCCCGCCTGCGACATCACATAATCATTCACAGAAATATCCTTCGCCGTAATCAGAACATCCTGATCAGTAGTATTCTGTATATTCAGGGATACGTTGGTTCCCATTAATCCACTGTCTATTCCCCTGGCGGTAACAATGATTCCATTGTTGTTATAAATCTCTTTTTCATCCAATGTTACCTCTGATGAACCCGCAGTTATAGTTTCTTCCTCTGATACTGTTTCGGTGTCTTCCGTTGCAGCCACCCCGGAATCCGGTTTGACATCACTTGGTGTCTTACTTTCTGATCCACAGCCTGCCAGCATAGTTGAAAAAACTACAGCTGCTAAAATCATTGCTAATACTTTCTTTTTCATACGCTTCCCCTGCCTCATCACTTAATTTATCCCCTGTTTCTACAGGAGATATAAGAAAGTTTACCATATGACTCGTTGACAATGGGGTGCGCTCAGCACTCTTTTTAAGTTTATTTTCTCAAGTATCTTGCAGTAATTGTATCGCCGTTCGCAATCATTTCTCCTGGTGTGCCTGTGAATACAACCTCTCCGCCCTTTGATCCACCCTCCGGGCCAATGTCTATGATGTAGTCAGCAAGTTTCATAACATCTGTGTTATGCTCAATGACAATAACCGTATTACCACGTTCAACAAAGGATTCAAGTATGTCAACAACCTTTTCTATATCCGCGATATGTAATCCGGTTGTTGGCTCATCCAGAATATAGATATTGCCTTTTTTCTTTATATTCTGTGCAAGTTTAACTCTCTGGCGTTCACCGCCTGAGAAGGTGGATAGTGGCTGACCGAGTGAAATATACGAAAGCCCAACTTCCATGAGTGCACGAAGCATTGAAGAAATCTTTTTGTTATACGCAAAGAAAGGCACAGCCTCCTCAACGCTCATATTCAGAACATCAACAATCGTCTTGCCGTTAACAGTATATTGGAGTGCCTCATCGCTGTAACGAGTACCTTTACAATACTCACAGACAGTTGTTACAGGTTCCATAAATACAAGCTCGGTGGTTATCATTCCCCGTCCTTTACAATGAGGGCAGGCACCCTTACCGTTAAAGGTAAATAAACCTCTGTCCGCATTGTTTTCAGCGGCAAAAACCTTTCTGATTTCATCAAAAAAACCAAGGAAGGTGCATACGGTTGAGCGGCCTGTTGCCGTAACGGCACTCTGGTCAATCAGCACAACCTGCTCCTCATATTGCTTTGCAAAAACCTCACGAATAAGTGATGATTTACCACTGCCTGCAACACCTGTAACAACCGTCATAATGCCCAGCGGAATATCAACATCCACATTTTTGAGATTATGAATATTGGCATTTCTAATTGGAAGAAAGCCCTTTGGCTGACGCACTTTTTCCTTTACCTTAATCTCCGATGAAAGAGCATTGCCTGTTTTGGTTCCACTAATCAGCAGGTCTTCATAGCTGCCCTGGAATAAAACCTGTCCGCCATTTTTACCAGCCAATGGTCCAATATCGATAACCTCATCAGCAATGCTGATAATATCCTTATCATGCTCAACAACAAGAACCGTATTCCCCTTGTCACGCAGTTTTTTCAATAGTCTTGACATTCTGTGCACATCTCTTGGATGCATACCTGTGCTTGGCTCATCAAATATGTAAATCATTCCGCAAAGGGAACTGCCCATATATCGCACGAGCTTAAGACGTTGTGCCTCACCACCTGAAAGCGTTGCGCTTTCTCTATTCATAAACAGATAAGGCAGACCAATATCTATCATTCGATCAAGGGATGCCTTCAGCTGTTCAACAATTGAGGCCGCACGTTCATCGTGGATGTCCTCAAGCACCTTTCGAAGCTCGGAAAACTCCATCATACACATATCATAAATATTGTATCCGTTTATTTTGCAGGACAGAGCAGTGTCATTAAGACGCTTTCCCTTACAATCAGGACACTCGCATTCATATAAAAATTTTGCAATCTTCTTTAGTGTATAGTCAGTTTGTTCTTCAGCACCTTTCATAAGAACCAGTCTTTTGAATTGGTTGTAAACGCCCTCAAGCTTTTTGTCTAAACGCTCTCCGCCCCTTGTTCTGCTGCCATAAAGAAGAATGTTTTGCTCTTCCTCTGTCAAATCCTTCCACTTAACATCCGTTCTAAAATACTCCGGTCGTCTGTATATCTTCCAATAATAATTGCCATTACCAAAGGCAGGGAGATTGAAGAAGCCTTCGTCATATGTTTTATCGGCCTCGATGACATTGGTTATATCCAAATCCATAATCTTGCCGATACCTGCACAGGTTTGGCACATACCATTAGGATTGTTAAATGAAAAATAGGATGCAGGTCCAACGGCCGGTGTACCGATTCTTGAAAACATCAAACGCAGAAGCGAATACATATCGCTGATTGTACCAACTGTTGACCTTGCATTTCCACCAAGCTGAGATTGGTCGATGATAACAGATGAATTAAGATTATCAATCAATTCTACATTTGGCTTTTCATACTTCGGCAATCTTCCTCTAACCCAGGCACTATATGTTTCATTCATCTGACGCTGACTTTCAGCAGCAACTGTATCAAAAACAATGCTTGATTTACCAGAGCCTGATACACCTGTAAAAACAACAATCTTATTTTTGGGAATATCAAGAGAAATGTTTTTAAGATTATTCTGCTTTAAACCTCTGATTTTAATAGGTTCTGACATACAATACGCCTCCTTTTTCAAGAACAATATACACCCTTCCCTTATATGGAGAGTCAAGAACAAAAATGTATTTTCTCCCTTTTTATCAAGAAAAAAGCAATACCATCAGCATCAGGAGAATGATTAATATAACCACAGAATAAAGAACACAGCCTGCCAGTTTCATCCACCATTTTCCGGACTTCAATAATGGCAGATGCTCATGAATACTCATATAGTTAAAGCAGATCAAAACCGTCAGAAGCAGCCAGACGAATGCCGTCAGACGATTCAGAAGCAATTCTGCTCCAACTGCCGGAACTCCTGCTCCATCGGTCACCTCCATGGTAAAACATATCCATATCAAAAACCCATATCCTAAAAAACCAATGATCATCCTCCACGGCTTCAGAGACCGGAACCCCGGCGGCAGAAATTTCACCATGGGCCTTCTATACAGGCTCTCAGTTTGTTCCCGTGGACTACATTCTCCGATTTCCTCAATATCCTGAATCAGTTCACAAACTGACTGATATCTTCTGTCAGGCTCAAACATTATACACTTCCGAACGATCTCACCCGCCCGGCCGGGACACAGCTGCTGTACAGGACTCGTGCCTGTCAGCATAAGATGAAACAACAATCCCAGCGCATAAATATCCGTACGTACATCAGTCTGTTTGAAGCCAAACTGTTCCGGTGCTGCAAAATCCTTCGTACCTAGATACTCCGTATCCATGACAGCAGCTTCCACGTAATATCGTGCCGTATCTAAATCAACGATTTTCCAGACACCGTCTTTATCCAGCATAATATTTCCCGGTTTCAAATCTCTGTGAATCACTGACGGACTCTGACTATGCAAAAAATCAACTCCCTCACAGATGTCTTTCATCACCATCTGCGCCTCATGCAGATCCAGTCTTCCCTTTGTTTCCAGATACTCTTCCAGAGTATCCCCGTCCACATACTCTTCAATTACGTACAAGGTATCCGTATCCTCCACAAGCTCATAAATTGCCGGAAAATGTTTTGGTTTTTCACACATTACAAGCTCATAAATATCCTTTTTATACGTATGCAGTACTTTTTTTACATATATTTTTTGTGTATCGGTTCTCATCACCAGCGTAACATGCTCCCGATTTCTCACCGGTGCAAGTTCCTGATAATAAGATAATCTGGCCAGGTTCTCCATATTCATTTTATGTACCAATCTCTTTCAAAATTTGATATACTAATATTACATGACAATCCATCTGTTGATTTCCAAATAAGAGGATGAATGATGATGAGCAAAAGCAGCAGTAATTTAAAAAAAGAATTAGACCGCCTGGACAACTCCGTTGCCGCTTTCAAGGAGTTCTGCAGGCGCAATCCGGAGGAAAGAAAGTTCAATAGTCTCAGTGACTTTCTCAATCAATATATGGCGGACCATCCAACGCTTGTGCAAAAAGAAGTTGTTAAAAAGGCAAATGCGTCCAAAGACTATGCCAACCAGTATTTTAACGGACATCGTCAGCATCCGGATAAATATAAGCTGCTGCCTTTGTGCATTGCCATGGGTATGAACATCAAAGATACCAACCGTGCCCTGATGCTTGCCGGTCAGGCACAGTTAAATATTCATGACCACAGGGATGCAGCCATCATATTTTGTATCAATCATCAATACACCATCGAGCAAACCAATGAATTCCTGCTGTCAAATAAAATGAACAGCCTTTAGTTCCCGTAATACAATACCGGATTGATCTGATGCTGTACAAAAATTCTTCTATCACTGCCCTTTAATTAGAATACTCTTTATTTTTACAAAATGCAAATATAAAATGGGGCGGATTAATCTGATATAATCTCCGAATATATATCAGCCATAATCTCTACCTGATTTCCTTCCGGATCAAGTATACAACTTTCATAATAGCCATCACCTGTTGTACGAGGACCACTTATTACTTCATATCCGTCATTCTTTATTTTCTCAGTAATTCTATCCACATCCTCTTTCCCGCCAACTGCAAATGCAATATGTATAAATCCTGTTCGCTTTCTATATTTTTCTACATCATCCATTTCAGTGTTATGCATTAATTCCAACCTTGCCCCATCCTGAAATTTCAGAAAATAAGAACTAAAACCAATCTCTTCATGTATATATTTATCTCCTGCTTTTGCGTCAAAATAGATTTCAAAAAAATCTTTCTCTTTTTCCAGATTATTTACATACATTGCAATATGATCTATACGCATAATCTTAACCCCCATTATATACAGATACAAAGTATGACAATTCTGCAGATACATCCCCCGCTGTATCATAGATCCATTATAACTACCTATCGTTCGTTAGTCTACGACAAATATGTTTTCCTTCAGCGGGTCTCCGGGGATCTTGAAGTTGTAGGAGCCATGGATAAAGCACTGGGATAATATCAACCACAAAAGCATATAATATCCTTAGAAAAGAAAAGTGCAACAAGTTGCAAAAATCTTTTCTAAAACAAAGCAGTATATTGATTTTTGAGTGCCATCTGGATATAATAGAAAGGAAAACTGCAACAAGTTGCAAAAATCTTTCGCAAGGAGGTTTGACAATGGAGATTCGCAGAGATTTTTATCTGGATAAATTGATAAAAAGAAAAAATAATGGACTGATTAAGGTAATCACCGGCATTCGCAGATGCGGAAAGTCCTATTTGCTGAATAACCTTTTTTATCATCACCTGCTGGAAAATGGAGTGGACGCTGACCATATCATCCGTTTTGCATTTGATTCAGCAGATGATCTTTATCTCATTGGAGAAAGCCTGATTCAGATTGAAAAGAAAAAGCGTGGAGTTGACCCTGAAAAGTTCATGAATTATATCCGTTCCAAGGTTGTTGGCGACGGAATGTATTATCTGCTGCTTGATGAAATTCAGATGTTGGATTGTTTTGAAGCTGTTCTGAATGGTTATCTGCGTAAAGATAATATGGATGTATTCGTGACTGGAAGTAATGCAAAGCTCCTGTCCAAAGATATTGCTACTGAGTTCGCCGGTCGTGGCGACGAAGTGCATATGTACCCTTTGAGTTTTGCAGAGTTTATGACTGTTTACAGCGGAGACAAATATATGGGGCTATCCGAGTATATGCTTTACGGTGGTATCCCTCTGGTTGTTCTGCGTGAAGGAACCGGAGATAAAGCTGCCGCATTACAGAACCTGTTCAACGAAATTTATATTCGAGATATTACTAAGCGAAATCGTGTGAAGAATATTGGTGAATTGGAAGATCTGTTAAATATCCTTTCTTCGGCCATTGGTTCGTTGACCAATCCCGAAAAACTGAAGAACACTTTCAAGACTGTAAAGAAATCCAGAATCACTTCCGTTACTATCAAGAAATATCTGGATTATTTTGAGGACTCTTTCCTGATTGAATCAGCACAAAGATATGACATCAAGGGAAAGGCATATATTGAAACTCCAAAGAAATATTATTTCTCTGACCTTGGACTTCGCAACGCCAGAATCAACTTCCGCCAATTTGAGCAGACTCATTCTATGGAAAATGTGATTTATAACGAACTTCGTATGCGTGGCTACAGCGTAGATGTAGGAGTAATACCGATTGCAGAAAGAGATCAGGATGGTAAGGTCATCCGTAAACAACTGGAAGTAGATTTTGTATGCAATCTTGGTTCTTCCAGATACTACATTCAGTCTGCTTACTCGCTGCCTGATGAAACGAAACGTACTCAGGAAATCAGACCATTCAGAAAGATTGATGATTCTTTCAAGAAGATCGTTATTACAAAAGATATTGTGCAGCCTTATTATGATGACTATGGTATCCTGACCGTGAACATTTATGATTTCCTTCTTGAGCCGCAGATTCTGGAAAAATAAGTATTATCTAAGGAAACCCAGTCGCCTGCGTTCCCATTCGCTATTATTTCCATGCCTTTTCGCTAAGCGCAACCTCGAAAATGCTCTGCATTTTCGAGGTTGCGGCATTAGCTGAATGACTTACAAAACCAAATTTCGCCATGCTCATTCGGGATTTTTACAAAAATCCCTCATTAACGGGCTTCGCCCTATATGAATAAATAACAAAAACCCGGCTGAGAGCAAATTCTCCTCCGGGTTTTCCGTTATTTATTCATGCATGGCTCATTGCCAACGCAAAATTATTCAATGATAGTAGCAACACAACGCCTAATCAATTTATTATCGTTTTTCCTGCTGTTTTCACTGAATTTTCTTTGCATTTAGCCACTATTTTCATCCGTTAGAATTGACTGCACACTTTTTTAGTATCAAATTAGTATCGCTCGGACTCCCATAAAGCAGCCCTTTCCGTTGCGCTGGTCCATGTCCTGTTAAACGTCCCGACACCGGTCCCAGTCATGGCCATAACATGGGCCTGTTCTTCCAGGAATGGCAGCAGGATCCTTGAACGCTTTGAATTTCTCATATCCCTCAATGCCTTGCTCTGCTGCTGCCTGGCATATTCAATACCAAATCCAAAGGTCTCTCCAACTTCCTGCAGGGTTTTATTCTCCTGGTACCGCATCCGGATAACTGGCCCGCCATTTCCTGGCAGATCATCAACCATTGGCCAGAGAACAGCCCTCAGCTGCTCATACTGAACCTGATCAAGGACATCACTCTCCACATTCTGAGTTCCGGCCAATGTATCCCCTATGGTCAAATCATCATCTTCGCCAAACCTGGCTTCCGTGCTGCTGGTCCTGACAGAAGCCGCATATTTAATGTTTAAAAGCTTCTTCTCTGATATCCCCATAATTGCACACATCTCTCTGTCTGATGGCTCTTTTCCGGTAATTTGCTTGAATGAAGCCGCCTGACGATGGTATTCGCTGATACTGTCCATCATCCCGGAAGGAATCCTCACAGTGTTGTTATTCCTGATAAAGCGGCTCATGCGCTGTCTGATCCAATAGCCTGCATAAGTCAGAAACTTTATCTCAGCAGCAGGATCATAGTGCTCCACGGCATCACATAGCCCCAGATAACCCTCCTGCTGCAGATCATCTTCTTCAGCATAGTTCTGATAATGCCTGGCTATCTTCGCAACAAATCTCTTACTCTGCTGCCAGAGCTGCAACATATTACTGGTTATATCATTTCCGGATCTGATTTGTTCCACAAGTTCTTCATTGGTCACAATATACGCCCCCTACAAAAAAATACCAGCGGAAAGGAGAAAAAACCGCTGGTATTTACGAACATTTAACTGTTAAACCGTTGCCTTAGCCTGGTAATAAATAGCTTTCTTTTTATTATCAAGTACAAACGCATCATAAACAATACGCCCCTCAATAAGTGATCCGCTGATGCCAGGAGGATCCTGATGCGTTTTATAATCCGCGAGCTTTGTTGGTGCAACTGTCGCACATGGATGCGCCACCATAAAACCAAAGTTTTCAGGCACTTTGCTTGATGCTACCTTAATGACATTCATCCCATCAAGATTCGAGATAACCCCTTTTATCCTCATATCTTCACCGACATTCGTATTCAGAACAATTTCCTTGCTTTGTTTCATGAGTCTATATACTTCTGGCGTTACCAGCAGAACCCTTCCGTTTTCTGGTGCCTCTGCCTCATCTAATGCCACAGTGGCCTTTACAATTTCCTCATAAATATTGTCTGATGTTAACGATACTGCAGCAGGCTTGTTCCCAGCGTTTTCAGTCATAACGCCATATACATATTTGTCTACCTCCGGAATCGTAACCTCTCTTAACTGTCTGGCAAGTGCGGTTGCAGCTTCTAAAGTGCTGCCAGTCTCATCACGGTCAAGTTTATCAATGACAAAAGTGAATGACCGATCTTTTTTAATGCGCATGCTCTGCGTTGTCGCGTCAAGATTACCAATCGAGCCATATCTTGAAGCATTTGAGCCCGTGCCTGCTCGATCATAATCATTCATTTGACTTGTTCCGATTTTATAAATCTTAATTATATTTGCTCCTGTCCAATCGAAATCCTGATTAGTAAGAAGCGATTTCTTGCTCTCCGTGTAAAAAATCTCATCTACATAGGGCAGGTACTTTGTTACCAATTCAATTGCCATTACTCATACTCCTATCTTTTCAGTAATCCCATTGCCCGCCTTATAGCATTATCATTGTCACCAACGCCGCCCGTCGGCAATACCGGATTTAAAACAGGTTCAGATGATTTTTTGACATATGGGATAATAATATTCAAACATTTATCTGCAGTTTCTTTATCCAGCCCCTTCAAAGAATCATAAAGCTCATTCGGAAGCTTGTTACTCATAATCTGCTCCCTTATATACAGATCTGACTCTCTGCGCTGTAATTCCAGCTCTTTTTCGCTCGGCCCCTGCGGCATCTTTACTCTTGAGAGTCTCTCCTGGACAATGCGGTTAACTTCGTCCTGTGTAAAAGTCTTTTCCTGAACAGATACCGAATCCTGATGATCTTGTGTTGCTGTACTGTTACCATTTTCCATGCTACCCATGTGATACCTCCAATTTTACGCCCTGTGTGGCTATTTTTTTTGCAAATAGAAAAGGCGTGAAAACAACCTATAGCACTATGCTATCAAGTCATTCCCACGCCTGTATCAGCTTTCCTCAGACACCCGCCGAAGTGCCCGAAGAGGTACTATTACTCTATTTGCTCTATTACAATTATATCAAATTAACACATAAAGAGCAACTATTTTTTCAACCTCTCTATATTGATCAAAAGATTTGTCAAAGCTTCTTCCGTGCTTATTCCCTGCTTTTCCAAATTGCCAAAAACCTCCATGAAGATCTTCATTCTCTTCTCTAAATCACGTTTCTTTCTTCTGCTTTCTCCACTCTTAATTCCTCCCTTACGACCCATTTCTCGGAGTTCCTCCGGGCTTCGCTGGCTGTTCGGAATTAAATTATCTTCTCGCTTCGTTCGGGCTTCGACACTGGTTCGTTTTTTTCTCATTGTTCCGTCGGGCTTCATTCACACTTCAACTCGACATAAGCCTTCTTATAACGGCCATCTTTATTTTTTGACACCTTACATGATTTAATCACTGGATGCAGCAGCCGGATCACGCCCTGCAGCTCCTCAGATGTATTATAGGATATTCTGATTTTAACAGACAAACAATCACTTCCTTCCATGCTGTTTTTAATGATCCGGGACGTTGGTAGCGTCCCAGATCGATGCCCCTGTCTCGCCAGGACCCGCGGTTCTGGATGTATGTAAGAAATCTATGTAAAGCCGTTCTATTTATGTGACTGCTGTCTGCGCCTATCCAATATAGTCAGCACATTATTGACCAAAACTTTGATCCGCTCCGGAGTTTCCTGTAGCCATTCTTCACGCCACTCCATATACTGCTGATCATTAAGCTTCATAGCCTCAGATGCCAGTTCTTCAATCTGAGGACGTATCGCAGAGTATAATTCACGCTCTGTCATGCCATTCCCCTCCTTCCAGCATCATCCTCAGAGACTCCAATTCGTCATCGCTTAATTTGAGAATAAATTTTATTGTTTCCAGAAATACTCTGTTTTTTCTTAGTTTTTCGTATGCCTCAAAGATTACTTTGTTATCCAATGATTCCTGATCCCGACGTTTGTTTTCTTCTGCCCAACGCACTACTGCAATAGGATCACTACCAAGAAAGCTCAACTCATCAGAGAATAAATATTCAAGTTTTACACCAAATAGTCTTGCCAGCCCTTTTGCCTCCGTGCTCGTTATCTCTATATTTCCTTGTATTTTACCCCATACCTCTGAATCATCCTCTTCCCGTCTACCAAGTCCCATATGATCAGCAACAGTGCGAATACTGTAGTGACTCTCTATAATCTCAGCCATCAGGTTCGGATATTTTAAACACTTCAACTGTTCAACGCTCAATCTCTTATAATACATATCTTTCCTTCCTGCCGGATCTATGCTATACTGGCAGTAACCTTTCTGCTGGTAGCAATACCGGCTATAACCGGCCCTTATCGGTGTTGGCGCACCGGTGAGGGCTGTTTTCGCTTTACTCCTTTGGTACTATATAGCTATTTTTTCCATTCCTGTAATAATCAAAAATTTCAAAAAGTACTTCTTTCGCACGATCTTCAGAAGAATACTCTCCGATATACCGTCTTACTGAATTACTTGAGACAATCAAACCTCTGTCACCAATACGTACCACCCACATATTTCTAGGGATCTCTATTACTGAACATCTATCTTGCAAGCAGAGCTTCATGTTATTTCACATCTTTCCACGACTTCGTCCTCAGCAGCTGAGAACAACTGTAAGTTCATCCTAATATCCTTCATAGGTTGTCACCTCGCCTTTTATGTAAATGCTGCCGTTTTCCAGGCCACCGGTCACGCTGTAAAGCATATTACTAATTGCTGACAGCTCGCTTGAGATATCCCGCATAGTGTCCAACAGTGCAAGCTGTGTAGCCTGTTCCAATGTAAATCCTTCATGTTGTAGTTCTCTAACCATTGTCAATGTTGTTACCATATCTTCAATCATTTTTGACCCTCTTTCCATTTGTAATACTGTGGATTAATATAGATTATCTCTGACGGACGCCCTCCACTTTCCCTCTTCTGCTTCATAATCACTATGTACCCATGTTCAAGAAGTACCTTCAAGCCAGGTTCCATTTCTTCTGTTTTTTCAAAATGAGGACGGCACAAATCAAAAGCGTTTTTTTTAGAGATAAACTTAATATCAGTGTTTTGCGTGTTCTGCGTGTTTTGCGCAACTGGTGCAATTCGATTTATAATATATTTAGCATCCTGCATCTCTGGCGGATCAGACAATCCCATCATATCAAAGACTGCCTTTGAATGTTCAACGTAATATTTCCCGATGTCTATTGCGGATTGCATTGTATCCCCCTCAAGTAATACATTCACCGCATCCCCTTTATGTTTCACCACATGGAACAATCCGGCTATTCTTATTACATTGCCATGAAGCTTACCTGACCAATCCTCTATAGGTTCAAATTCGTTGGTAAGCCGCTTCTCAATCCACTGATTGAATTCTTCCGACAGCTTATCAGCTTCAGGGCTTAAACGTATTGTCTTATCTGTAAACCCGTCTAAATCAGGTAATTTCAATAATTCATTTACCAGATCTTCATATTCCTTACGAATATCCGGATCAATTGGCTTAGACCTGTATACTCTTGTCCCTACCCTGGACTCAGGCATAGAATATAAAAATCTTGCTAACAATCCCTTTCCCCTGAAGTCCTTATTATTCATGATATCCGTTATGATCTGCGGCTGCACTGCCAATGCAATTGTTAATAATGGCTCGTTCAATTCAATCCCTCCACTTCCTACTCTTGCAGATGAATAGTATTCACCTGAATAGCTTTTTAAAAAGATGTCAATATTTGTATTGTTGCTGTATCTTCCTGCCATCATACCGAATATACCACCCTCAGCAGATACCAGTGCCATACGTTCGTTATTCTCCTTCATCACCCTTACAAGGGCCTCGGGAGTTATATCATCCACTATCAACTGGATATAATTAACTTCCTCTAGTTCTGACAATTCTTTTTGACAATCAAGAGCATCCTGCATCTTATAAGGTGACTTGTTCCCCCTCTTAGAAAGAGATTCCTCTATATTCCTCAATTTGCCGTTTAAAATCTTCTTTTCAAGTGCATACTCAGCAACAGAGCCTTTTCTCCGCTCATTCTCTGAGCGTACATACTCAAATACGGGACGCGTTACTTCACGTAATGTCGGAGTTTTGCGCTCGGAAGGTCTGGCGATAACAATGACATATAAGTTGATGCTCTCTACCCAGTCTGCTTTGACCAGAACTTTATATTTACCCTGCAAACACATTGACAAAACTGATAAAACTAAGGTGGCTGCCATATCTACAGGTACCTGAAGCGATTCAGCGGTAGCTAATGTATATATCTGTGTCACTCCAGGAAGACCGCAAGCCGGAAACGATGGTAAAAGTGATTTTTTATGTTCTTCTATATTCGCAAAACACGCAAAACACGCAAAACACGCAAAACCGCTGCTTTGTATGTCTGCCATACAGTTACCACCCTTAGGTGCTGCGACTACTGCCGCCTGTCCAGGTCTTTGCCATTCGCTGAAAGCCTTGTCAAACCTGTCCCACAACCCATCTTTAACAAGCGTATTCCTGACAGTATTGAGGTGCTGCATATACGCAGGTTCAATCTCTGTAAAGAATTCATCTGTCCAATTATCAGGTTCCCGGATTCTCTTTATCATCTCATTTATCGTCAAGCTACTCACCTGCTACCTTTCCGCTGACACCTCCATAACAGCAGCGTTCTTCGAAAAATACCCGGCTTACGCGCCCCTGTACGGTTATGTACCCACGTTCTTTCAACTCCGCATTAAGCTGACGTATGATGGCATAAGCTTTACCTTCAGACACCCCCATAGCATCCGCTACCTCTTTAGCCGTTACATACTGCCTTGTCATTCGTCCCCGCCTCCTTCTTTATAGGCATATATTTCAGCCTTCAATCTGGCTATGCGCTTCTTCAGCAGTATCTTTCTGGCCCTGATCGGCTCATATGCCTCCGGTGATTCAGCATTAACCGGAAGTGCAGAATACTCTGCTGCCAGCCTGCTGCATTCAGCAATTTTTTGAATGATCATGTAATTTCTCCTTTCATTTCAGAACCGCCGCCACGCTTGTTTTAATCCTCGATTTCAATGATATCTGTTGGGTCAACACCTAAACCCTCAGCGATTTTCCCGACAATTTCCGGTTTGCAACTTCTACCGTTCATAACTGCTGAAATTGTTTGTTTTGAAACGCCAGAATTTGCCGCTAAATCCGCTTGTTTAAGTTTAAGTCTTGCCATAAAAATTAATACGCTCGTCTTTTTAATTTTCATTTCATCACCTCCTGTAAATACTTTAATCGAGTTCAATTAAATTGAATCTATACGATTATAATAATTCATTTTTATTGAACTGTCAATATATTTTTTAATTTAATTGAACTATATTTACAATTATTCAATTTTATTGTATTATTATATTGGAGGTGCACTATATGCCAGATAGAGATATCAAAGAAATATTTACAGAAAACTTAAAATTATATTTAAAAGATAAGAATATGACATTTGCAGATTTGGCAGACTTACTTCACATAAGTAAATCGACTGTTTCAATGTGGATAACCGGTAAAAGCATGCCACGAATGGAATTATTAGATAGAATAGCAGATGTTCTCAAAATAGAAGTGGTTGATTTATATTTTGACCACACAAAGCAAGATGAACACCTTAAAAGGATGAGAAAAGCAATGGGGCTCCCTGATAAGGAATCAGAATCCACAACATTGGCAGCCCATTTTGACGGAACCGAATACACCGAGGAAGAACTTGAAGAAATTCGCCAATTTGCCGAATTCGTGAAAAGTAAGAGAAGGGATAAAAAAGAACCCGAAGAATAGGACAATTCGCTTTTGGCTCGACGTCGAGTCGAAGCCGTATGGATGCCAGTAAAAAAACAGTACCTTGACAATACAATATGCTTACCACGGGGACCGTTGGGGCGTTAATGCCAGCCGCCAGACGAAAGAAAGGAGGCTGGTGCTATGGTTACATATAGTGATTTATTCACCTTTGTGATTATGCTTTGTGCCGTCATTACTCTTGTTATGACATTTTTAAACCACAAAAAATAGCGCCCCTGCTCTGGTAAAGTAAGGCGCTATCTTTGCTATGCTTACCGGCGGTCAGGTGTACGCTGGCCAACGGTCCTCTTGTTAAGTATATTATATGTCAAACCAGGGTATTTGTCAAACAGATAATCCGGCTCGACGTCGAGCCGATCGAACCGGCAGCAAAACAACTCTTTTTATTTCAGAGCCGCCGCCACGCGAATCGAAATAAAAAGGAGAATGATATAATGCCAGCATATTATGACGATACTACAAAGACCTGGTACTGCAAATTCTATTATACTGATTACACAGGTGCCAAGAAACAAAAATTCAAGCGGGGATTTAAACTGCAGCGTGAAGCCAAGGCATGGGAACGCGATTTTCTGGAACGACAGCAAGGAACTCCTGACATGACATTTCAGGCCCTCTATGATATCTACATTGAAGATATGAGTCATAGGCTCCGGCAAAACAGTGTTGATGGAAAAAAGAATGTATTTAAGAACAGGATCCTTCCATACTTTAAGGATAAGCCAATAAATTCCATTACCCCTGCAGATATCCGTAAATGGCAAAATGAACACATGGATCTCGGTTATTCAGATGCTTATCTCGATCGGATCCAGAACATGCTTACCACAATTTTTAATTATGCAGTGACTTATTACAATCTTCCGGCCAATCCATGCGACAAAGCCGGGCATATGGGGAAAAGAACCAGATCCATGAACTTCTGGACGCTTGAACAGTATAACCAGTTTATTCCCCATATAACTGATCAGTCAGCATATACGGCCATTCAGGTTCTTTTTTACTCCGGAATGCGTTTCGGGGAACTGCTGGCTCTTACATTGGCCGACTTGAATTTTACTGACAATATTATCAATGTGAATAAATCTCTGCAGCATAAAGCATCCGGAGATCTGATCACACCGCCAAAGACTGCCAATGGCATACGTTCTATAGCCATGCCATCAGCCATCATGGAACAGCTGAAGAACTATACAGAGCAATGTTATGGTATCCAGCCGGAAGACCAGGTATTCACATTCACCAAGAGCCTTATCCGGAACAATATGCAGCGGGGATCTGAAGCCGCCGGCATACCGTTCATCCGGATACACGACCTTCGCCATTCCCATGTTTCACTCTTAATTCACATGGGTTTCTCGCCTCACCTGATTGCTGAACGCATCGGCGATACAGTGCAAATGGTTAATGGAACATACGGGCATCTGTATCCGAACAAACATGCAGAAGTTGCAAAGAGGCTTGACGAGCTTATAGTATCAAAATAGTATCAAAAAAGGACTCCCATCTCTGAGAGTCCTTAATTTATACGTATTGTTAATTATTCAATAATAGTAGCAACACGGCCTGATCCTACAGTACGTCCACCTTCACGGATAGCGAATGTAA
>JAEDGN010000020.1 GCA_016297495.1 Coprococcus sp.
TGCAGATACACGCTGCAAAATCACATATATAGGCAACCCCTGTAATTCTCAGCAAAATCCTGATATAGGCAGAACTGATGGACAGATAACCGCCCAATTCCTCAATACTCCCAATAATCTTTTCAAGACAGATCAGTGCAAATCCAAAAATCAGGATACCGGCTCCTATACTGATCAGTGAACTGTACTCAGATTTAACAGATTTCATATATAAGGCCAGCATGGCCGCCGCAATACCGATCACTGCTGCTTTTACAACTTCCATTGAGCCCTCCTCTGACAACCGGACATTTACAATGCAAAAAGCTGCTGAATCGTCTGAAACAGTTCATAAATATAGGGAACAATCCACATCAATACGAGTATCAGTCCGGCCAGACTGGTCAAAAAAGCCTGATCATCCCTCCCTGAATGCTTCAGCACCTGATTCAGTATGGACACAAGGATGCCAACGGCCGCTATCTTAAATATTATATTGATTGTCATACCGGCCCCCCTATCATGCCGTCAGCATTTCACACCAGCAAAGCTGTCAAAAAAAGCCCTGACAATATGCCCAGACTGAGACTTAGCTTTTGTTTCTGAGATATGGTCTGTCCAAAACTTATCATGGAGGCATCCAGCTCATCAAGATACAGATCAATAGCCGCCAGCTGCATTTCCCGGTCAAGAAATCCCAATTGTCCTCCCAGTCTGAAAAGAGCCTCCTTATCCTCTTTTGTAAGACAAGAACCAGACAGACTGCTTTCAATATGTTTTCTCCAAAGTATATCAAAAGGCTGTCCATCCATAAGCCGAAGCTCATCTGCAAGACACATGAGAAAATTTTTAAAAGGAACTTCTATACGGCAGGCAACATGTTCAAAAGCTTCGGGAAGTTCTGAGCAGGCATACCGTATTTCTCCTCTCAGCAGGACTGCCATCTGGCGCAATATTCCCAGCTGCCGATATCGCCTGCTGTAAGATCTGCTTACCGACAGCCCTGTTCCTGCGCATCCGCTAATAACACAGATTGCCCCGATTACTTTTATAAACACAGCCCCCGTATGCATCAAAAATAGCCTCCACATTCCCTACTCTGCCGTTATCATTGAGTACCACATAACGTTCAAAAAGCTTCTCTTCCACAAGACGCCGAAGCACCGGACGTACCCTCAGATCATCAATGGAATTGCCATGAACTGTTGCCAGCAGTTTACATCCGCAGTTTATAACATATTCAACCGCCTCCATATCCTCTCTGCAGCCGATTTCGTCAACGGCAATGACCTGCGGTGCCATGGATCGAAGCATCATCAGCATTCCCTCTGCCTTTGGGCAGCAATCCAGAATATCTGTACGTATCCCCACATCATTTTGAGGAACCCCCATATAACAGGCCGCAATTTCAGAACGTTCATCAATGACACCAACATTACAGCCGGGAATACCATCATGTCCATCTGAAATCTGGCGGATAATATCCCGAAGAATTGTCGTCTTTCCACATCCCGGAGGCGACACAATAATTGTATGGCACAGCTGTCCTTTATTGTAAATATGCGGCAGGATTCTGTCTGAGCATCCCCTGATCTGATGAGCCAGACGAATATTGATAAAGGAAATATATTTAATACTTCGTATCTTCCCCTGATCCAGAATGATCTTTCCCGCAACACCGATCCGATGACCGCCCTGTATGGTTATAAATCCCTGCCGGATCTCATCTTCATAAGCATATAAAGAAAAATTACTAATGTAGGTCATGGTTTCCTGTATCTCACGCTCCGTCACAATATAAGCGCTATCTAATTCCGTCACCGGCTGCCCCTTTGAATTGAGCATATATTCATGATTGTCATAAATTATCAAAAGCGGCCCCATCACTCTTAACCGTATCTCCTGCAGGCGACTGAACTCCATGGGCAAACCTGCAATAATTTCCCGCAGATGCACAGAAAAAATCTTCATCAGCTGAGCTTTCTTGTCCATTGGCATCACCTCTGGTACAATATATATTCAGCCGATGAAGATTTTATGATTGGGCTGTGCGCCAATTAACGGTCCCATTTATCGCAGAGACTGTTGATTTCGTTGGCAAATTTGGTAAGGTCTTTGTTGGTACCGCCTTCATTGTGTTTGATGACCTGCATCAGGCGGCGTCCTGCATTAAGCAGCCGTTCGAAGACGCTGGCCGCTCTGCGGTCCGCAGCTTTCTTCGGAGCAATACGTACCGGTTCCGGCTCCCGTACACATTCGTTGGTCAGCAGATCATATTCTGCACCGCTGTAAGGGGCAACGGCATCAATACCCAGTTCATCATGGATGCGCTTTGCAAATATATCCGTCACCGTGTCCTCACCGTGGACAACAAAAACACGATCGGGACGCTTTTCAAAAGCGCTGATCCAGTTCATCAGTCCTTCACAGTCCGCATGACCGCTGATACCCGCCAGCACCGCGATCTCCGCTTTGACATCGATGGTCTCACCAAAAAGCTTCACTTCTGATGCACCTTCCACCAGATTTCTACCCAGAGTGCCCACAGACTGATAACCAACGAAAAGGATGGTACATTCCGGACGCCACAGATTATGCTTCAGATGATGGCGGATACGCCCTGCATCACACATACCGGAGGCAGAAATAATAACCTTAGGTGTCGCAGAAAAATTGATTGCAATAGAATCATCACTGCTGACTGCCGTCTTCAGCCCGTCAAAACTGATCGGATTGATGCCGCGTTCTATCAGGGCCATGGCATCTTCATCATAGTACCCCGGCACATTCCGATTGAAAATGTTCGTGGCCTCCACTGCCAGCGGACTGTCCACATAAACCTCAAAGTTATCATGATTTTTCACCAGTCCCTCTTCCTTGATCTGGCGAATGAAATAGAGCATCTCCTGGGTTCTTCCCACTGCAAAGGAAGGAATGACCACATTGCCTCCCCGGTCAAAGGTTCTCTGTATGATCGCCGTTAATTCTTTAATATAATCCGGCCTCTCTCCATGACTTCTGTCACCATAGGTTGATTCCATAATGACATAATCCGCATCCTGGATATAATGAGGATCTTTAATAATCGGTTGATTTGTATTGCCAATATCACCGGAAAATACGAGTTTCTTCGTGACATCTCCTTCTGTTGCCCAGACTTCAATACTGGCAGAACCGAGCAAATGTCCCGCATCTATGAAACGAATCTCAATACCTTCACATACCTGAATCTTCTCCTTATACCGGCATGAAACAAAATGCTGCAGAACCCCTGCTGCCTCCTCCGTCGTGTACAGCGGAACCACCGGCTCACGTCCGGCACGTTTGCCCTTCCGGTTTCTCCACTCCGCTTCAAATTCCTGAATATGTGCACTGTCCAGAAGCATGATCTGACACAGCTGCTGTGTTGCCTCCGTTGTATAAATGCTTCCCTTGAATCCCTGTCCATATAACAATGGTAAAAGCCCTGAATGATCTATATGCGCATGTGTCAAAAAAACATAATCCACATCCGCAGCCGGCACAGGAATATCCTGATTCTCAAATAAATCCTTCCCCTGCTCCATACCACAATCTATCAGAATATGCTTTCCTGCCGCTTCCAGATAATGTTTACTGCCTGTAACCTCATGAGCCGCTCCCGAAAATACCAGCTTCATAAAAAAAGCCCCCTTCCTTTAGTAATAGTATACCAAAAGCAGGAGGCTTCGGCCACGAATATGGTAATATTTAATAAATATTTTATTTCTCTTCCTCTGATTCTCCGGATAATGCATAGGTCTCTATCAGTTCCCACACCTCATCCCTTCCCTGTTTGGTAACAGCAGAATAAGGAACAATTGGCGTACCTTCAGCTACATTCAATCCTTCACGAATCAGCTTCAGCTGTTTTTGAACCTGGCTGCGTTTGATCTTATCCAGCTTGGTAGCAATGATAGCGGGATAAAAACCATTTTCCATGATCCAGCTGTACATATGCTTGTCATTTGCCGACGGTTCATGGCGAATATCCACCAGCAGAAAGACCATACGGAGCTGTTTTGATTTTTGAAGATAATTTTCAATCATCCTGCCCCATTTTGCCTTCACTGCTTCAGAAACATTGGCATAGCCATACCCGGGGAGATCAACGATATAGATCGTATCATTCACATTATAATAATTGATCGTCTGGGTCTTGCCCGGCTGCTGAGAGACACGGGCGTAAGACTTTCTGTTCATCAGGCCGTTGATCAATGATGACTTGCCGACGTTAGACTTGCCCGCAAAAGCAACCTCCGGGTGCTGATTTTCCGGCAGCTTGCTTGTGATACCGCATACCGTTTCCAGATTTATATTTTTAATAACCATACTTTTCCCCTACTCTCCTCTTCCAGGCCTTCCTGCCATTCAGGCTTCTACAGAAATCTATGCACCGGCAGTCTTAAGATCCGGCATGCTTTCCAATGCTACGGGCAGTATATCCGCCATGTTTGAAGCATAGACAAACTCCATATCCTTTGTAATCTCCTTGTCCAGCTCTTTGATGTCCTTCCGGTTCTTTTCCGGTACAATAACTGTATGAATACCGGCCACCTTGGCGGCTATGGATTTTTCACGCAGTCCGCCAATTGGAAGCACACGCCCCCTCAATGTAATCTCTCCTGTCATGGCCACATCGGCACGGACCGGAATGCCTGTAATGGCTGAGAACATGGCCGTTGTCATGGTCACTCCGGCAGACGGTCCGTCCTTTGGCACAGCCCCTTCCGGAATATGGATATGGATATCATTTTCTTCAAAAAATGTTTTATCAATACCAAACTGTTCACTGACCGAACGAATATAACTGATTCCCGCCATGGCTGATTCTTTCATGACATCTCCCAGCTGACCCGTCAGTTCAAATTTTCCTTTGCCCGGCATAATATTGACTTCAACGGACAGGGTATCACCGCCAACGCTGGTCCATGCCAGACCCCGTACAATGCCTGTCTCATTATGGTCATTGGCCTCCTCATAATCATACTTCCTGATTCCAAGGAAATGCTCAATATTCTTGTCTGTGACCTTGACGTTCTTCCTGCCGTCCTGCAGGATCATACGGGCTGTCTTTCGGCAGATGTCACCCAGGCATCTTTCCAGACCTCTGACGCCAGCCTCCCTCGTATAGTGCAGAATCATGCTTTCAATGGCCTTATCACTGACCGTCAGCTGCTTTGAACGAATACCATTGGCTTTCATCTGCTTTGCCAGCAAGTGCTCTTTTGCAATATGCAGCTTCTCATTCTGAGTATAAGTATTGATCTCAATGACCTCCATACGGTCCAGAAGCGGTCTTGGAATGGTGGATAATGAATTAGCCGTTGCAATAAACAATACATCTGACAAATCCAGCGGAACTTCCAGATAATTGTCACGGAAATTACAATTCTGTTCTGAATCCAGTACCTCCAGGAGTGCAGAAAAAGTATCCCCTTTATAATCTGTACTGACCTTATCAATCTCATCCAGCAGCATGACCGGATTCCTGACACCGGCCTGACTGACTGCCGCCGTAATACGTCCCGGCATAGCACCGATATAGGTCCTCCTGTGTCCACGAATCTCTGCCTCATCATGAACGCCGCCCAGACTGATTCTGACATACTTTTTATTCAATGCCCTTGCAATAGAGCGCGCAATGGAAGTCTTACCGGTTCCCGGAGGTCCCACAAGACAGAGAATCGGACTGTCTCCCTTTTTCGTCAGCAGACGGACAGAAAGATACTCAAGAATACGTTCTTTTACTTTTTCAAGACCATAATGATCTTCCCGAAGAATCTTCTCTGCCTTATCAATATCCTTATTATCGCGGCTGCTCTTACTCCATGGTATTTCAAATAATGTGTCTATATAGGTTCTGGCAACACTGCTCTCCGCAGAATTACCCGCCAGCGTCTTAAACCGACGGATCTCCTTCTCCAGTTTCTCCTTCACAACAGCCGGAGCCTTCAGATTCTCCAGCTTTTCCTCATACTCCCGGGCTTCTGACATAAGGTCATCTCCCAGTTCCTCCCGAATCAGTTTTAACTGTTCGCGCAGCACATATTCCCGCTGATTCTTTTCTATACGAACCTTTACTTTGCCCTGAATCTCCTGATTAATCAGAAGTATCTCATATTCTTTATTCATAATACGGCAAAGCTCTTCATATCTTTCGCGGAAATCCAGTTTCTCCGCCAGCTTTTGCCTGTCCTGCCAGTGCATCGGCATATTGCCGCACAGATGATTGGTCAGCCGTACAATATCCCCGGACTGCTTCAGCTGTTTCACAATATCTAAACTGAACTTTGTTCCGGCTGATTGATACTGTTCAATAATCTCCTCCAGAACCTCGCGCATGGCTTCAGCTTCATTCTCATTCTCAACTTTATCTTCTGTATCGTGTATGATCACATCTGCCAGCAAATAAGGCGATAACGATATCATCTCATCGATCTCCGCCCTGAATTTACCTTCAGCTAATACACGTACCATATTCTCAGGCATTTTGACAATCTGTTTGATTTTTGCCATGGTACCGATCCGGTACAGTTTCTCCGGTGATGGTTCCTCCTCGTCAGGATCCTGCTGGGTAACCAGAAAGATCATCTGATCCTTTACCATCGCCGCTTCCAGAGCTGCAATGGATTTCTTCCTGCTTACATCAAAATTCAGGATCATATCCGGCAGGCACACAAGACCACGAAGGGCAAGCACCGGCATTCTGCAATTGATATCATTCATCTTATGTTCACCTTCTTAAAACAGATTAAGCGGACAAATTCTGCGTCCGCTTTCATCTCTGTTGATTATGCGATTTCTCCGCTGTTCTTACGGGACGATTTTTTTCCCTGTCCTTTCTTCGGAAGCTGCGGTTCGCCATGGATCAGCTCCGGCTCAGCCAGTCCTTCCACAACAGCTTTTGTAATAATGCACTTCTCTACCGTCTCATCAGATGGCAGTGTATACATGGTATCCATCAATACATTCTCCACAATGGAACGAAGTCCTCTGGCGCCTGTATTTCTAAGGAATGAACGATGCGCGATTTCATGAACTGCCTCATCATCAAATTCCAGTTCAACACCATCCAGCTGGAATAATTTTTTATATTGTTTGATAATGGCACTCTTTGGCTCTGTAAGGACACGAACAAGTGCATCCTCATCCAGCAGATCCAATGAAACACTGACCGGAACACGGCCAACAAACTCAGGGATCAATCCATATTTTACAAAGTCCTGTGGAAGCGCCTGTTTCATCAGTTCACTCACATTCTGTTCTTCATCCTTCATGCGGATCTCCGCATTAAATCCAATGGACTGCCCGCCGGTTCTGGATTCTACAATTTTATCCAGCCCATCAAAAGCACCGCCGCAGATGAAAAGGATATTCGTCGTATCTATCTGAATGAATTCCTGATGCGGATGCTTTCTCCCTCCCTGAGGCGGTACGGATGCTACCGTTCCCTCAAGGATTTTCAGCAGAGCCTGCTGAACACCTTCACCTGAGACATCTCTTGTGATGGAAACGTTCTCAGACTTTTTCGTAATCTTATCTATTTCGTCAATATAAATAATGCCTCTTTCTGCTCTCGGGATATCATAATCTGCCGCCTGAATCAGTTTCAGCAGAATATTCTCCACATCCTCACCAACATATCCGGCCTCCGTCAATGCGGTGGCATCGGCAATGGCAAAAGGCACATTCAAAATCCTGGCCAGCGTCTGTGCCAGAAGCGTCTTACCGGAACCTGTAGGTCCCACCATGATAATATTGCTCTTCTGCAATTCCACATCATTGCCGGCATTTGATGTAATTCTCTTATAATGATTGTAAACAGCCACTGACAGAACCTTCTTGGCCTGCTCCTGTCCAATGACATACTGATCAAGAAAATTCTTGATTTCCACAGGCTTCAGCAGGTTAAGTCCTGCTTCATCCTGCTCCTCATCCAGTTCTTCCTCTATAATCTCCATGCAGATATCCACACATTCATCGCAGATAAAAGCATTCGGACCTGCAATCAGCTTGCGGACCTGATCCTGAGTTTTATTACAAAAGGAACATCTTGGCTGTTTCTTGTCATCTATACGACTTGCCATATACTACCTCTTTTAATTATTCTATCATCAACCTCGCTTATGAACGCTTGGTTACAACGGCATCAATCAGGCCATAATTTTTAGCCTCTTCCGCATTCATATAATAATCTCTTTCTGTATCTGCAGCAATCTTCTCATAAGGCTGGTGTGTATTGGCTGCGAGGAGTTCATTCAGCATACGTTTCGTGTACTGGATACGTTCAGCAACAATCTGGATCTCCGTAGCCTGACCCTGTGCACCGCCAGACGGCTGGTGAATCATAATTGTAGAATGCGGCAGAGCCAGACGTTTGCCCGGTGTACCGCCGGCCAGAAGAAAAGCTCCCATGCTTGCGGCCATTCCCATACAAATTGTAGAAACATCACACTTAATAAACTGCATCGTATCATAAATCGCCATGCCGGCCGATACAGAACCACCCGGACTGTTAATATACAACTGGATATCCTTTCCCGGGTCTTCGGACTCAAGGAAAAGCAGCTGTGATACAATCAGGCTGGCTGATACATCCGTTACTTCTTCTCCAAGGAAAATAATCCTGTCTTTCAATAATCTGGAATAAATATCAAAGGCACGCTCGCCTCTGCTTGACTGTTCAATGACTGTAGGTACTAAACTCATCCTTATCCTCCTGTCAATAGAATCGGAGGCTGCTGCAAAACATGTATTCTGCGGCAGCCCCATCATCTGTAATTATTCTGCGTCTTCAACAGTTGCTTCTACAGCTGCCGCAGGAACTTCTACTGCAGCATCTGTAATCAGATCAAGAGCCTTCTGAGCAGCCAGGTCGCTCTTAATGCCTTCTTTCTGTTCGTCTGCAAAGATCTCTTTGATCTTCTCAACAGTCATATTGTACTTCTCTGCCAGCTTTGCAAACTCTGCTTCAACTTCTTCTTCGCTTGCCTCATAATTCTCAGCTTTGGCAATTGCCTCAAGCACCAGTCTGTTCTGGATATTCTTGAGAGCCTGCGGCTTCATCTGCTCAAGCAGTCCATCCGGTGTCAGGCCTGTGAACTGATAGTACTGAGCCATTGACAGGCCATTGTACTGCATCTGCTGTGCGAACTGATCCATCATCTGTCTTGCCTGAGTTGTCACCATCGGATCCGGAATATCCATCTCGGCATTCTCTACGATCTGAGTGATAATCTTCTCCTGCTTCTCCTGACGTGCAGCAGCTGCCTTCTTGTCAGCAATGCCCTTCTTCACATCTGCCTTGTATTCTTCAAGTGTATCAAATTCAGATACATCCTGTGCAAATTCATCATTGATCTCCGGAAGCTCTTTTCTCTTAACTTCATGAACCTTTACCTTGAATAAAGCAGCCTTGCCTGCCAGCTCCTCAGCATGATAATCCTCAGGGAATGTAACATGAACATCCACATCAGAATCTGCAGCAGCACCGATCAGCTGATCTTCAAAGCCCGGAATAAAGGAGTTGGAGCCAAGAACCAGCGGATGATCTGTCGCAGTACCGCCATCGAATAATTCACCGTCTACAGAACCTTCATAATCGATGACAACTGTATCTCCGCTCTCAGCCGGTCTGTCAACACTGATCTCTCTTGCATTCTGCTCCTGTACTTTCTTCAGTTCTGCCTCGATTTCTTCATCTGTTACTTCGATCACTGTCTCCGGCACCTCAATACCCTTGTACTGACCAAGTGTCACTTCAGGCTTTACAGCAACTTCAGCTGTGAAAATAAATTCCTGACCCTTATTGATCTGAACGATATCAATGGATGGCTGGGAGGTGATCGTAATATCCTTAACCTCAGCCAGAGCTTCGTCATAAGCATCCGGAATAACAATATTGGCAGCATCTTCATAGAACATGCCTGCACCATACATCTTCTCAACCATTGCCTGAGGCACCTTGCCCTTTCTGAAACCAGGAATGGAGATCTGATTCTTCATCTTCTTATAAGCCTGAGTAACTGCTTTATCAAAGGTCTCTGCCGGAACTGTAATCGTCAGTTTCGCCATATTATGTTCTAACTTCTCTACCTGTACACTCATGATATAAAATCCTCCTTCATCTATCCCGAAACAGGTCTTAAAAAAGAAATATCTGCCTGTTTTCAAGCGCTTATGGGATTAAGTATATTATACATCTGTCAATATGTAAATAGCTGAACAGGCATTTTTTATGTTTTTTTAATAAAAAAATGCCTGTTATGGTAAACCAATAGTGTTTTTCAGTCTGATTTTCATTTCTGCGTTTCCGCATGCCGGTTATTGTATACAAACATCAATGCCGACATGGCAAAGATCAGGATATAGCCGATGATACTGATCCAGTCCGGCAGTTCTCCAAAGAATACAGCACTCCAGACGGCGGCAAAGATGACCAGCGTATAGTCGTAGATGGATATTTCCCTGGCTGGTGCATATTTGTAGGCAGCTGTAATACCAAACTGACCGCCGGCAGCGCCAAGGCCTGCACACAGCAGAATCAGCAGCTGCTTCATTGTCATCGGTTCAAAACGGGAAATCATAAAAGGTACTGCTGCCAGACATGAAAATGTAGAGAAGAAAAAGACAATAAAAGGCCCTTTTTCCCCTTTTATGCCAAGATACCTCACGCAGGTATAAGCAGCACCCGCACAGATACCGCCAATCAAGCCACATAATGCCGGGAATGTGGCCGTCAGATCAAAGGACGGCTTGATGATAAACAGGCTTCCGATAAAAGCGATGACAATGCTGATACATTGAAACGGCGATAATTTTTCCTTTAAAAATAAGTAAGAAAAAATAAGCGTGAAAAATGGCGACAGCTTGTTCAGCATGGATGCATCAGACAGCACCATGTTACTCAGAGCATAAAAATTACAGAATATTCCAAGAGTTCCCAGGGAAGCTCTCAGAACAAAAAATGGCAGATTTTCTCTTTTAAAGGAAAATCCTGTCTTACTTCTATATAATAGTATAAAGGAAATGACCGCTGCCACAATATTTCTGAAAAAACTTTTTTCAATGGGCGGAAGATCTCCTGCCAGCTTTACACAAAGATTCATAATAGAAAAACTGAAAGCTGAAATCAAAATACAGATAATACCTTTATTTTTTGAATTCATTGTCATTTCCTTCCGTTTTGTCGTTTTATCATCTATCCATGCTGCCAATCCTGATATCGCCAGGATTGATCCGACTCATATAACTGTTGTGATAATGTCCGTCATAGGTTACATCCGCGCCAAACCAATCCGGCGGAGCAAACTGTTCTGCTTCCTCAATAGACGGGAATTCCACCTCCGCAATGACAACACCTTTAAAAATACCCTCAAAAATATCCAGCTCAATGGTGTAAGGTTCACAGGGTATCAGATAACGTCGCTTTGTAATAATATTGCCGTCGGCTTTTTCACGCAGATGATTGTAGGAAACCTCATCCAGCGGCAGATTATATTCTTCTCTGGCCATCATACCGCCACCTTTATAAGTCATATAAAACCTGTCATCCTCACGGCGCACGCGGACGACAGGCTGTACATTAAGATAGGCCTGTTCAATCAAATGACTCGGATAATTCTCCAGCCGTTCCGGCAGCTGTTTTATTAAAAATTTACGCTCTATTTCCATAAATCCTCCTTATTATTTCCACTCATAGTTTATCCGTTCCGGTCACATAATAGTATCAGGATAAACGAAACATTGTTTATCCTTTCAGATACAGGATAAAACGAACCAAACAACGGAGGTGTCACGCAATGACAAGCAATTCTAGTTCTACAATGGAAGTACCACAGGCAAAAGACGCAATGGACAAATTCAAAATGGAAGTTGCCAATGAGATCGGTGTAAACTTAAAGCAGGGTTACAACGGCGATCTTACCAGCGCCCAGGCAGGTTCCATCGGTGGTGAAATGGTTCGAAGAATGATCAAACGCCAGGAAGAACAGATGGCAGGCGGCGGCAGCATGCAGTAACCTGTAATTGATGCCGGAAGGCGGGTCCAGCAGGACCCGCCTTTTTCGCAGCTGCAGACAGCAAAATTTCAGGGATGCCGCCAATCAGCTGCATCCCTGTCCTCATACGATACTTCTCTGTTAGAACCATGCCGGTCTATTCATCCTCATCCTCTTCAACTGCTGCCGCCGAAACTGCAGATGCAACTGTCGCTACAACAACAAGAACAGCAACAAGGACTACTCCAAGAATCAAAACCGGTAAAAAAACTGAAATAAAATCCATATCCAACACCTCTGGCTACATTATAGCATGTTCCCAGTCAAAAGCAAAGTTTTTTTATATGCACAGTCTAAATTTATAAAACACTGCTTAGGAACTGTTTTGCTTTTTCTGTCTTCGGATGACTGAACATCTCTTCAGGTGTACCTTCTTCAAGAATCACACCATCTGCCATAAAAACGACCCTGTCTGCCACTTCACGGGCGAAGCCCATTTCATGAGTCACACACAGCATGGTCATACCCTGTTTCGCCAGATCTTTCATAACGTTCAGAACTTCACCTACCAGCTCAGGATCCAATGCGGATGTCGGCTCATCAAAAAGCATGATTTTCGGTTCCATAGCCAAAGCTCTGGCAATAGCCACACGCTGCTGCTGACCGCCGGACAGACGATTCGGGAAAACATCTGCCTTTTCAGACAATCCAACCTTTTCCAGAAGCTCCAGCGCTTTCTTCTCAGCCTCTTCCTTTGAAATCCCCTTAACATTGATCGGAGCAATCATCACATTTTCTTTCACCGTCTTATGCGGGAACAAATTGAATCGCTGAAATACCATTCCCATTTCCAGAAGAAGTGCCTTATGCCTGTCCGGAGACATACTATCTACAATCCTGCCATTCTCAGCATGGCAGAACAATTCATCATCAATAAAAATCTTACCGCTGGTGATTGTCTCCAGCGTATTCAGGGAACGAAGAAATGTGGATTTACCGGCACCTGAAGGTCCGATGATAACAATGACTTCCCCCGGATCAACCGTCAGATTAACATTCTTCAGTACTTCCAGATCCCCAAAACTTTTACAGAGATTTTCTGTTCGGATAATCGACATGACAATGCCTCCTATTCATAAACTGAATACTTCTTCTCCATCTTATTGAAAATAAATGTGAAGAGAGCAGTAATTATCAGATAAATAATCATGGCCGGAATATAGACCAGCGCCGTTGCCTGTGAAGAGGAAATGGCACGTGTCACCTTCGTCAGGTCAGACAGACCGATAATAGCAACAAGAGAGACATCCTTCAATACCATAATAAATTCATTGCCTACCGGTGGAATGAGACGTCGAATCGTCTGTGGAATAATAATCAGCTTCATAGTCTGACCATAAGTCATACCCAAAGCCTTAGCCGCCTCATACTGTCCCTTATCAATAGACTGTATACCTGCACGAATATTCTCAGCCAGGTAAGCCGCCGTATTTAAAGTATAAGCAATCATAGCTGCCATAAAAGCACTCTTGATCGTCAGTGCCGGATTAAACTGAGGCAGACCAAAATAAATAAAATAAATCTGCATCAGGAGCGGCGTACCTCTGAAGAAGAAAATATACGCGCTGCATGGTTTATTAATCAGAGGATTTTTTGACATTTTTCCCAGTGCGAGGAATAAACTCAAAACAAGACCGACTGCCACAGATAAAACTGTTATGATAATAGTAGTCTTTGTACCATTCAGGAGCTGCGGCAGCCAGACCAAAATCTTTTGTAAGCTTTCCATAAACTTTCTCTCCTATCTAAGCAACTCTCGAGTCACAGGAAACGCCTATGTTGTGAGAAAAGGGGATGCCGAATAATAAGGAATAATTATTCGACAGTCCCCTTTATGACTTATTGACGCTTCAAATTAGTCCAGATCTGCTGTAATATCACTGCCAAAATATTTCGTTGCGATTTCTCCAAGCTTACCGTTCGCTTTAATATTGTCAAGAGCAGTCTCCATAGCATCCTTTAATGCATCATTGCCCTTCTTGAAGCACATACAAATCGGCTCCTTCT
This sequence comes from Coprococcus sp., assembly GCA_016297495.1. GTDB lineage: Bacteria > Bacillota > Clostridia > Lachnospirales > Lachnospiraceae > Coprococcus_A. The sequence continues at coordinate 14,067 of JAEDGN010000020.1, forward strand.
CATCAGCTTCCCATACATTCTGATAATTGGAAGCTTCATCTCCAAGATAATATGCTGCAACTACAGAGTCTGTGCAGACAGCATCTACACGGCCTGTCTTTAACTCATCGAAAGCGTTGATAACCTTCTCATACTGTCTTAAATCTGTATTGAGACCATCTGCAACATATCTCTGCACCAGATAGTCTGCTGTTGTCTCCATCTGAACTGCCACAGACTTGCCCTCCAGATCCTGGATGTCTGCAATATCAGAATCGTTCGGAACAACAATAACCGGCGCGTTGGCTACATATGTTTTGGACAGCAGATAATTGTTGTTACGATCCTCTGTCCAGCTGACAGCTGAAATGATAACATCATACTTGTCTGTATCAACGCCGGCAAAAATACCATCCCATGCAGTATCTACCAGTTCAAGTTCAAGACCCATGTCATCGGCCAGCGCCTGTGCCAGTTCCACATCAAATCCAATCGGTGTCGCACCGTCTTCATCAAAATATTCCATTGGAGGGTACCCAATCTCCATACCTACCTTCAGAACACCTTCTTCTATGGTCGTAACTTCGCCGGCCGCAGCTGTCTCACCTGCTTCATTAGCAGCCGCATCTGTCTCCGGAGCTTTTGTCTCCTTGCTGGATGAACCACATCCTGCAAGCATGGATACTGCAAGAATTGCTGTCATTATCATTACTAAGCACTTTTTCATTTTCAAATCCTCCTGTAATCTCTAAATCGGTGATTCAGAACATTGTCCTGTTTCATCTCCCTCTATTATTAAAGAAAAAGACAATGATCTCTCACCTGCGACTTCATTGTCTTTTTTAAAAATATCACTGTTATACTTATTTGTCAATGAAAAAATGATTTTTTATGCATGGTTTGTGATTTTTTATTCATATCCACTCTGCCAGGCTGCCATTTTCCGTCTTTTTTACTCTAAGCTGACAGTCAATACAGTCCCTCAGCTCACTGACATGGGAAATAATGCCGATAATCCGTCTGTCACCGGCCAGCTGTTGTAGAATATGTACTGCCTGATTTCTTGAAGCCTCATCCAATGAGCCAAATCCCTCATCCACAAACATGGTATCCACCTGCACAGCACCCGCCATACAACCGATGATATCGGCCATACCAAGCGCCATGGAGAGGGCCGCCATAAAAGATTCTCCTCCGGAAAGAGTTTTTACATCTCTGACGCTGCCTGTCACCAGACTGTAAACATCCAGGTTCAATCCCGCCTCTCCGCGATTACCCAGCTTTTCCACCGAAGTACACTGAAGTAAAAACTGTCTGCCGTTCATCTTGATGAGTCTTCTATTGGCCGCATCAATGATCTGTTTAAAATAATACCGTAATACATAGGTTTCCAGATCTATTTTTGTACTGCCTGCCAGAGATCCATTGGCCGTCCTGCTCAGTTCCTGGCGCATCTGATACTGACCTCTCAGGGACTCATATTCCATACGACTTTTTTGTATATTTTTGCATACAGATAAATTACCGGCACGGATGGCATACAACTCCCGGCATTTCTTCTCTGCCTTTTCTTTCTGTTCTGTTATATCAGCCAGTTCCGTTTCTATCTCCTCCAGCACTCTGCCCCCTCTTTCCTGACCCTCTGTATTCTGCCTTTTCAAAATCATCTCCAGCGCCTGCTCCGCCTTCTTTTCTTCCTCAAAGGCAGCCTGCAGCTTTCCTGCAGTTCTTTCCGAATCATTGTCCAGCTTCAGACACAGTTCCCCCGCTTTCTCAACAGCCTGATTCAGCGTCATCAGTCTTTTTTGTTTCTGTTCAAGAATCATCAGTGCCTCATCCTTTGTCCCATAACTCAGCTGTTTACGGATAACAGCTATTTCTCCTTTTAAGGTCATCTGCAGGTGCTCCAGCTCCTGTTTTTTCTGTTTCAGATTCTGTTCCCCGGTCTCTGCTTTCATTTTCTGCTGCTCCAGTCTGACCTTTGCCTTCTTCACCTGATCCAGTTCCTGCCGGTCTGCTTCCAGCTTATGAACCATGCCTTCCAGTTCCCTGACACTTTCCCCCCATTGCTTTATCAGACCATCCATATATTCAAAATCATCCACCCACTGTTCATCCAGCAGGCATTCCCCTTCCCGTTTGACAGATGTTTGCATCTCCTGATAAATACCCATCTGCTTCTGAGCATCTGCCAGACACTGCTGTCTCCTGTTCCTGGCCTCATCCGCTTTCGCGCCTGCCTCATCCACAGCATGCTGATCCGGTGCGTTCTCAGGCAGCACCGCCGGGGATGGATGAGAAAAGGAACCACACACCGGACATGGCTGCTTCTCCTTCAGTTCTCCTGCCAGAATTCCCGCCTGTTCCGCCAGGAACAAGTGATACAGCTGTTCATACTTTCTATTCTTCTCCTGATAAACACGATCCGCCTGGTCATGAGCCATCTGCGCCCTCTGACAGCGTTCTTCCTGCTGCTCTCTTTTTTTCATAAGAGACAAAAGGGTCCGAAGCCTGCTCAGACGTTCCTGACATTCTGCCTTTTGATGGGTTACCCGGATATATTCCTCCGTTACAGCTACCTCTCCGGCAAGCACTGACTCATACTGTTCCTGCTGCTTCTTCATATCCTCCAGCTGATCGTGGACCAGATGTTCTTTCTTCATCAACCTGTCCAGCTCATTGCCGGTATCCTGCAATACTGCATTTTTCTCCCGGAAAATATCGTATAATGGCAGCATGTGTCTGATCTGGTATATCGTGTTCTGAAGGCCTTCGCTTTCCTCTCTCTGCCTGTGCTCACAAGCTTCTTTTTCAGCAGCGGCAGTTTTGAGCATTTCCCTCTGGCATCGCTGCTGCTCCTGAAGCCCCATAATATTCTGTCTGGCCTCCTCGCAGCGCCGCTCTGCCTCCTGGCGATGTCTGAGCTCCCCTTCTTCTTTTCTGAGCAGCTCAAGCCTATTCTCTATCTTTCTTCTATCATGATCGGCCTCCCTGTAACGCAGCTCATCTTTTTTGCAGATAGTATCAAGCATCTCATCCACCCTGGCTGCATCGGGATAATTTTTCTCCAGAAGTTCTGCCAGTATCTGTTCCTCCTCACTGCCCGGCTCTGCAGCAGTCCTTCCAAGCTCCTGACAATATCTTTTTCTTGCATCTTCCAGTCTGCCATAAAAACTGCCTGCTTCATTTTTCAGATTCTCCTGTATCCGCCAGTACAGACCTGTTCGGAATATTTTTGAAAAAATAATTTTTCTGTCCTTTGAAGATGCATAAAGCAGCTTCATAAAATCCCCCTGAGCAATCATGGACACCTGCATAAACTGCCCCGCATCCAGTCCGATGATCTCCGTGATTTTCTGGTCAATATCCTTTTTACGCCCTCTGAAACACTCTCCGTCCGGCATGAAAAGAGCCACCGCAGCCTTTTCCTTCGTCATCGTCACAGTACCATCCGATTTCTTTCGCCTGCTGGCACGCTCATATTCAGGGCTTCGTACAATCGTATATTCTTTACCGTGGCAGACAAAAGTCAGCTTTACAAAGGTTTTGTCCCCGGAAGCAGCATACTGACTGCGCATCATCCGGCCATCCCGCAATCCTCCGCTGGTCTGATCATAAAGCGCATAGACAATGGCATCAAAAAGAGTTGTCTTACCCGCTCCCGTATCACCGGTCACCAGAAAAAGCCCGCCTGTCAGTGCCGAAAAATCAATCACCGTATGTCCCGCATAAGAACCAAATGCCGACATTTCTATCTTTAATGGTCTCATCCCTGATTTTCTCCTTCCTGTCCCGCTTCCTGAGCCTTCGAACGATTAATGACCGCCTGTATGATTTTTCCTTCCTCCGCAGTCAGGGAACGTCCCTGCACCCCTTCAAAAAATTCAGCAAATATTTCCTCAGGTTCCTTGACCATCCCCACATCAAAGGATTCCGTCAGCTGCTGTCTCGTTCTCGTATTATCCACCTGCACCTCCAGGAGATTCGGAAAAATATCCAGCAATCGTTCCCTTGCGTCCATCTGTTCCTGTTCGTCAGTCAGAGTAATACTGACATAGTCATCACTGCTCAGATCATTCTGACCGGCTGCCAGAAGTTCATTCAGCTCTCCGCGCAGAGACCTTACATCCCTCACAGGCATCAGCGGCAGTTCTGTGATCACCGGCTCTGTTCCTGCTTGTCCCAGATCCACCATCGTCAGCGACTTATGGTGTCCTGCCTCACTGAGAGAATATTTCAGCGGTGAACCGCAATATCTGAATCTCTGACAGCCTACATTCTGAGGTCCATGGATGTGACCCAATGCCCCATAATCAAAATCCTTAAGGGCTGATATATCCACCTGATCCAGACCTCCCACCTGCAGGACTTCGGAATCACAGGTCATTGTCGCTGCACCCGCAGCTGTAAAAAACTGATGGGCCACAATGACCTTTCTGATTCCTTCCTCCGGCTGTTCCCGATCCAGCAGCGCCCGAACGGCCCCGTCATAAGTCCTGGGTTCCTCTCCCTCTTCAAAAAGTCTGCGTATATACGGCGGCTTGATAAAAGGCATCAGATAAAAATCAACCGGACCGAAGGCATCACTAAGCCGGATACGTTTCAGGTATTCTTCCCGTTCCGGCGGCAATGCCGCAATATGTATCCGCAGTTTTTCAAGCAATGCCGCGCCATAGTCCAGCCTTTCCGCAGAATCATGATTGCCGGCTGTAATCATCAGCTCCGGTCCGCCCTCCAGTCCTGCCAGTTCCGTCAGAAAATGATCAAAAGCCATCACCGCTTCCCCTGAAGGCACAGGCTTATCAAAAATGTCACCCGCAATGACGATGGCATCCGGCTTGTATTCTATGACTCTTTCCACGATCTGCTCCAGAATGGCCTTCTGATCCTCCAACAGACTATACTGATAAAGCTGCCTGCCAATATGCAGATCTGATAAATGAAAAAATCTCATATACCCTCCTGTACATATGGAATAAAGAACGCCGAAAATCTGCTTAAACAGCAACCATGCTGTCCGCACAAATTCGCGGCGTTCTCTATCTGTTTATGTTATATTATTCTTCTGTTAATTCCGCAGCATCCTCTGTCTCAGCCATAGGAACCCCCTCTGCTGACTCTTCAAGCAGCTTGATAACCTCTTCATTGATGATCAGCTGCTTCAGATAATTTCTTCCATAATCAGCTTCCAGCGTGGCGGTATCCGCATAGCCGCTCTGCTCAGCGTATTCACTGATCTTCTGTGCATACAGCTCATCCGTCACCTCAATACCTTCTGCACTGGCAATGGCACAGACTACAAGCATATTGCCGGCCACCTCTTTGCCATACTCCGCTGCATCCTCGTTAAACTCATCTTCCGTCTGATCCATATACTGTGTCAGAAAATCTGCCATCTCCATGCCAGAATAAGCCGCATACTGCTGATAATAGCTGATATACTCCTGCCTGTACTGTTCTACCAGTTCTTCCGGATATTCCTTCACTTCAGCATTCGCTACAGCCTTCTGGAACAGCTCCTTCTGCCTGTTAGTCTCCGCCTCATATTCCTTCGAATCCTTCAGCTGGGAACTGATATAGGCACGATATTCATCCACAGTTTTCACATCATCCATACCAAGACTTTCGACAAAGGCATCGTCCAGCTCAGGAACAACATCATCACCTTCTATATAGTTCACCGTCACATTAAAAACGACTTCCCTGCCGGCCAGATCGGGATTATTTTTATATGGATCCGGGAAAGTCAGATTCAGGGAAGTCTCCTCGCCCGGCAAAACACCAATCAGTCCATCCTCAAATCCATCAATATAACTGTCGGAACCTATCGTCAGTGACGCGCCCTGGGCAGTACCGCCATCAAAAGCTTCTCCTTCCAGCAATCCTTCATAATCAATATTGACCGTATCGCCATCTTCCACGGCACGTTCCGTAATCTGCTCTTTTACGGCACTGGAGGTCAGAGCCATGTCGATCTCCGCATCAATTTCCGCATCTGTAACAGAAGTGTCCATCATCGTGTATGTCAGCCCTTTATAATTCCCAAGAGTAACCATTGATGCCACATCATAATCATAGGCATAAACCGTCGTATCTTCCGTCTCTGATTCGGACTGTACAACACCTTCACCGGTCTCTGAAGCAGCCTCTGATTCTCCTTTTGAACTATTACCGCAGGCACACAGCAAAATAGCCATGCCCAGACATATGGTCCCCAGTTTTAATACTCTTTTCATCATGATAATTCTATCCTTTCCTGTTCTATCATCCGGCTGCTGCCAAAAAAGGGCAGACTTCCCCGTCTGATAAATGTCAACGATAATATTTATACCATAGAAAGGAGAAAAATAAAAGACTTTCTCCGAAATTCACACTTTATTCAATATTTTCTAATCATCAAAAACCCTGGTTGTTCCTTCTACATCCGCTCCATAGCAAAAGCCTTTTTTTTCGAGGCTGACTCTGCCGCCCGTTGCCTCTGTTACTTCCTTCTCAAACCTTCCAAGCTCATCCTGAGGAACAAGCAGCTGCATCTCCACCGCATCGGTATAAACCGTATCCAGTATCATCAGAGACTGCTTTGCCGCCAGATACTGAATCTTGCCCAGAAGGGTATAATCCATCTGTATATGAACCCGCTGACAGAGATATTTCTCAATAATCACACTGGCTGCCAGTCCTTCCTGAACCGCCGCTGAATAGGCGCGTACAAGGCCTCCCGTTCCCAGCAGTGTGCCGCCGAAATAACGTGTCACCACAACAACCGTATTCTTCAGTCCCTGACCGGTCAATACATCCAGCATCGGCTTCCCCGCCGTCTGTGCCGGCTCACCGTCATCACTGCATCTGGCAGTCTCCTGCCCCAGACCTACAGTAAAGGCATGACAGTTATGCCTTGCATCCCAGTATTTTTTTCTTATACTTTCAATAAAATCCAGTGCCTCTTCTTCCGATTCCACGTGGGCCACATGGGCAATAAAACGGGACTTCTTCTCCACGATCTCTCCCGTACCACCTTCAAAAACCGTCCTGTAACACTTCAGTCTACATTCATCCGCCATCCGTTCAACATCCTTAAAACATAAATTTAGTATCCTGTCAGTTCATTATACCATCAACTTCCTCCATACACCATCAAAATTTTTCCTTCCTGCCTAATGATTCTTCAGAAAAATTTCACTTTATTTCACAGCGCTTATTTGCTATAATGGGATGATGAAGGAGGTTGAACAATGGATTATAGTAAACACAACACTGAAAAACAACGTAAAAAGATTCGTTCCAACGCTGCAAAATCCAAGAAAAAAATTGGTTTTAATATATTCCGGTTCTCAATAATCGCAATTGTTATTGTTGCTGTTATAGGAATTGCCGCTGCTATCGGCGGTTTCAAGGGAGTCATAGACAGCGCTCCGGACATCAATGTCAGCGATGTTATGCCAAGCAAGTTTAAATCCGTCATGTATTATCCGGACGGTACGCAGGCGGTTGAACTGGTCGGCGCCCAGGCCAACCGTACCCTTGTTTCCATCGATGACGTTCCCGATGCGCTGCCGAACGCTTTTATCGCCATTGAGGATGAACGTTTTTATGAACACAACGGTATCGACCCGAAGGGTATTGTCCGGGCTTTATTCGTTGGTATTGCTGACGGCGGTTCTTTCTCCCAGGGTGCCAGTACCATCACACAGCAGCTGATCAAGCTGACCGTATTTGACGGCGGTGCCGAAACCGATACTATACAGCGCTTTAAGCGTAAATTCCAGGAGTGGTATCTTGCTCTGGAACTTGAAAAAGAACTCAGCAAGGATGAGATCATGGAAGCCTACCTGAACACGATCAATCTCGGACGCGGTGCCTACGGTGTAGAAGCGGCTGCGGAGAGATATTTTGATAAATCCAGCAGTGAACTTACGGTTTCTGAATGTGCGGTCCTTGCTGCTATTGCACAGTCCCCGACCTATAACAATCCGATCAACGGACAGGAAGTCAATGCAGAGCGACGCGAAAAGATTCTGAATAATATGCTGACTCTGGGCTTTATCACCCAGAATGAATTCGATGAAGCCATGGCGGACGATGTTTACTCCCGTATCCAGGAGGTGAACGAGGTAGCACAGAACCAGAATACTGTCTATACATGGTTTGAAGATGCGGCCATCGATCAGGTTCTGGATGATCTGCAGGAGAAGCTGGGGTATACCAGAGAAGAGGCGAACTCCGCTTTATACAGCGGCGGTCTCCAGATCTATCTGACACAGAACCGTCATATCCAGGATATCGTAGACAGCTATTATCTGGACGATTCCAATTTTACTTCTACTGAATACCGCCTCAACTGGGCTTTAACTTATCTGGATGAAGATGGCAATGAGGTCAACATTGATGAGAACTCTCTGCAGAGCTATTACGGTTCTGACAACTGTGACCTGCTTTATGACAATGCTGAACAGGCCCAGCAGGCTATTGACGATTTCAAGGAAGGCATGGGCATCACAGAAGACGATGTCATTGCAGAAACACCGCTTTCTGACGCACTGACCGTTCAGGCTCAGTCCTCCTTTGTACTGATGGACCAGTCCACAGGCTATGTACTGGCACTGGCCGGCGGGCGAGGTGAGAAGACTACAAGCCGAAGCTTTAACCGCGCGACTCAGGCGACGAGACAGCCAGGTTCCGTATTCAAACCTCTGGCCGTATTTCTTCCGGGTATTGATTCCTGCGGGCTGACACTGGCCTCCACCAAAATGGACGAGCCTTATACAACTCCGGATGGAAAATATGAACCATTCAATACCAATGCCAGCTCCTACAAAGGTCTGACTACTGTCAGAGATGCTATTACCTATTCCATGAACGTTGTCAGCGTTCGATGGCTGGTGGAGGATGTTACACCTCAGCTTGGTCTCCAGTACCTTGAAAATCTTGGCATTACCACTATGAGTGAAACAGATGACTGTTATGCACCTCTGGCACTCGGCGGCATTTCAAATGGTGTCACTAATCTTGAACTGACAGCTGCCTATGCGGCCATTGCCAATGGCGGTGTCTATACAGAACCGATTCTGTACACCAGGATTCTCGATAAGGATGGCAACGTACTGATTGACAACGTACCTGAGAAACGTACTGTCATGAAGGAGACTACCGCATGGCTTCTGACCAGCGCCATGGAGGACGTTGTTACAAAAGGTACCGGTACGGCAGCGCACATCTCCGACTGGGGCATTGCCCAGGCCGGCAAGACAGGTACAACCAATGAATGGAAAGACTTATGGTTCGTGGGATACACACCGTATTATACGGCCGGCATATGGCTCGGTTATGATGATTCCATCTCCATGAGAGGCCGAATCAGCTATTCCTATACAGAACATAAGACCTTATGGAAAAATATCATGGATGATATTCTGGAAGGCTATGAAGATCGTGATTTTGTCATGCCTTCTGATATAGTGAGAAAAACCGTCTGCAGCAAATCCGGTCTTCTCGCATCGGGCAGTGGCTGTACACCGATCACGGAATATTTTGCTGCAGGTTCCGTACCTGATGAATATTGTTCTTCCCATATTGAAGTTGAGATATGTTCTGAATGCGGACTGCTTAAAACAGATCAGACACCGCCGGAGTATGTCACTACCAAGTATTTTGACTCATGGTCTGATATTCCTGATGAATACTGTCAGCACGTTGTGGAGACAGAGCCTGAAACCGATCCGCCGGTTAATCCGGATACTCCTGATCCGGGCACTGATCCAGGTGACACCCCTGGTAACAATGACGACAGCGGCGGAAATAACGGTAATGATAATCCGGGTGAAGATGACAACAATCCGGGATAATCTCTTAATTATTTTATAAAATGAAGCTGACGCGATCAAATGATGTATCATCTGATTGCGTCAGCTTTTATACATGACTCACTTCTTTATTTTTGAACTGCAGATCAGAGATGCAAGGAAACTGAATATGAGTGAACCACAGATACCTGCCGCCGAAGCCTGAAAACCGCCAATAAAGATACCATAAAATCCCTGACTGTCAACGGCCTGACGGACACCGTTCCACAAGTTATATCCAAATCCCAGCAGCGGTACCGTTGCCCCGGCCTGACCAAAATCTACAACCGGTTTATAAATACCAATCATTCCAAGGACAGCACCCGTGCACACCAGAAGCACCATAATACGTCCCGGCATCATTTTCGTCTTTTCCATCAATAACTGTACCAGGGCACAAATAATCCCACCTGTCAGAAAAACCTTCAGATATACATAAAGCATTTTATTCTCCTTTCCTGCTTGCCGCATGTCATATTCAAGACTCGCTTCTACAAACTATTATTGGAAAATAAAATGCTTTTATGCATTAGAATCCACGGATCTTATCATCCGACTCATCCGTTGTCTTTTCAATTTTCATAATTTTCACATCATAACCATAATGATCATTCACCTGTATGTGGACACAGTCACCCTCTCTGTGTCCCAAAAGCGCCTTTCCCACAGGAGATTCAATACTGATACGGCCATTGAGAACATCCTCTCTGATGGTTGTCACAATGCGATAAGTCTCTTCCTCATCCTCATCCTCGAAGTAGACTGTTACCGTATTATTCAGTCCCACCTCATCACTCTTTGAATGATCCTCAATAACCTTCGCCGTCCTGATCATTCTCTCAAGATAGCGGATCCTGCTTTCATTCCGGTTCTTCTCCTTCTTGGCAGCATGATATTCAAAATTCTCGCTGAGATCTCCATGTTCCCTGGCTTCTTTTACAGCCTCCAGCGCATTCTTGCGTACAACCAGCTTCCTGTACTCGATTTCATCCTTCATCTTCTGAATATCGTCTTCCGACAACTCGTCATACATGATACTACACTCCTATCGGTTCAGAATCCCACTGTCCTTCACAGCCTGTACAGCTTCTTTAATGGCAGCCACATCCAGCACCAGCGCGAAACGTACAAAACCTTCACCCAGACTTCCGAAGCTGCTGCCCGGTGTAACAATAAGCCCTGTCTTTTCCATCAGTTCCATTACAAACTCATCGGAACTGCCAAAGCCTTCAGGAATCGGTGCCCAGGCAAACATGGTTCCCTGACTTAAAGGCACATTCCAGCCAATGGATGTCATACCTTCTGAAAGCGCATGGTTACGCCTGTCATACTCCTCACACTGTGCCTTCACAGCATCCTGCGGTCCTGTAAGTGCTGCAATGGCACCATACTGCACCGGAAGGAAAATACCATAATCTATCTGTGAACGAACACTTCTGAACTTCTCCACAATAGCTTCATTGCCAACAACAAAGGACATTCTGGCTCCTGTGTAATTGTATGACTTGGACAATGAATAGAACTCCACACCCACATCCTTCGCTCCTTCAAAGGCCAGGAAAGATTTACCGACACGTCCGCCGTAAATGATATCAGAGTAAGCATTGTCATGAAGAATCATAATATGATATTTTTTAGCAAATGCAATTAATTCTTCATAGAAGGAATCCGGTGCTGTCACACAGACAGGATTCAGCGGATAAGACACGATCATCACCTTTGCCTGACGCGCCAGTTCTTCCGGTATCTTATCAAATTCTATGATAAAATTATTCTCTTTATGTAATTCATAAGTCTCAACTTTTGCGCCGCAAAGGAAAGGTCCTGCCGTAAAAACCGGATAGCCCGGATTCGGAACAAGAACCACATCGCCCGGATCACATAATGCCATGGCAATATGTGCCATACCTTCCTGTGAACCATAAATAGACATGATTTCCTCATGCTTCAGCCCTTCTACACCGTATCTCTCTGCATAGTGATGACTGACAGCATCGAGAAGCTCCGGCAGATCCGCCAGCGCATATTTATAATTCTCCGGCCTGGAAGCAGCCTCACAGACCGCATCTATAATATGCTGGGCCGGCTTAAAATCCGGTGTTCCAACAGACATATTATAGACTTTCTTCCCCTGTCGGATCAATTCATTCTTTTTATCATTTAATACGGAAAATATCCCCGCCTCAAAAGAATCCAACCGCTGAGCAAACTTAAAATCCATATCTTCTTCCTCCTGTAAAAACGATTGATGATATTGTCTATTTTAAACCATTTCTCAGGAGATGCAATAAAAATTTTCTATACGATTTATTTTTTCCTTACCGGAATCCATATTTCGCAGTAATAGTTGTCGTCCATAGTTCCCTTCTCATACTTTGTCGGATCGTCATAATACTCTACACAGTATCCTGCTGCAAACTCATAGTCCTTCAATGCCGTCAGCCATTCGGTATAGATTTTCGTATTCACATCCTGCAGTGCATCCGGCATGGCCCCCCTGCAAGGAAATACTGCCCAGTCAAAAGCAGGAATCGTTCTGGTCACAAATCCATCCGGAATCTCCTTCTGCGGATTGTATGGATCTGCAATCAGGTACTCAAAAGTCTCCTGTCCCATTTCCAAATCAATATTGATTCCATAACAGCCACAGATCACTGCACCCTTTCCAGTCTGAAAATGTTCCTGCCAGAACTTTGGCACGGTTTCCTTTGCGCCTTCATAGGAGAATGTCCTGGCGTTTGCAATAACAGTAAATGCTTCTTTTTTCACGATCTTGTAATCCATAAGATAGCCTCCTTCTAATGATATCCTGATTTTAAGCGGAGCAAAGGATTTCAATAACACCTCATCCCTGCGAACGGATGTGGGTGTTACTCCATGGAATCTGGTAAATGCTCTGGTAAAACTATCCGGAGAGTCGTACCCGTACTTCATGGCGATATCAATAATCTTTTCATCAGTAACCAGCAGATCATTCCCGGCCAGTGCCAGTCTCCTGTTTCGAATATACTCGGATACGCTAAACCCGCAGAGCATCGCAAACCCCTTCTGAAAATAGAATGACGATACACCGACGCTTTTCGCAATATCCTCTACTGTGATATCCTCTGTGATATGATCCTCCATATATTGAATCGAATTACCTATGATTGCCATCCATTCCATGCTTCTTACCTCCCCTGCTTCTGATCATATTCTATCTCATCAGATGCCCGTTTTCCCGACTATTTTTGCACAAGTTTGTTCTGTGATGCTGCCATAGCAGCGCCGCCTTCCATTATAATTCTGTATAGGAAATCTGATACTCGTAAATCCTCATACGATGATCCTTATGCACTTTCTCAACTAATTCCTTTGTCGGAGAATTAAGACAGATTATTCCATAAACTTTTTTTTCTTTATATTCCGTGCTGTGTTCAAACCAATCCAAATACTCTGCAGTCTGCTTATATGCATCGTCATAACCTGAATCTTTCTTCAGTTCAATGACATACAAATTACCCTCATTGTCTTCGCACAAGAGATCCAGCCGCCCAACTGGTATAATAAACTGTCGACCATAAAGACCTTTTCTCCTATACACTTTAAGATTCAGTCCAAATACATTCATCCCGGATTCAATTCTTGCTGTCAATTCATCTTCTAACAGTTTTTCATTCGAAAACTGCTGTCTCTTAATTCCAAGGTCTACGCGGTTTTCCCTGGCATTTTCATCGTCTGTGCTTTCTACTGCAGCTTCTTTTTCAATGCTCTTATTTATCCTGGCATTTGTATTATCAAGTTTTGCCACTCTGCGCCTAAACTCTTTAGAAATCTTATATTTCCCTGAATTTACAAATGTCTTTGCATCCTTATTCCTGCCTAGTGCTATCAGAACTCTCACATAATTATTTGATGCATATACATAATTTTGATCTATTTCCAGACATTGTTCAAATAATGCTTTGGCTTCTATATATTTTTTCTGGGTATATAAGCAAAATCCCAAATTATTAATTGTATCAATATTATAAGAATTTTCTTCTAAGGACTTTCGATAATACTCTTCTTCCAACCTGCAGTTTTTTAATTTACCATAGCTCCATGCAAACATAAAATATACATCATATTTTCTGAAAAAGCAGCTGCTATCCTCAATCAATTCCAGATATGCGATTGCATTATTCCACATTTTCATTGAGTAGTAGGTATAAGCAATAAGTTCCTTTATCAAAATAATATCCGGATATTTCTGCATTGCATCAAGCAGCATATCTAAAGCCTCTTCATCCGTATTACAACGATGATAATCATCTATGATTTCACACAATTCCGGAATTCCGTTTTGACAAGGATATTTTTTTATTAACTGACCTAATGATTTCCAAAATCCAGGAAAAGCTTCTTTAAATGGTTCAAAGCAAGTATCTACAAAGCCATATTCATCCATAAAATCTTCCGGCTTCTTTATTGTATCCTTTGAATTTTGATATACTTCTTCCAGCCAACATTCAATCAATTTTAGACACTTCTTATTCTCGTGTTTAAAAAAAGCATATACAGCCTTCATATATGTATATCCAGATGAGATCAACTGAATATTTTTACACAAAAGACTTATGAGATCACTCTTTTCAAAATTTAACCTATCATATTTAGTAAAACCTACGGATATCATATAAAGTATTTCGTTACAAAATAAAGCTCTAAGACCATCTATATGCTCACTCTTCATAGTTGCCAGTTTATCGGATATTTCTAAAGCCGTTTGGCAATCAGCAAATTCATTTTGATATAAAGCTTCCAATTCATCATCGGTCAGCACAATAAAATCCCCCTGTCTTTTTCTTCTTATTCTACCACTCTCCACAATCGCTGTCATGTTTAGAATTCATTCAAAGAAAAACTCACCGTTCCTCATTCTCTAAAATAAGTAAACTTTCAGATGCTTAATCCTGCTGCAGCATTTTTTCAGCCTCTCTTACTATGAGTCCCGGCTCCGTAAGATGAATGTAATGCCCACTATGATCAGCCTGTAAATACATTGACCTTTTACTAAAGCTTAAATATTCTTTCATCAGATTCTGCCACATGTCCTCAATTCTGGCTGCAAACTCAAATGAATTATTACCAAATTTCATGCTCTCTTCAAGAGCAAACTCAGAAGAATGCGTTATTAAAGTAAACGGAATATCCGGAAAGGTCCCCTTCTCCATTAATCCCTGTACATTTTTCTTATCATGGGCACAGATATATTCCTGATAAGCCACCCCATTCTAAATCCTGCAAGCTTCTCCAAAATAAGAAGATTTCAGTTAACCTCAATAATTGCTCCCGACCATCCTGTGCATTCTGCTCTCTCTTAATATATCCCCTCTTTACCAATCTGCTTACAGCTGAAACAACAGTTGTCTTCGGCAGATTTAACATGACACCATTGTTACATAACGAGAGAAAATCATGATAATCACCTGACGAAAATATCTCCTGATTCATCTCTGCCAAGGCGCGAAGCATTTCCCTCGTCATTCCCTCTGTTTTTCATCGCTTATATTGATTTTTTCACTCCTTTTCTTCCGGGTTGCATTCAGACACAATGCCATACAATTCAGTCCCAGTGCCAGCGGCAGATACCAATTGGATTCGCCCTCCGGAAAAACGGTGAGTATGGACTGCACCAGAAAAAAGATCGCACCCAGTTCCAATATAACCGCCAGGAAATACCTTCTGTCCGTCCTTTTCCAGAATGCCAGCACAAACAGCAGCACCACAATGTCCACATACACCCCGTAAAGGATATATGTAATATGAGCATTCCATGGGAAGAACAACTCCGGATGTTCCAGAGCATACAGGATAAAACCAATCGCAGCAATTGCCAGCAAACAGGCCGGGATAAAAAACTGTTTTTTCATATTGCATTTCCTTTCCATAATAATATCTTACTGATACGTTATTCTGATATTCTATATTCTACAAGAAAATTCCGACTGTATATAGGTGATTATTACATCTATATGTGTCAATTTTTCAGTCATTTGCACCAGTAAGTTTTTTACTATGCTCGTAACACACAAAAACGCCTATATCTATTTTCTTATAGATATAAGCGTTTATTTCCACTTCATAAAGCAGCTGCTTCTACAGTGTCTCCATCGCAGTGACCACATACATCCCCTGCCATATGAACTGCCGGTACCGGATTCCCGGCAGCGGTTGTCCGGGAATACATTCTGTCCGTTCAAAGGCAGCCAATCCTTCCCCCGTCAGTTTGATGCAGGCTTCTTTCATGGTCCAGACCCGCATGAAGGCCTCATCCTGCTTCTCTGAAGATAGGATATAGATCCGCTCCTTTTCGGTCAGCTTCCTCAGAACTGCCCAGGGGAAAGACCGTATTTTCTCGGCATCTATACCCACCGGACGGCTGCCGACGACGCAGGTCACAAGCCCTGACGTATGACTGAGATTAAAATGTATGTCCGGTCGATTGCTGAGATAAGGTTTTCCTGCTTCACCAAAGTTCAGCCATGCCTCATCTTTCGATATCTTCATCCCAAAGCTTTCCGACAGAGCAAACTGCACCAGCTGCCAGCCTGCCTCATGCTGATAATCATTCTCCGGCATCTTATTTTGAAAAATCTCCCTGTCGTAACTTTCCAGATAAATCTGCATTATACTTTCTGCCCCACAACAACATTAAATTCTATCACTGCCTCACCAAAAGGACTGTCAATCATCAGCCTGCCTTCACCCGAATGTCCCAGAGAACTCACATAGGTTCCGGCGTATCCTCCCCTCATGGTGACGATGGATGGTCCAATGATATCGATATCACCTTCTGTCTTCAGTACCAGCGGCTCCTGATAGTAGGACAAGTGTTTACCATTTTCGTCAACAGCTTCCATATGAACAGTGGCCACATCGTAGCTGTTTTCCTCTGTCAGCGTCTGTCGGTCAGCCATAATGCGCAGTGTCACGCTGCTGGATGGTGCCTTGACAATAGTCATTACCACGTCGTCGTCTTTCACTGCTTCAAAACGCCATGTAACAGCATCACCGCCCCATTCATCTGTATATTTCCAGTAAAGCTTCATACCTTCTTCATAGCTCATATGCTTTGCAGCCAGCAACGCAGTAAATTTTGCCCTTGAGACAGGTGACAAATGCAGGTTATTGCTGTGCAGCTCACGGAAAATCTCTTTCAGCTGCTCTGCTGTCTTTACATCTATCTGTTCTTTCTCAGCAAGCTGACCGCCGATCATATCATCAATAATGACCGGTGGATGTACCATAGCCCCGTAGGTCTCTTCATCAGGATAAAATTCTTTGATAAATTCATCATTTCTGTATAAACGGATACTGTCAGCATTCGTAAATACATAAATATCTCCCTGATTGCCTGCCGGATATTCACCAATATCCATGGAGGAACTGATCTCGCATACAATCTCATCATCGGCCTGGCTCTTATAAACAGCCGCCGCCAGCTTCGGATTTCTGAACATATCCATAACACCATGATAGCAGATCCTGTCACCGCTGCCAAAATCCTTATGGGTATTATAATCGAACATGCACCATCCTGTACCGCCGGCAATATCATCATTGGCTTCAATATCGTTCAGCACCCTTGCATGACGCAGTGCATGCTCCAGACGATGGCTCTCATCATCCCACATTTTTGTCGGATACATATGACCGTTGTACTCGGATATATAATAAGGCTTCCTTACATCCGATGTTACCGCCTTCTTCGGTTCACAGCCTTCATTACCGCCCACATGTGAAAAATCATTATAGGTATAGACATCTTCGTAAAGATGGCTCTCCTTAAAATTACGTACACCGCCCGTCTGCCGGTAAACATCCAGCTCGTGAGCCAGCCTGTTGGTCTTGTGATAAAATGCATCATCATCTTTTGATTCATTGATCCGCACACCCCACAGAATAATAGACGGATGGTTGCGGTATTGCATGATCATTTCCCGGACATTGCGCACAGCTATCTTCTTCCACCGGGTATCACCCACGTGC
Organism: Coprococcus sp.; assembly: GCA_016297495.1. Taxonomy (GTDB): domain Bacteria; phylum Bacillota; class Clostridia; order Lachnospirales; family Lachnospiraceae; genus Coprococcus_A. Next base: position 31,898 of record JAEDGN010000020.1, read on the forward strand.
TGCCACCCCGGAATCTCCGTAAATACCAGCAGACCGATCTCATCACAGCGATCTATAAAATACTGAGACTGGGGATAATGGGACGTACGCACCACATTGGCTCCCAGTTCGTATTTCAGCATATCCGCATCCAGCTGCTGCGGTGATTTCGGCATGGCATAGCCCACATAAGGCCAGCACTGATGGCGGTTCAGGCCGCGCAGCTTCAGTATCCGGCCATTCAGATAAAAACCATCCTCCTCGAAGACCGCTTCCCGGAATCCAACACGCACCTGCTTTGAATCCACCACAACGCCATCCTTTTTCAGATCAATACTCAGAACATAAAGATTCGGCATCTCCACATCCCAAAGGAAGGCATCTTTCACCTTGTAAGTAAGGCAGGAAGTCCTGAATCTGACCACTTCATCACTAAACTGCCAGTGCTGCATTGTCGCTTCATCCTCATCCGCCGGAGCCAGCTCCGTCCATGTGTCCAGTCTGGCAGCAATACTGAGTCCTTCTGTCCATTCATTGACCTTCACCTCAGCCTTCAGGGTCTTCACATCCAGCAGTGCATCCGGCGTTGCCGCATAGATATCTTCTATATAATATTCATTCTTCACATCCAGATAGACATCCCGGTAAATACCGCCATAGGTCATATAATCAATCACATGTCCAAAGGGCGGCTGGTTTAATGTTTCACGGCTGTCCAGCCGGACTGTTACCACCTGTTCACAATCTTTCGTAAGATAAGGCAGCATATCCACCGAAAAAGCCGTATATCCACTGTAATGCTTCACGGCCTGCTGCCCGTTGATATATACTGTCGCCTCATGAGCAGCACCTTCAAAAGTCAGGATCAGATGGCCTTTTCGCCACTCATCCTCCACATGAACAGTCCTCCTGTAGCCGCTCACCATCTGATAGCAGCTCTCATCAAAATAACTGTAAGGCGTCTCACATACAGTATGGGGAACCCGCACCTTCTGCAGCTTCCCCATATCCATATCAGGCGCCAGCAGCTCATCTGTATATTGACCGATAAAATACCAGTCATCATTCAAATATATTCTCTGCATAGCCTTCTCCTGTATCATTTAGATTGCTCTGGTAGCCTCTTTCAGCCACTCACGTTCATCTTCATCAAGCTTCGGTCCAATGGTTTCATAGATCGTCCGGTGATAGTCGTTGAGCAGCTGTTTCTCCCTCTCTGTCATTATGGACGGATCCACACCATCCAGGTCAAAAGGTACCATTGTCAATGTATCAAAATACATGAACTGACCGTATTCATTTTTCTCACCCTTCATGCAGACGATCAGATTCTCATGGCGCACACCAAATCGTCCTTCCAGATATACACCCGGTTCATTGGAAGTCACCATTCCCTCTTCCATAATGCAGCCTTCATTGCGGTTCGGAAGCATTCTCCAGCGGAAACCATTCGGGCTCTCATGAACATTGAGCAGATAACCAACGCCATGACCTGTACCGTGGTTATAATCCATACCGATCTGCCACAGCGGTTCTCTGGCCAGATAATCAAGATTATAACCTCTGCATCCGTGAAGGAAGCGGGCACCGCCCAGATTCAGATTTCCTTTCAGAATAAGGGTAAAAAACTTCTTTTCATCATCTGTAACATCTCCAAGGACAAATGTACGTGTAATGTCCGTTGTACCTTCCATGTACTGACCGCCTGTATCCATCAGCAGCAATCCCTTTGCCTCAAGCTGCGCATCCGTCTCCGGGGTTGCGGAATAATGGACAATAGCACCATGGGGACCGTAGCCACAGATCGGTTCAAAGCTCGGCTCCAGATAACCTTCCTGTTCTTTTCTGAAACTTTCAAGCTTATCGGCCACACTGATCTCCGTCATAGGCTCTTTGCCCACATGATGTTTCAGCCAGTACATAAACTTTGTCACAGCCACACCATCTTTAATATGGGCCTCCCTGATATTGGCCACCTCCACAGGATTCTTAAGTGCCTTCGGCAGCAGGGTCGGATTTTCCTCATCCAGTACCTTTACATTTTCAGGAAGTCTTTCCAAAATGGCATAATTCAGTGAAGACCCATCATATAAAACAGTTTTTCCTTCAGTCAGGCCGCTGATATCTGCATAAATATCATTATAAGGGAAGAAACTGATTCCCGCTGATTCGAGAACCGCCCGGTCCTCATCCCTGAAAGCCTTATCACTGACATAGAAGCGTATGCTGTCACCGCTCATCATCAAATAAGACAAAACCACCGGATTGTCCATTACATCATTGCCGCGGACATTCAAAAGCCATGCAATATCATCCAGAGAAGTCAGAACAAACCAGTCTGCACCCTTATCTGCAAGTATCTTCCGTATTTTTGCAATTCGGTCTTCACGGGATTCCCCGGCATATCGGATATCCAGAAGCCATGCAGGCTCTGAAGAAAGGGCCGGACGGTCTGTCCATATCTCTCCCACCAGGTCATACCGGCCGTTGACCGATGCTCCCTTTTTAGTCAGACACCTGACATACTCCTGACCGCTCCGTGCATCCACCGTACGTCCGTCAAATCCCAGGCACTGGCCTTCCTGTATGTGCTCAGCAATATATTCACTGACCGTCGGTACGCCTTCATTATTCATTCTGAAAAGCTCAATACCTGTCCCTTTAAGCTGTGCCTCCGCCTGAAGGAAATATCTTCCGTCTGTCCACAATCCAGCCGTATCCTGCGTCACAACAACCGTACCGGCAGAACCTGTAAAACCGGATATCCAGGCCCGGCATTTAAAATAATCTCCCACATACTCTGAACCATGAAAATCCTCAGAACCAATCAGATACATATCTATTCCATACTCCCGCATCTTTATGCGGAGCGCTTCCAGTCTTTCTGTAACAGTCATCTTCACTTTCCTCTCTTCATGTATTCTCTTGAAATTAATCATATTATATTTCTATGGCCGCAGCCAGCGCCAGCTCCACCATATCCGAAAAAGCCGTTGCCCTGGAATCCGCATCCAGTTCCTCACCTGTCACCAGCGAATCCGAAATCGTCAGGAGACAAGCTGCTTTCTTTCCAAGCTGCGCTGCATTATGAAACAGCGCAAAAGATTCCATTTCCACACAAAGCAGCCCTTCCCTCCGGATGGTCTGCTGTAATATTTCATTGGCATCCGCCTCATGATAAAAGACATCACTGGAATGAATCGGTCCGGATACAATTCTTTTCCCCAGAGACTCTGCAGTTGTCTGAATCTGCCTGTTCAATTCAGCAGAAGGATACTTCCATGCATCCAGCTCAAGATTCTGAGCCTGACCATAGGTTGACTCACTCCAGGCAGCATCAGCCAGCACCACATCCATCACTTTCAGTTCCCTGGAATAGGCGCCTGCGGAGCCAATGCGGATGATGGCATCCACATCATAAAATTTATATAATTCATAGGAATAAATACCAATAGAAGGCATTCCCATCCCCGAAGCCATAACGGATATCTCTTTTCCTTTATATAACCCCGTATAACAATAAACATTCCTCACATCGCTGACCAGTCTTATCTCATCCAGGTACGTTTCAGCAATCCACTTTGCTCTAAGCGGATCCCCCGGCATAAGTACAGTTTTCGCAATCTCTCCATTTGCAGCACGATTATGTGGTGTTGCCATATCAATTCCTCCTTACTTGTACATTGCACAATTTATTCTCAATTTCTATTATACCTCAAACCTG
>JAEDGN010000021.1 GCA_016297495.1 Coprococcus sp.
CAATGGGTTATAATGTCTATGTTGCGAAACATTCTTTTCGGGGCAGGGTGCAATTCCCTACCGGCGGTACAGCCCGCGAGCGGATGATGGCTGCGAAAGCGGTGGTCAGATGCAGGATCCGGTGAGATTCCGGAGCCGACAGTATAGTCTGGATGAGAGAAAAGAGGGGTTTCATTTTATTTGAATGTTGCCTTTTACGCCCTGAATTCGTGGAATTCAGGGCTTTTTGTATTGGTACGAGCAGCCTTTGATAAACATGTGAAAGAGTAATGATCAAAGCGCCAATGCAGAATATTCCGAAAGAATGAGAGAATGTGTTTACAGAGATTGTACGAACGGTACAGAAAAGAGGTAAGAAAAATGGCAAAATATTATCTTGGTTTTGACGCGGGAACACAGAGCGTAAAAGTGGCAGTATACAGAGAAGATATGGTGTGCGTGGCATCCTCATCAGCACCGACGACACTGACCTATCCACGCCCGGGATGGGTGGATATGGATGTGGATGAGTATCTGGAACTGACAATTAAGGGTATGGCTGAATGTTCGAAGCAGATGCGGGAACAGGGGATGGATCCGGCAGATGTCCAGTCCATTATGGGCGACGGCATCATCTGTGGCATAGCAGGTGTAGATGAAGATGGCAATGCTATAACATCGTATATCAATTATCTGGATTCCCGTACCCAGGAGGATGAGTTTCTGATTAATAGCTGGAATCTGGATATCTGGGGCAGAGAGACCGGTAATCCGGAAGCAAAATGCATGTTCCCGGCACTTTTTGCCAGATGGCTTCTGAAGAACAGCGATGCGTTTAAGGAAAGAGGCGCAAAGTTTATTCATAATGCGCCTTATGTGCTGGCCCATCTTGCCGGTCTTAAGGCGAAGGATATGTTTATTGACTGGGGTGCCATGTCCGGATGGGGTATGGGCTATAAGGTTGAGGAGAAATGCTGGTCCAAAGAGCAGCTGGATCTGCTGGGAATCGATGAATCCATGATGCCGAGAATTGTGAAGCCGTGGGATGTCATTGGATATTTGACGGAGGAAATGGCGGAAAGAACGGGATTTCCTGCGGGAATACCGATCTGCGGCGGTGCCGGAGATACGATGCAGTCCATGCTTGGCAGCGGCAATATGGGAGCCGGACAGGCTGTCGATGTAGCCGGAACCTGTTCCATGTTCTGTGTATCTACCAATGGTATTATTCCTGAGCTGAGCAAAAAGGGCGCAGGATTGATCTTCAACAGCGGGACATTGCCGGATACGTACTTCTATTGGGGCTATATCCGTACCGGCGGTCTGGCTCTCAGATGGTTCAAGGATTCTGTCTGCGGGCAGGAGAAGGACGGCGATTACTTTGATGTGCTGAATGCGGCGGCAAAGGATATTCCTGCCGGTTCCAACGGTGTATTGTTCCTGCCGTATCTGACAGGCGGCACCAATGATGTAAAGGAAGCAACGGGGTGTTTCCTGAATATGACGCTGGACACGGATCAGGCCACCCTCTGGCATGCAGTACTTGAGGCAATCGGCTATGATTACATGGAGATTACGGACCTGTATCGCTCGGCCGGTGTGGATATGAGCAGAATCACTATTACAGAAGGCGGAAGCCGCAGCGAGATCTGGAACCAGATGAAATCGGATATGCTGGGCAGTGAGGTTATTACCCTGAAGAATGCCGGCGGAGCCGTTGTTACAGACTGTATTATCGGTGCTTATGCGCTGGGCCATATTACAGATGTGAAGGCTGCTTTGTCAGACAGCCTGGAGATTAAGCGGCTGTATTATACCAATCCGGAGAATCATGATTTTTATGCCGACCAGTATAAATTGCAGAAAAAGCTGGTGAAAGAGGATATGAAAGAGGCATTCCACACATTAAAGGCTCTGCATTGATAAATAATATTTAGCTTTTTGATACAGATATGGGCAGAACTCTGCCCATATTTGCATTCACATAAGTTGGGAGTGAAAGATGCGGGATAAAGATTGTCTGAGAATAGGATATGACTGGAAAAAGATGGGGTTGGGGCTATGCTGTCTGGCTGTATTTGTTGTATGCTTTCATATACTGGATAATAATCTTCCGACGAGAGATGCCGCGGGATTCCCGGGGGTTGTGATGTTCTCGCTGACGTTTTTGTCGCTGATGGCGGGTATTATCGTTTTGGCTAGTTCGGTAATAAAGACTTACAAGATAGATAAAAAGGGTATAACTGTCTACTATTTCAGGATTATTGATATTTTTACTCCGTGGAGAGATTTTATTTATCTTGGTATAGAAAAGGATATTCTTCTATATATTGTGGCAGCGAAAAGTAATGGTGAGTATGCTTTAAGGATTCCTTGTTATGATGAGACTCTTTTTGACAAAATTCTGTTCTATAAACCTGATGATGTAGAAGTCAGGATAGAAATACCGTCTGCCAGTGAAAAAAAGATAAGAGAACCAGATGCAGATATTTTATTAAAGGATACACCAGGCAAAATAGTGATTGATAACAGAAAAGAATATAAGCAAAAGAAAAAAGAAGTCATTCAAATCATGATTTTTTTGAGTGTTCTTCTTGCATTAATGGCTTTAATTACTTTTCTTAGTCATGATTCATGGGATGTGGTTATATTCGAATTATTGCTGGTTGCAGCTATTTTGGTGATAGCTCCATTTGAGGTGAATGTTGCCTGCGGAAGGGAGATCACAATTCGTCGGGAAGGTATTGAAACGCTATCCTATATAACGCACAGGAGACATTTTGTCTGCTGGAATGAATTTAAGTGGATTGGTGTAAAATATGGATGGGACAAAAACGAGGGACACTATTTTATCATTAAATGCTGTGGCAGCTGGTGGGATCTGAACAGGAAGATATTGATTAATTATACCCCGGAACTCTATGAACAGTTTCTTGCCTATGTGCCGGAGGGGCTGGTTACAGATCCGCCGACACAGAGGTTTCAGATGGAATGGATGAAATGGGGGAAGAAGAAATAACTTACCGGATCCGTTTTGCCAGGACTGCAAAGCGTCCGTCATCCTGGGTATAATCACAGGTGGACAGGGTGAGGATTTTATCACCGAATACAGGGACATTGTCTTCGTCGTAGTACAGGGACAATGCCTTTATATTGTCAAGATATTCTGTCAGTTCTTCTTCTGAGTCTGCATTGATAAAGTTATAATATTTGAATTCGTTGGATGCGTCATCATAGGCAGCGGACAGGAACGAAGCAAATATCTGATAGGTGCCCGGCCTGTAAATAGTATCAAAGGTAACCGTGCTGTGCTCCTTCAGGTAATCTGCATCCTTAAAGTCCATCAGCGGACCGAACATGGTGCCGTTCTTCATGTGGTGGCCATAGATGATAATATCCGTGCTGTCGGGATCGAAGCTGCAGCGGTAATCGGCAAAAAGCATGCCGCCGATATCATAATCACCGTCAAAATTCCGGCGCAGATAGTGCTGCGGATCATAAGGTGTATACATCACCGGATAATTGATTTTGGTGCCTTCGATGGACAGCCAGCCGATGAAGTCCTGATTTCGCCCATATAAATTACCGTATTTGGCCATCATCTGTTCAGATTCGCTGACTTCTTCGGTTTCGGTATCACCGGCTTCATTGATCAGGAGAGGGGTATCGTTGATTTCTCCAGCCAGATCATCCAGATTCTTCTGAGTTGTCCATGACTGCCAGGCATAGCGCCCCAGGGAAAATGCACTCCAGCAGAAGCAAATAACAGCAGCAATTAATATGATTGTACTTAAAAACTTTTTCATAAAACGTCCTCTTCAAAATAAAAACAGGTTAGCGTCTCAAGTGATATCCATTTACGTATAAAAGCCAACGGACTGCTCCGTGCGCAGCACTCCAGCCTACATTATTATAATAATGCAGGGTGGGGGTGTCAATGAGATTAGGTGGAATCCTGCCGTTTCTGTGCTGTGAGATGGAAGCGGGCTGAGTAGATACATCATTTTTTTGTTGTTTTTGGCATGGTTTTTGTGAAGATATGATAAAATTCCATTTTTTTGAAATTTAATATGGCGTTTTAAAAAGTAGTATGCTAGAATACAGATGGATATGCTTTGGGTAATATGGATAGAATGATAATGATTTAACAATAAATCATCGTGCAATTTGCCCATATTTTCTATAAAGCAATAGTATTTTTATATAAATATAAGGAGGATTATTCCAATGAACATTTTAGTTATTAACTGTGGCAGTTCATCTTTGAAATTTCAGCTGATCGATATGACGACAGAGGCTGTTGCAGCCAAGGGCCTTTGTGAAAGAATTGGCATTGAAGGCAGCCGTATTGTTTACACACCGGCAGGTGGTGAGAAGCTGACGATTGAATCTGCTATGCCGACACATACAGAGGCTATCAAGCTTGTGCTTGACTGCCTGACCAATGCTGAGTATGGCGTGATCAAGTCCCTGTCCGAGATCAATGCAGTAGGTCACCGTGTGGTTCATGGCGGTGAGAAGTTCGCGAGCTCCACAGTTATTACAGATGAGGTGATTAAGGTTATTGAAGAGTGCAATGAGCTGGCACCGCTTCACAATCCTGCCAACCTGATCGGTATCAATGTATGTCGTGAGCTGATGCCTGGCGTACCGATGGTAGGTGTATTTGATACAGCTTTCCATCAGACCATGCCGCCGAAGGCTTATCTGTATGGTCTGCCGATGAAGGCTTATACAGATTACAAGATCAGAAGATATGGTTTCCACGGAACATCTCACAGCTTTGTATCCAAGAGAGTTGCTGAGTTCCTTGGCAAGCCTGTTGAAGAGATGAAGACAATTGTATGCCATCTTGGCAATGGTGCAAGTATCTGTGCTGTTGACGGCGGCAAGTCTGTAGATACAAGTATGGGCTTCACACCTCTGGCAGGTCTTGTAATGGGTACACGTTCCGGCGATATCGATCCGGCTATTCTTGAGTACTATGCCAACAAGGAAGGCCTTACTTTAAGTGAGGTTACAACTGTTCTGAACAAGAAGTCCGGTATGGAAGGCCTGACAGGCGGCAAGAGCGACTTCCGTGATCTGGAAGACGGTTACCATGCAGGTGATGAGGCATGTATCACAGCCATCGAGATCTTCTGCTATAATGTAGCAAGATTTGTCGGCGCTTATGCGGCCGCCCTGAATGGCGTTGATACAATTGCTTTCACAGCAGGTATCGGTGAGAACAGCGGCTTCGTAAGAGGCAAGATCTGCGAATATCTTGGTTATCTTGGTATTGAGATCGATCCTGAAGCCAACAGCAAGCGTGGTGAGGATATGATCATCTCCACACCGGATTCCAAGGTGACAGTATGTGTGATCCCTACCAATGAAGAGCTGATGATTGCAAGAGATACCAAGGCTCTGGTAGAAGCACAGTAATATTAACGGAATCAGCCGATGGCTGATATGTATCAGGTGATTAACCCTGTTCCAGTCCCCAGTTGGCAATGGCCAGCAGGACGCTGGACAGGGTTTTTCCTTTTTCTGTGAGGCTGTATTCCACATGAGGCGGGACCTCATTGAATTGCCTGCGCAGAATGATGCCGTCCCGTTCAAGATCACGGAGACAGCCGGAGAGAACGGTGTTGGTGATCCCTTCTATATTTCTGGCCAGCTGGCCAAAACGTAGCTGTTCTGCTCCAAACAGCTGGAGAACGATAAAAAGCTTCCATTTACCGCCGATGATATCGATGGTCCGGCGAATCGGGCATACCTGATCCGGATGTGCCTGCATATAGGCAATATATTCGCTGACTGTCTGAAATTTTTCCATATAACTGAATCCTCCTGAAAATGTAATAAAGTGGTGATGGTACGCTGAAGTGTACTATGTATGATATATCTGCGTAATTGACAGCTTAAATCACAGGATGTACTATGTACTTAGTATATTAATTATACCGTAAAGCAGAACAGAAAGGAAGATAGATAATGGAATTTAAGAAAACACTTGCGCTCAGACAGTCCGTAAGAGCATTTACAGATGAACAGATTACAGAGGAGCAGCTGAACACATTGCTTCAGGCTGCCAATGCCGCACCAACCTGCATGGGCAACTATGACCGTGTGCACCTGACTGTTGTTCAGAATCCGGATATCCTGAAACGGCTGAATGAGGCTTTTCAGAAGGCGGTGGGTGATCCGGAGATACAGGTGACATATGGGGCGCCTACACTTATTTATGTTTCCTGCAATGTTGAGGATGAGGAGATCATCAAAGGTGCCGATACAGGTGTTATCATGGAGAATATGCTGCTGGCTGCCGCAGACATGGGGTTAGGCGCTGTTTATCTCTTTGGTGTGAGTCAGGTGCTGTTTGCCAATGATGAGATAGCTGCTTTATTGCAGGTGCCGGAAGGCTTCCGTACTGTCTCCGCCATTGCAGTAGGTGTGGCTGCCGGACCGATGGCAGAACGCCCATTAGGCACGGACAAAATCTCTGTAACATATTTATAAAATAACATAGCTTATTGAGAAAAACGCCGTATTTGTTGCTCTTTTTCCTGCACAGCATATATTAAAGCAGGAACTTTGATCGGGGAGGGGAACAAATGCGGCGTTTTCTTGCGGGATGGTTTTTTCTGCTGGTTTTTCTGCCTTTTGCTGTGGCAGGGTTGTACGCCATGTCTGAAGAAAATAAAGGCTCTGAGAAGGAAATTTCGGGACTGCAGATATCTGTCCAGGCAGCAGGCGGCGAGAGAAGAATGGGAGTTACGGAGTTTTTGACAGGTGTCGTGGCCGGACAGATTTCCGCAGATTATGAGCTGGAAACATTAAAGGCACAGGTGATCATTGCCCGAACCTGCCTGTATGAGAGAGCCGGGAACAGATCATATATAGATGCCTCGGAAACGGGTTTGGAGTGGTGGAGTGAAAGTGAACGGCGGGAAATATGGGGAAACCGGTATGCGGCCAATAATGAGCGGATGGAGGAAGCTGTTCGGTCAACGGATGGCAGTGTGCTGCGTTATGATGGTCAATTGATCACACCGGCATGGTTTGCGCTGGGCAATGGGAAAACGCGGAGCAGCCGGGAAGCCTGGGGAGTGGATATCCCGTGGCTGCAGCCGACAGAGAGCCTGTGGGACAGAGAGGCTGAGCAGTATGAGACCGTGGTTACAAAGACAAAAAGACAGTTAATCACAGAAGTGCAAAAAAGTGTGAAGGACTTCAACTGCTCGCCCGACAGTCTGGCATCCACCTGCCAGATTACGGAGACAGACAGTTCGGGCTATGTTCTTCAGATGCAGATTGGCAATAAGCTTTTGAGCGGTGACGATTTTCGTTATGCGCTGGCTCTGCCGTCATCCTGTTTCGAAATCAATTTTGAGGGGAATACAGCTGTCATGACTGTCAAAGGCAGCGGCCATGGTGTTGGATTTGATCAGTACGGGGCCAACAGGCAGGCTATGGAAGGGAAAAACTGTGAAGAACTGCTTTTATATTATCTAAAGGATGTGAAAGTGGGCGAATAGACTTGTTAAGGCTGTCTCTTTTATGATATGATGGTGGGTATCGAAAGGAGGCAGTTAAGTGGTAAATAATAAAAAAGACCGTCATCCGGGCTTAAAAGGGACTTTTTTGAAATATTTGTCTGAACTGGAAGTGGTTGATTATAGAGTTATTATTTCTGTTGTGTTTCTCGTGATGTTCGGTTTGATCATGATTTACAGCGCCAGCAGCGCCCAGTACGGGATATCCATGATGAAGAAGCAGCTGATTGTCGGTGTAGGAGGCATTGTGGCGATGCTGCTTATTTCCTATGTGGATTATCATATCTATGCCCGATGGGCGGGAGCTATCTATCTTTTTTCCGTTTTGTCGCTTTTTCTTGTAAAGGTACCGGGACTGGGTGTTACGAAGAATGGCGCCAGTCGGTGGATCGAGATCGCGGGACAGTCTTTTCAGCCGTCTGAGCTGATGAAACCGGCCATGGTGATTTTGATGGCTTATCTCCTGACGCAGGTAGGCAGAAAACTTACTTATTTAAAGGCAGATATTTATCTTTTTATTCCGGGGATCATAGCTGTTGGCTTTATTTTGGTGGTAACGAAGAACCTGAGTACAGCTTTGATTGTTCTCGGTATTATTGCAGTCATGTTTTTTGTGGCTCATCCGGACAAAAAGATCTGGCGCTGGGTGGGGATATGCCTGCTGGCAGCGATTGTTCTGGCATTGATTTATTATAATACGGTCATCCTGAAGCAGCATGCGGCGGGAGATTCCTTCAGAACAAATCGTATCCTGGCCTGGCTTTATCCGGATGAATATTCGGATGTTTCCATGCAGTCCAGATATTCGCTGTACGCGATCGGTTTTGGCGGATTACTGGGACGCGGACTTGGCAGCGGCACGATGAAATATTACATACCGGAACCGATGAATGATTTTATTTTTGCTGTTATTGCAGAGGAACTGGGGCTGGTGGGCTGCGCACTGGTTCTTTTCCTGTTTATTTATCAGATCTGGCGGATCCTTGCTGTGGCCCGGCATGCCCGTGATCTGGCAGGCAGTTACATGGCTTTGGGTATTGGCATTCATGTGGCCTTGCAGGTTATCTTAAATATAGGTGTGGCGACCAGTCTTCTGCCGAATACGGGCATCAGCCTTCCGTATATCAGTTATGGCGGTACGGCGCTGCTGCTTCAGCTGTGTGAGATGGGGATCGTACTGAATATCAGTCGGCAGATTCCGGGCAGGAGGATCAAAGTGCAGGGTACGGAACAGCAGGAGCGTGAACATACAGCGAGACAACAGAGCAAGATTGCCTGACGGAATGTAAAAATATCATTTTTCACTAAAGAATGTATAGATTCTTTGCTTTCTGGCCAGAATATGACCAGAGGTGATAAGAGTGAAGAATATGATGAGTTTTTTAAAAAAGAATGCATTCTATGTGATGGCGCTGGTATTGGTGGCAGGAATTCTGGCTGTCTCCGGTATTGCAGGATTTGTATCGGGACAGCGTGACCGGGAGATTGCTGAAAATGCAGCGGAATTCACGGACAAGACGGCAGCTGTGGAAGAAGCGGATACGGCAGCTGCAGAGTCCGGAGCGCAGATGGCCGATGAGATGACCGGTTATAATGCAGATGTGGTACAGAAGATATTATCCATGATTGAGGATGGCACTCTGGCGCTGGAGGATTTTGAAGACGAGAATTCCCTTATTGCCGGCGATGTATCGGCGGACGCGGACGAATCCATGGAAGATGATGGTATGACCGCAGAGGAAAATGACACCGATGAAGCGGAAATGGCGGGAGCTGCTGTCGATGCCGGTTATAAGATGGAGGGCGGTATGGCCTGGCCGGTTGAAGGAGAGATTGTCCTTGATTATAGTATGGATGCGACAACCTATTATCCGACACTTGAACAGTACAAATGTAATCCGTCGATTTTGATTCAGAGTGAGGCGGGAACAGCCGTAACCGCAGCCTGTGGCGGCACTGTTCTGGACATTTACGAGGATGCAGAGCTGGGAACGGTTGTAGAGACTTCTCTGGGCAATGGCTATGAAGCCTTTTACGGGCAGCTGAATAATATCAGTGTGGCTGTGGGAGATACGATCGAAGAGGGACAGGTCATCGGTGAGGTTGCTGTTCCGACCCGTTATTATTCCGTTGAGGGAAGTCATCTGAATTTCAGATTGACGAAAGACGGCGAACCGGTGGATCCGCTGGATTATCTGAATTAGGGAAGCACCTTTGAAGGAAGGATGCATAAGATATAGAAGCTGATGAAAAAATGGTACATATTGAAAAATATGCAACCGTTTTTTTACAACAGCTCTGCTTCCGGCATCTGGCTGTTAAATAACAAATTTCATCGGCTGCTTCAATATAGAAAGGGCTGCCATCCGGCGGCCTTTTTTAAGAAAAGGTGCAGAACGACTCAAAGGAGAAGTGAAGAAGAAGTGAATTATACATATATTCTAAAATGTGCGGATGGTTCTTTGTATACGGGGTGGACGGTCGATCTGAAAAGAAGACTGGAAATTCATAACAGCGGCAAAGGGGCAAAGTACACAAGGAGCCGGCGTCCGGTGACGCTGGTTTATTATGAGATGTATGAGGAGCGGCGGGAAGCGATGCGCCGGGAATATGCCATCAAACAGATGAGCAGAGAAGACAAGCAGAAGCTGATCGGGCAGGGCAATAGGACACCTGTATAAAATAATCCGGAAATACAGGGGCTGTATTTCCGGATCAGATGCATATTTACTGCCATCGGTCTTCGATGGCCACATAGTCTTTGTGGTGGCCGACATATTTGTAAGCCGGACGGATGATCTTGCCTTCGTTGGCCAGCTCTTCGATACGGTGGGCACACCAGCCTGATATACGTGAGATGGCAAAAATCGGTGTGAACAGCTCCATCGGAAGTCCGAGCATACTGTAAACAAAGCCGCTGTAGAAGTCCACATTGGCACAGATCGGTTTGAAAAGCTGACGATGCTGCTTGGTCAGGGTAATGGCAAGACGCTCCACCCTGTCATAGAGTTCAAATTCTTTGGTCAGCCCCTTTTCCTCGGATAAAGCCTTGGCATATTTCTTCAGGATCGTGCAACGGGGATCGGATTCTGTATAGACAGCATGGCCAATACCATAGATCAGGCCTTTGTGATCGAAAGCTTCACGTTTAAGTATCTTCGTAAGGTAAGCGGCTACTTCGTCTTCGTCTTCCCAGTTGGAAATATTGGCCTTGATATCAGCGAACATCTGCTGAACCTTCATATTGGCACCGCCGTGTTTTGGCCCTTTCAGAGAACCGAGGGATGCGGCAATGGCCGAATAGGTGTCTGTACCTGTTGAAGTAACGACATGGGTGGTGAAGGTGGAGTTGTTACCGCCGCCATGTTCTGCATGAATGATCAGAGCAATGTCCAGTACCTTTGCCTCCAGAGCGGTATATTGACCATCCGGGCGGAGAAGGCGGAGAATATTCTCAGCTGTTGAAAGATCTGCCTTCGGACGTCGGATGACGAGGCTCTTGTCCAGTATATAATGTCGATAGCTGTGATAACCATAGACAGATATCAATGGGAAACGTGCTATGAGCTGGAGAGACTGACGGAGTACGTTCTTGACAGAAATATCTTCAGGACTGTCATCATAGGAATAGAGTGTCAGAACACTTTTCTGAAGGACATTCATCATATTGGCATTGGGTGAATTCATAATGATGTCCCGGACAAAATTGTCAGGAAGATCCCGGTAGCTGCCGAGAATCTCAAGGAATTCCTGAAGCTGGGCTTCATTCGGAAGCTCACCGAACAGAAGCAGGTAAGTGATTTCCTCAAAACCGAAGCGGCTGTCACAGTTGCCTTCAATCAGATCGATGACATTATAACCCTGGAAATAAAGTTCACCATCAATCGGTATCTTGCGTCCATGAACCGACTTGTAAGCGACAACGTCGGAAATTTCCGTCAGACCGGTGAGAATACCCTTACCGTTGGAATCACGGAGTCCCCGTTTGACATCATATTCTGTATATAAATCCTGATCAAAGCGTCCGGAAATCATGCAGTAATCGGCCAGTTTATCCAGGCGCTTATTAAATTCTGTAATTTCTTTTGTCATAGCCATCAGTCCTTTTTCGTAGTAAAATTAAATAGTAAGCACATAACAATATGAACATACTTTATCATTATATTTCCATTTTTGCAAGGGATTTTTTAAGTTTATGCGAATAATTATTGGCTTTTATTCAACCATCAATATGCAATTATTAAGATGAAAAATGTCAAAAAACGTAAAAAAATCCCAGGATTATGCAATATTATAGAAAAATTTATAAAACAACGGCATAATTCCGGTATTATGTGGAGAGAAAAAGCATGAAATTAAAAAATAAAAATGCAGGATATATTTATGATAAATTCAAAAACCAGGAATGACAGTATAGAAAACGGTAGAGCTGAAGGTGGCATAAATGAATAAAAATCAGTTATTTTGTATAAATATACACAACTTACGGCCTGTCGGCAGTATTTTGAAGAGACAGCAGTTGACGTTTTCCGTCAGAACTGGTAGAGTATAATCTATGAAAGTCAGTGGAAAGGCAGGTAAGGAATGGATTCATTAAAGAATAACTCTTCGGCGATTATCAGAGGCCTGACAGTAGCGATTGCTGTTATTTTGCAGGCGATAACATTTGCGATTCTGGGATTTTATCTTCAGGAATATGCGACATGGGCTTATATTCTGTTGGAAATTCTCAGCTTTCTTGTTGTATTTGCGCTGGTCAATGATCAGGAATCCTATCGTCAGTTCTGGGTCGTTATTGTTCTTGTTTTCCCGGTGATCGGACTTTTCCTCTATTTTATGTGGGGGCGCAGACGTACCAACAGCCGGATGAATGTTATGATCCGGAATACGGAAGCCAAGATGCGGGCCTATGCGCCGGAGCGGCCGGAGGTTATTCAGGAGCTGCGTGAAAAACATCCATATAAGGCGCAGATCGCCCGGTTTCTGAATAATGAGGGGTTCAGGATGTATAATCATACCCGGGTGACGTATTTCCCTTTGGGAGAAGAGATGCTGGATGCCATGATCGAGGATATGAAGAAGGCAACGAAGTGCATTTTCATGGAATATTTTATCGTCAGCAATGGAGAGATCTGGCAGAGGGTGAAGCAGGTGTTGATTGATAAAGCTCAGGAGGGAGTGGATATACGGCTTCTGATTGATGACTTTGGATGCCTTGCAATCAATACGGAGGAGTTCCGCCGGGAACTGGCCAGAGCGGGTGTACGGCTTGCCATATTTGCGCCGATTCATAAGGATGTGGACCGCCTGTCATTTAATTACCGGAATCATCAGAAGATAACCATTGTGGATGGGAATATCGGTTATTGCGGCGGCATTAATCTCGCTGATGAATATGCCAACATTATTGAGCGCTTCGGCCATTGGAAGGATACGGCAGTCCGGCTGGAAGGCGAGGGTGTATGGGGGCTGGCATCTATCTTTCTCGAGATGTGGGAGATTACCATGCGCTATGAGATAACAACGGATTATTCCATTTATATGCCGACAATACATCCGGAAAGTGATGGCTTTGTGCAGCCGTTTTCGGACGGGCCGGCCAATAATCCGAGGAATCCTGCTGAAGAGGTTTATACCCATCTGATCAATAAGGCGAGGGATTATGTGTATATTACAACACCATATCTTGTTCTTGACAGAAAGATGGCTGAAGACCTGTGCCGGACGGCAAGGAGCGGTGTTGATGTGCGTATTATCGTACCGCATATTTATGATAAATGGTATGTGTACATGGTGAACGTGGCCAATTATGGACCGCTGATCGCCAATGGCGTGCATATTTATGAGTATATGCCGGGATTTATTCATTCAAAAACGGTTGTATCTGATGATGAATGTGCTGTCTGCGGTACGATTAATACCGATTTCAGAAGCTTTTATCTGCACTATGAGTGTGCTGTCTATATGTGCGAGTCGTCATCGGTCATGGCTATCAAAGACGATATACGGGAAACACTGAAAAAATGTGAGGAGATCGATTATGATGAATGGCTGCACCGCCCGCTGCACGAAAAGGTGATTCAATGGGTATTGAAGCTGTTTGCACCGATTTTATAGCCGTGGTCAGGGACGCTTAAAAACGTGTCCTGTAGCCGCAGCGGCGGCAGAGCGGTTCGTTGATACGATGATTGCGGAAGTCTTCGATGATTCGGAGGCTTTTTTCTTTTTGCAGGATAGATGTCAGTGATTCGGTAAAAATATTGCCGAGAGTCAGAACACCGCTGCTGTCCAGACAGCAGGGAACGACCCGGCCGTCCGACAGAATAGCCAGCTGTTTCCTCAGACCATAACAGGTGCCTTCGGAGCCATAATCCGGAGCCTTCAGATCAGGCCACGCAAAAAGGTGGTCAAAATTCAGGAAAATTCGGGGAGCCAGGGCATTGCCGTGGAATTTGCCGATGCGGCTGTCGATGGGATGCTCCAGATGATAAGCCTTCTCCAGTGTTTCCAGAATGAGCCGGTTGCGCGTACGCTGATCTTCGCCTGCGGTATCATCCAGATTCCAGAGACGGAAACTGATATAGCCCGGTGTCCGGGCTGTGAATTCCCGGGCGAACCGGACAGCCTCTGACAGATATGCGTGAAAGTCCGTTGTGTGCATGGTATTTGCATCGAAACTGTGCAAAGACAAAGAGACCTGCCGCGGTGCATCAGGTCCAAGGAGCAGGTGCTCTTTCTCCGGCAAAAGAGTGGCATTGGTTGTCAGGTTGACTTTGAGGCCATAAAGAGCGGCAGTGGATAAAATATCTCCCAGATGGGGATGCATCAGAGGTTCTCCCTTGACGTGCAGGCAGATATGGCTGGTCCATCCGGCAGCCTGCTTTGCTGTATATTCGAATTCTTTGACAGACAGCATACGGGCAGGCCGGCTGTCCTTCGGGCAAAAGCTGCACTGCAGATTGCAGCGGTTGGTGATTTCGATATAGATTCTGTGAAAATATTTGTCATTCATGGGATATCGCCTCATTCTTTTTGTGTATTAGCTGGTATCCATCATAGCTTCTTTCTGAATACGTGTCAACAAACAAAAGAAGGAGGAAAAAGCGTGCATCAGAAAGATGTGTATGCTATAATGAAAACAATGAGGGCACGGGAGAGCCCATATGATGAAAGGATGTTTTGCGATGAAAAAGGTTTTAACGATTGCCGGTTCCGACTGCAGCGGCGGTGCCGGTATTCAGGCAGATATTAAGACAATGACAGCTCACAGGGTTTACGCCATGAGTGTTATTACGGCATTGACGGCTCAGAATACAACGGGGGTCTATGGCGTTCTTGATGCGGGCGCGGCTTTTGTGGGCGATCAGATGGACTGTGTGTTTAAGGATATTTATCCGGATGCCATTAAGATCGGTATGGTTTCCAATATCGGGACCATTCAGATGATCGCGGCGAAGCTGAAAGAATATGATGCGAAAAATATCGTTGTGGATCCGGTCATGGTGTCCACCAGCGGATGTGCCCTGATGAATCCGGATGCCATGGATACGCTGATCTCTACCCTGCTGCCTCTTGGGGATATCATCACGCCGAATATTCCTGAAGCCGAGAAGCTGTGTGGATTTGAGATCAGGAGTGTGGAGGATATGATGCGGGCGGCAGAGGTCATCGGGAAGAATCTGTCCGGAAGCGTGCTGATCAAGGGCGGACATTTGACAGAGACTGCGGACGATCTGCTGTATGACAACGGAGAATTTATCTGGTATCGCGGTGAACGTGTGGACAATCCGAATACCCATGGCACGGGATGCACGCTTTCGTCTGCTATCGCCAGCAATCTGGCCCTTGGTTATGATGTGAAGACCAGCGTCAGAAGGGCGAAGGATTATATCACAGGAGCACTGAAGGACGGTCTGGATCTCGGACAGGGAAGCGGACCGCTGAATCACTGTTTTGATTTATAGAATGCGGGGAGTGATGGCTTATGGAAAAACTGATCATGCTTGGAACAGGTAATGCGTTGGTAACCAGATGCTATAATACATGTTTTGCCATTCAGGATGATGATGAATATTTTCTTGTGGATGCCGGAGGCGGCAATGGTATTCTGCGGCAGCTGGATGAGGCGGGGATTACCCTTGACCGGATCCATCATATTTTTTTGACCCATGAACACACGGATCATCTGCTGGGTATGATCTGGATGATCCGCATGATTGCTACCAGGATTCGGAAGGAAGAATATGAAGGTGATCTGTATATCTACTGTCACAGCGATCTGGTGGATACGGTACGGACCATTGCCAATCTGACACTGCCGAAAAAGTTTACCTGGCTGTTTGATCACAGGATTCTTTTTGTGCCTCTTTATAATGGGGACACAAGGCATATTCTGGATTATGACGTTACATTTTTTGATATTTTTTCCACAAAGGCGAAGCAATATGGCTTTACAATGGTATTGAAAAACGGAGAGCGTCTTACCTGTGCCGGTGATGAACCTCTGAATGAAAAGTGCTTTGGCTATGCCCAGGGAAGCAGCTGGCTGCTCCATGAGGCATTCTGTCTCTATTCTCAACAGGAACAGTACAAGCCTTATGAGAAGCACCACAGTACGGTCAGAGAAGCCTGTGAACTGGCAGAGTATCTGGAGATACCAAATCTTGTCCTGTATCATACGGAAGATGACAATATAAGCCGGCGCAAGGCACTTTATATGGCAGAAGGCCGTCTCTATTACCATGGTAATCTGTTTGTTCCGGATGATCTGGAATGCATCGGATTTCGGAACGGAGAGGAATAGGGACAGAAAAACATTTAAAAGCTGTTGTGTTTCAATTGCAGAAGATGATTGACACAACAGCTTTTTTGTCTAAATTTACTGAAAAAAGAAGGATAATTCTTTAACGAATTATGGGTATTGCATTATTGTTCGAAATAAAGTACAATTAATAATGTCAAAATATACACAACGGGAGGACCCGTTTATGGAGGGGAAAAAATGAACAGATTATCAGTAGTTTCAAATGACAGAGTTGACTCTGTCACACAAAAGCTGATGAAGGAATTCTCTCAGCGTATTATTGCCAATCCGCCGGGTGTCTGTCCAATAGATATGCAGTTGGCTTTTTTAAAGGTCTGTCATGCTCAGACATGCGGCAAGTGTGCACCTTGCCGTGAAGGTCTTGGTATACTGGAAGATCTTCTGGAAAGTGTTCTGGACAATACGGCAACTATGGAGACACTGGATTTGATCGAGCATACGGCAACCAATATCAAGAATTCCGCAGACTGTGCCATCGGCTTTGAATCAGCGAGAATGGTATTGCTTGGTTTTGAAGGCTTTAAGGAAGATTACATATCCCATGTGCGCGATCATCGCTGTACAGGAACCTTTGAACAGCCGATCCCATGCGTGACCTTGTGTCCGGCCAATGTGGATATTCCTGGTTATATTGCTCTTGCGGGCGCAGGAAGATGTGACGATGCTGTCCGTCTGATCCGTAAGGACAACCCGTTCCCGACAGCCTGCGCGTTTATCTGTGAGCATCCTTGTGAGGCAAGATGCCGCAGACATATGATCGATGATGCTGTCAATATCCGCGGTATCAAGCGTTATGCTGTGGACAAGGCTCCGGCGGGCCAGGTGCCGGTACCGGCCTGTGCAGCGTCTACAGGAAAGAAAGTCGCCATCGTGGGCGGCGGACCAAGCGGTCTGACTGCGGCTTATTTCCTTCAGCTGATGGGCCATCAGACAACAATTTTCGAAGAAAAACAGCAGCTGGGCGGTATGCTGCGCTATGGTATTCCGAATTACCGCTTCCCGAGAGAAAGACTGCAGGAGGATATTGACGCCATTCTGTCTACGGGTGTTGAGACGAAGATGGGTGTGAATATCGGAACAGAAGAAATCGAAGCGTTGAATAAGGAATATGATGCTGTTTACATTGCCATCGGCGCGCATACGGACAATAAGCTGGGTCTTGAAGGAGAGGACAGCGAGAATGTTATATCCGCAGTTGAGATGCTGCGCAGGATCGGTGACGGCGAATATCCTGACTTTACAGGCAAGAGAGTCATCGTTGTAGGCGGCGGCAATGTGGCCATGGACTGTGCAAGGACAGCTGTGCGCGCCAATGCAAAGACAGTCAGCATCGTTTACAGAAGAAGACAGGATGATATGACGGCTCTGCCTGCTGAGATTGAAGGTGCCATTGCAGAAGGTATTGAGCTGGTTACTTTAAAAGCGCCTTTGCGTGTGGAGAAGGATGCAGAGGGCAAGGTGGCCGCGCTCTGGGTTCAGCCTCAGATTATCGGCCCTGTCAAGGGCGGACGTCCTGCACCGAGAAAGGCTCAGAAAACAGAAGAAAGACTGGAATGCGATATTATTCTTGTGGCTATCGGTCAGGCTATTGTTTCAGAGCCGTTTGAAAAAGCAGGTATTTCTACAAAGAGAGGAAGAATCCTGGCTAACGAGGCAGGCGCGCTGAACCGTGTCGGCATGTATGCCGGCGGCGACTGTGTAACGGGACCGGCAACCGTTATTAAGGCTATTGCGGCAGGTAAGGTGGCAGCTGCCAATATTGATGAATATCTGGGATACAGGCATATGATGTCAGTTGATGTTTCCATACCTGAACCTTTACTGAACGATAAGGTGCCTTGTGGACGTGTGAACCTTGCTGAGAAGGAATCATGGGCACGCAGAGATAATTTTGAGGGTATTGAATATTCCATGAGCGATGAGGAAGCTGTACAGGAGGCAAGCCGCTGCCTGCGCTGTGATCGTCATGGTTGTGGAACACTGAGGGGAGGCAGACAGGAACAATGGTAAATCTGACAATTAACAACAGAAAAGTAAGTGTGCCGGAGGGTACGACAATTTTGAAGGCTGCAGAAGCAGCAGGTATAAAGATACCGACACTTTGTTTTTTGAAGGATATCAACGAAATTGGCGCCTGCCGTGTCTGCTGTGTTGAGATCGAAGGCAAAGAGACAC
Source organism: Coprococcus sp. (assembly GCA_016297495.1). Classification (GTDB taxonomy): domain Bacteria; phylum Bacillota; class Clostridia; order Lachnospirales; family Lachnospiraceae; genus Coprococcus_A. Next base: position 18,520 of record JAEDGN010000021.1, read on the forward strand.
TGGTGGCATCCTGCAATACGAAGGCAGAAGAGGGCATGGTGATCTATACCAACAGCAAGAAGGCCCAGTATGCCCGCAGGATGAATCTGCAGTTTATCCTGTCCAATCATGATTTCAGATGTGCAGCCTGCCTGCGCAACGGCAGCTGTGAACTTCAGAAGGTCTGCGCCGAGATGAATATCAACGCCATGCCTTTTAAGACCCGTTATGAAAAGGATGACTGGGATAAAAACTTCCCGCTGATCCGCAACGCCAGCAAATGTATCAAATGTATGCGATGCGTTCAGATCTGCGACAAGGTTCAGAGCCTTGGTATATGGGATATTATCAATACAGGCAAGAGAACCAGTGTCGGTGTCAAGGACCGTAAGAAGATTACAGAGGCAGACTGCGCAGTCTGCGGCCAGTGTATTACCCACTGTCCGACGGGTGCGCTTCATGAGAGAGATGATGTGCGTAAATTTACAGATGCCATCCATGATCCGAAGAAGATCGTCGTTGTACAGATCGCACCTGCAGTTCGTGCGGCCTGGGGTGAGGGTGTCGGCCTGCCAAAAGAGCTCGCTACAGAAAAGAGAATGGCTGCTGCTGTAAGAGCCATGGGCGTTGATTATGTTTTTGATACGAACTTCAGCGCCGATTTGACCATCATGGAAGAAGCGACGGAATTCCTTGAGAGATTCACACACAGGGATAAATATCAGTGGCCGATGTTTACATCCTGCTGTCCGGGCTGGGTACGTTTTATTAAGACCCAGTATCCGGATATGGTGGAGCAGCTGTCTACAGCCAAGTCTCCGCAGCAGATGTTTGGTGCTGTGACCAAGACCTATTTTGCTGAAAAGGTACTGAGAGTTGATCCTGAAGAAATCTTCTCCGTATCGATCATGCCGTGTACAGCCAAGAAGGCTGAGTGCAATATTCCGACCATTAATGATGCCGGTGCCGGCAAGGATGTGGATCTGGTACTGACAACCAGGGAATTTGACAGAGTGCTCAGATCCGAGCTCATCAATCCGCAGATGCTGGATGAAGAAGAGTTTGATTCACCGCTTGGTGTTGGTTCCGGTGCTGCTGTTATCTTCGGCGCAACGGGCGGCGTTATGGAGGCTGCTCTCAGAACCGCCTACTATAGCCTGAATGGTGTGAATCCTGAGCCTGATGCCTTTAAGATTGTCCGTGGTACAGAGGGCATCAAGGAAGCAACCGTAGAGATTGCGGGAATTCCGGTCAAGGCTGCTGTAGCCAGCGGCCTGGGGAATGCAAGGGAACTGCTGGAGAGAATCAAACGCGGAGAAGCAGAGTATGATTTCGTAGAGATCATGGCCTGTCCGGGGGGTTGTGCCGGCGGCGGCGGACAGCCGATCACAGAAGGCAAAGAGATGGCCGGTGAGCGCGGCAGTGAGCTGTATGCACTGGATGCGAAGAATCCACTGCGTTTCTCCCATGAGAACCCATCTGTTATTGCTTTGTATGATGAATATCTGGAGAAACCACTTTCCCACAGAGCGCATGAACTGTTACATACGGATCATCTGTCCTGGAGTGTAACCGGGAAATAAAAATAACATATAAAATGTCAGCGTGCGGGATTATATCCCGTATCGCTGACATTTTTTGATAAGTGTAGAGTGGTCGATGCCCAGGGCAGCGGCCGCTTTTCTTTTGGAATGAAATTCGGCAAGAGCTTTTTCTATCATACGGCATTCCAGAGCGGCTGTGGCGGCCTTGATATCATAGTCATCGGGAAGAGGGCTGAATGATTCTGTGTTCTGAAGGCCGAGTACCATGGCTACGGTTTTTTTGTCGATAACATTGGATTGGTTGATAACGACAAGTCGTTCAATAACGTTTTCGAGCTCCCGGATATTGCCCGGCCAGTTGTAGGATTTCATCAGGTGCAGGGCATCGCTGTAGATTTCCACCTGCTTATTGTATTTTTTATTAAAATTGGTTAAAAAGTGCTGTATCAGCAGTTCGATATCTTCTTTTCGTTCACGCAGCGGGGCCAAAGTAATCGGCACCACATTCAGACGGTAATACAAATCTTCACGGAAGGTCTTTTCTTTAATACATTCCAGCAGATTACGATTGGTGGCAGCAATGATGCGGACATCAACTGGGATGGCCTTGGAACCGCCGACTTTGGTAACCTCATGATTTTGAAGAACTCTTAAGAGCTTTGTCTGCATCTGCATACTCATTTCGCCAATTTCGTCCAGCATCAGGGTGCCGTTATTGGCCAGTTCAAAGATACCGGTCTTGCCATTTTTGCTGGCACCGGTGAAGGCGCCGGGTACATAGCCGAACAGTTCGGATTCCATCAGCGTTTCCGGAATAGCTGCACAGTTGATCTTTAAAAAAGGCTTGTCGCACCGATTGCTGGCCTGATAGATCTGATTGGTGATGACTTCCTTGCCGGTGCCGCTTTCGCCGGTGATCAGAACGGAGGCATCTGTCGGAGCTACGGCAAGGGCAGTAGAGAGAGCCTGATACATCTGAGGACTTTTAAATATCAGATCCACCTGTTTGATCTGCTGTGTACGAAGATATTGAATTTCGTTTTCCGCTTTGGCCTGAACTTCCTTCAGCTTGATAAGCTGATCTTTGACGATTTCAAGCTGTTGAATGTTCCTGTCATGGGCAACGGCATATTTTAATTCGCCATTTTCATCGAAAATAGGAAAACCGGTAATATATACAGTTGTGTTGGTGCGTTTCATTACACCGATTTTTTCGGAGCGTCTTTCCTGCTTCAGAATCGTTGGTAAAATACCATTGGTATACAGCTTCTTTTCTTTGTTGATCTGGTGAACATTTTCTCCAATGACTTCGGCTTTGGTGATACCGCTGAGCTGTTGATACATATCATTGACGTAAATGGTTGTCCCTTCTTTATCTGCCACGTAGATGGCATCGGGAAGATTGTCGCATATTTTTTCAAAATCTACAAATTCGTCGAAGAGATAGGCCTGGAATTTTTCGGTTTCTGAAAGCAGCTGAGTGTAAATTTCCTGTTGGGAAGCAGTGAAATTGAGTGAGGCCAGCTTCGATATGAGGCTTTCTAATAGTGAAAATTTGTCTTTCAATTGTTCGTATTGATTCATGGTTATACTCCTGTAAATGATGGGTGAAAAAGGGAACCGGAAACGGTGAAATAGGTAACCGTTTTTATAGTTTTAGTATATAAAAAATGAAATAAATAGTCAAATAGTGACTTTGGAGTAACTGTCCCAGGAAAAAATGTATAAGAGAAAAATCAAATAATAGGCACATGAAAATATATGAAAATTGGCACGAATTTTGCTTCAATTTAAAGAGAATACTCATAGCTTGTCTGTCCTTTATAAGGGCAGAATACGTAAAGTCGCTGTCTCTTTTTTGGGAGAGCGGCTTTTTTTATTTATTTATAGAATACAGAATCATGTAATAGGTGAAAAATATCACCATTCCTATGAAAAAACTGTATTTTTTTAGTGTAAAGTTAAGAAAAAGAATACTTTTTTTGAGTTAAATAAAGAAAAACAAATAAATGGTGATAAATACAACCAAACAGATACAAGGAATGGTGAAAATAATAACCAAAAATAGCCGTGTATCCTATGAATTTAATAAAAAGGCTTGTCTAGAATGGATAGAAAAATAAAAAAATAAAGAAAAAGTAAGGCATTGAACCCCAATACAACCAAAATGTGAAAAAGTTGGCACGCTGTTTGCTGTATATATGGGTGTAAGAAAAAGTTATGACTGCTTCAGTTTTTCCAGAGCTTCATGAATATCTAATTCATGAGCATCAGCGTATTCAAAGAAGCTACATAATTCTTCGTAATGATCCATGAACTGTTTGAGAGAATTCTCATATCTGGAGTCGGTATGAACCACGAAAGCGTCCGGATCAATGGGAATATTCAGTTCCTGCATACGATGAATACTCCAGGTATAGAGCAGATCGATGGCTGGTATCATTGCTTTGCCGGCATCGGTAAGATGATATTCTACCCGGAGAGGAATTTCATTATATTGAATACGTTCCACAAGACCGTCGGCTACCAGTTCTTTCAGCTGCTGGCTGAGGACCTTTTCACTGACAGGAAATGTCTTCTTGGTTTTGGAAAAACGGATAAAACCATAGTAATGAATATGGTTAAGGATACTCATCTTCCATTTGCCGGAGATGATGGAGAGGGCATAGAGGTAAGGATTGATTCCGTCAGAGGAATGATTCATGACACGTGCTCCTTTCGTACAGATATGATAGCTATATTCTACCATATTTGTGCACAATTACAAGAAGAAGCAGTAACTTTTTGGTAAGCGGGTTACCTGATGGTTAGTACCTTCCGGTATGGTTACTGTCTGACAATAAAGTCAGTAATTGTCACTATGCCATGAGTTTGGTAAATTATTAACAGGGGTAATCAAAATCAAGTGTGAGATGTTTTGAGGAGGAGAAAAACAATGATTAAAAGAACTTTGAGCGAACTGAAACCTTATGATGCACCGGGACATTACAACATGGTGGCCATGAGAGTACATGGCAAGGAAGAAACCGGAGCCGAGAAATTCTGGATCGGAAAATCTATCTTCCTTCCGGGCGGCGGTGCTGTATGGGCTTACGAAGATAACCCACTTGAAAAAGTATACTATGTATTGAAGGGCGAAATGACAGTAACCGATAAGGACGGTAATGAGTATGTTATTCATGCCAATGAATCTATTTCATTCCCTCCAAACGAAGGCAGAGGTCTTGAAAATAAGAGCAACGAAGTAGCAGAGATGCTTGTTATCATCAACTATCCAGACGCTAAATAATTAAAGATATTTCGTATTAATGTGAAGGAGGACAAATTCATGGTTCCAGTATCTAAAGATTTTGTAAGCAATATGTTTTCTGTAAAAGGTAAAGTTGCTCTTGTTACAGGTGCTACAGGTGCACTTGGTAAAGTATTAGCTAAGACATACGGTTACCTTGGTGCCAAAGTTATTCTTTCCGGTCGTAAGCAGGCTGGTCTTGATCCACTGGTAGAAGAGTTCAAGGCAGAGGGTATCGACTGTGTAGGTATCGCAGCAGATCCTGCAAACGAAGAGCAGGTTGCTGAACTGATCAAAAAGTCTGTTGAAGTTTACGGCGAAATCAATATCCTTGCTGTTTGCCATGGCTACAACAAACCAGCCAACATTCTTGACCAGTCTGTAGCAGATTGGCAGTACATCATGGATGCTGACTGCAAGTCCGTATACATCGTTCTTAAATATGTTGCTCAGCAGATGGTTGCGCAGCTCAATGGTGCTGAAAATGTTCCATCCGGTCAGGGCGGTAAGATCGTTGTTGTTACATCCCAGAGATCCAAGAGAGGTATGGCTGGATACACAGGTTACTGTACATCCAAGGGTGGCGCTGATATGATGGTTGCTTCCATGGCTTGTGACCTTTCTGCTAAATACGGTATCAATGTTAATGCGATCTGTCCTACGGTATTCCGTTCTGACCTTACAGAGTGGATGTTTGATCCGGAATCTGCTGTATACCAGAACTTCATGAAACGTGAGCCGATCGGCCGCCTTGCTGAGGCAGAAGACTTCTGCGGTTACGCAATGTTCCTTAGTTCTGATGCGTCCAACTTCATCACTGGCGCTGCCTGTGACTGCTCCGGTGGTTACCTTGTTTGCTAATTATCAGATTGATTGAAAATCTTAAAACGTTAACTATTACAATTATCATTAAAATAAATTGGGTAAAAGTCCCATATTCAGGAGGAAATTACAATGGGTAAAGTATATGTTGATTTAACACATCCTTTTAGTGCAGAGATTCCAAGATGGCCATACTTCAACAAACCGGTTATTGACAATGCACATACAATGGCTAAAGGCGGCGTTCTTACATCCAAGATCGAATGTACAATGCACACAGGTACACACTGTGACGCTCCAAGACATGTTATGGAATACGAATTCGACGGCAGACGTGCCCGTTACACACATGAAATGCCAATCGATGCTTATGCCGGTACAGCTGTAGTTCTGAAGATCGATATTGAACCATGGGGTCTGATCACAGATGAACATCTTGAAGCTGCCTGCAAAGCATGTGGTTACAACCCGGATGATCTTCAGGGCAAGATCCTTTGCCTGAACACAGGTATGCACAAACTCTTTGATGATTCCAAAGCTTACTACCACTATGCAGCAGGTACTGGCGTAAAGGCTGGTAAATGGTTCGTTGAGCATGGTGTAAAATGTGTTGCTATGGACGGACAGGCTCTTGACCATCCGCTTCATACAGCTATGGGCAACAACGGTATGACAAGAATGAACCTGCTTGGTGCTACCGGCAGACCAATTACAGAAGAGTACAAGGAACTCTTTGGCGAAGAAGCTTACGCATGGTTTGATAAAGAAGAATTTATCAGAATCTACGGTCAGGAAGCTTATGATGAAAACTATGGTGATCTTGAAAACATCGGTATCTGGGGTACATGGGAACCATGTCATAAAGAAATGCTTGGCCATGGTATCGTAGGTGTTGAAAACCTTGGCGGCGATCTTGAGAAGATCCCGGCTGGTGTTGAATTCGAATTCCTTTGCTTCCCGCTTCGCTGGTACATGGGCGACGGTTCTATGGCTCGCTGCGTTGCACGTATTGATGAGGAGAAACTTCTGAATGTTCCTGACAGAACATACAAATATGGCGGTACAGGCTATGCCGATGCTGAAAACGGCGGTGGCTCAGCTCTTGAGTATATGCAGAAACTTTTTGCAAGAAACAAATAACTTCTTACGAGGAACTGCATAATTAATGAATTAGAGCAGATAAGTAATATTTTAGACAGCATTCACACAAGGATAAGAATATACAAGAATAATGACAAAGAAGCCGGTTGACAGGGATAGCGTATCTGGTTTCCTGTTAGCCGGCTCCATTTATATCCAAAAAGATTGATAAAAAAATGTTTAACTTTAACAGGGAGGATAAAGTATAACAATGAGCAATAAAAAACAGTCCTTGAATAATTTTGGTGCAGCTGGCTGGGGCACGATTCTTTACTGCCTGCTGATGTTTTTCTTCTATGTGGGTATGATTAATGACGGTACCAATGTGCTGGCACCTGCAGCGGCTGCCAATATCGGCGTTGAGCCGGGAACAATCATTCAGATGAACGGTTACGCAGGCATGCTGGCTGTCATCGGTTTTATCATTGTAGGTCAGATCAATAAGAAAATCGGACCTCGCTATACATCGGCTATTTTCACCATCCTTGGTGGTGTCACTTATATTATTTGCGGTAATGCAACATCATTGCCGGTTTATCTGATCGCCATGACCCTTTGTGCGACAGGTATGATGTCTGCTGGGTATGTTGCCGGCGGAACACTGGTTGCCAACTGGTTCCCAAAGAAAAAAGGTATTGTTATGGGTTATACAACCATGGGACATAACCTGGCATCCGCATTTTATGTTGCCATACTGACAGGTCTTGTAGCTGTTATGGGCGGTATTAAAATGGCTTCTTTCCCGGTTGGTATCTGCGCAGTTGTCCTCGGTATTGCCGGCTTTATTCTGATTCGTGACACACCGCAGGAAAGAGGTATGAATCCGGATAATGTGTCTGATGAAGTTTATAAAAATGAATATTTTACACAGGCAGAAGATGATGGCTGGACAACGGCCAAATTATTAAAGACAAAAGAAACATGGCTTGCAGCAATCTATACCGGTCTTTTCCAGATCTGTTCTGTAGGTGTTATGCAGCAGCTTGTTACAAGAAATATCAGAGATTTCGGCATGAGCCAGGGTGCAGCTCTGACATTGATGACAGTAGTTGCGTTGGTTGGTGTTGCCGGATCATGGCTGATTGGTGTCATCGATACAAAAATCGGTACAAAGAAGACGATGCAGGGATTTGGTATCTGGTATGCCGCTGCGCTGGTGATCAATGTGGCTGCCCAGGGACAGACCAATATTCTGTTCTACCTGTCCATTCTGATGATTGGTCTGGGTATCGGCGGTTCTGCCAACTTTACAACATCTCTTCCAACTTCCATCTTCGGTCGTCAGGGATTTGATAAGGTTAACTCTGTTATTTTCCCGATTCAGGGCTTTGTTACGGCATGGTGCTTCGTTATCAATGGTGTTGTGACAAATGTTATTGGTAACCTGAGCTATGCTTATCTGATTTTCGCTGTAGGTGCTGTGATTGTTACGGTTTGTGTATCATTTATTAACGAATACAAATTCAATAAGGACCATGCAGCAGGAGAAAAGGTACATTAAGCAGCAAAGAAAAGATAGCTTGAAACTATCATATTGGCTGAAGAGTCGATATGGTAGTTTTTAGTTTATAGAAGGAGTCAGGACAGAATATGGAACAGGACGGAAAAGAAACATTTTTTACAAGGGAGCGCGGCTTCTATCGCACATTATTTCGCATGATGCTTGTGCTGGCACTGCAGAACCTGGTGGCCTACAGCATCAATATGGCAGATAATATTATGCTGGGCAGTTACGATCAGAATGCCCTGTCAGGTGCAGCGACGGTGAATCAGATTTTTTTTATGGTTCAGCAGTTTGCCCTGTCTATCGGTAATGCATTGGTGGTGCTTGCTTCCCAGTATTGGGGGGAAAAAAGAACGGAACCAATCAGAAAGCTGACAGGTATTGCATTGTGGGCAGGTATATTCTGCGGCATTATAATTGTTGTTTTATGTGCGGTGATGCCGGAACAGCTGCTGAGACTTTTCACGGACACACCGGAGATATTGAATGAAGGCATGCGCTATCTGGATCTTCTGAAGTGGACATTTGCCATGTACATCATTACTAACGTGCTGATGGCGGCTTTGAGAAGTGCCGGGACGGTTAATATTTCTTTCTATATTTCACTGGTATCGCTGATTGTCAATGTGGGCATTAATTATACATTGATCTTCGGACGTTTCGGTTTTCCTGAAATGGGTGTTGCCGGTGCTGCTGTGGGAACATTCGCAGCGAGAGTGCTGGAACTGGCAATCGTGGTTGTTTATATTGCTTTCTTTGACAGGAAACTGAATCTGTTCAGCCGCGGACTGTTTAAAGCGGACAGGCAGCTGGGAAAGGATTATGTGAAAGTGGCGACCCCGATTATTCTTTCACAGGTTCTCTGGGGTGTTTCTGTTCCGATGCAGACGGCGATCCTCGGACATCTTTCTGAGAATGCCATTGCGGCCAATTCTGTAGCGACTACTTTCTATCAGTATCTGAAAGTGATTGTCATTGCCATGTCGTCCACATCAGCCGTTATGATCGGCAATGCCATCGGACGTGGTGATATGAAAAGAATACGGTCAGATGCCAGGACCCTGGCTGTGATCGATGTGCTGATCGGGCTGATATTGGGAGGCGCGCTGCTTCTGTTAAGGATACCGCTGTTATCCATGTATAATCTGACGGCAGATACCAAAGTGCTGGCAGATCATCTGATCATTGTCATGAGTTTTGTCATGGTGGGTATGTCCTATCAGATGCCGGTGAGCTTTGGCATTATGCAGGGTGCCGGTGATACAAAATTTACAATGGCCATGAATATGATCAGTACATGGCTGATTGTGATGCCGTTGTCATTTGCAGCCGCTTTCTGGTGGAAATGGCCGGTGGAGGCGGTGGTTATCGCCATACAATCCGATCAGATATTTAAAGGAATACCGACATTTATTCGTTTCAGAAGCTATAAATGGGTCAATAAACTGACGAAGTAAGGGGGGCGGTGAATTATTTCACCGAATGCGTTTGCACAATATTCTCAGTCTGCAAATACACGCCCAATCGGTAGCTGGTTTGAAACCTGTTTAGTCAGGAAAGAAATGGGAATGACATAGATATCATAAATGGTGAAATAGCACACCAATTTAAGGTGAAAAAATGCACCAATTCAGACACATTTGACGGTTTAACTATATGGATGAAGGCTGAGATCTGCAAAAAATCCAATAAAATAACCGGAAAACAGTTGTTTTGCCAAGTTGGCATGGAATTTGCTTCTATAATAAAGTGTAAGTTATCTGAGAAGGAAATAAATGAGATAAAAAGGAGAGATAAAAATGGCAAAGAAAAAAACAATTATTACTGCAGCGGTAACAGGTGCATGGCCGAAAAAAGAAAACAACCCAAATGTTCCAATGACACCATCAGAGATCGCAGACGACGTATATGCATGCTGGAAAGCAGGTGCCGCAATTGCCCATCTTCATATGAGAGATGATCAGGGTAACGGCACTATGGACACTGCTAAATTCGAAGAAACAGTGAACCTGATCAAAACAAGATATCCGGATTGTGATATTATTTTAAACCTGACAACATCCGGTGATATCCACGCAGATGATGATCTTCGTGTGGCTCATGTTGAAAAATTAAAACCGGAAATGGCATCCTATGACTGTGGCTCCATGAACTGGCTCAACAGCAGCCTGTTTATTAACTCTCCGCAGTTCCTTGAGAGATGCGGTCTGTTATTCCAGGAGCTGAATGTTAAGCCTGAAATCGAGGCATTTGATCCGGGTATGATTGCCAATGCCGCTTACTATTTGAAGAAGGGTGTGCTGAAGGCTCCGCTGCATTTCCAGTTCTGTATGGGATGTGCCAATGGCATTCCGGGTTCATTGAAGAATCTTCTGTTCATGAAGGAGACGATGGAACAGCTTTGCCCTGGCTCAACATGGTCCTGCTTCGGTGTTGGCCACAGTGCTATGGAAATGCTGTATGGTGCCGTTGCTCTTGGTGGTAATATCCGTGTTGGTATGGAAGATAATGTTATGTACGCCAAGGGTCAGCTTGCAGACAGCAATGCGCAGTTCGTTGAAAGAGCCGCCCGTGTCATCAGAGAATATGGCAATGATGTGGCAACACCGGATGAAGCAAGAGAAATTCTTGGTCTGAGAAAATAATCAGATACCCGGTACAGGAGGTGTGACATGACCTGGGGGCCAATGTATATGTATTATCATTGTCCAAAGTGTGGTTTCAAATTTGAATATGCCATTGACATGATTCCTGAATTCGGGGAGACTTTCGGATATTGTCCGAAATGTAAGGTCATGGGTGTGTTTGAAAAAGAAGGAGCCCGCCAGCTGGACGATGCAGATTATTTTGAAGTGGAATAAATAGATCGCAATGGGAGAATGAATTATGAAGGATATTAAGAATATTCTCATCTGCGGCGGCGGTATGATGGGCAGTGCGATTGCCCAGGTAATGGCCGGGCTGAATGATGTGAAAATTACAGTATATGATAAGTTTCCGGTGGATATTGAAGCAAAGATTCGTAATAATACAAAACTTCTGGTTGAAAAAGAAATTATTACGGAACAGGATGTAGATGATATCATCAGTAAAGTAAGTTTTACTCAGGATATTGAGAGCGAAGGTGTCAGAAACGCAGATCTGGTTGTAGAGTGTGTACTTGAGGATATGCAGATGAAACAGGATCTGTTCGCACAGCTTGAGGGGATTGTTGCAGAGGACTGTATTTTCTGTACCAATACATCTGTTATGAGTCCGACAGAAATCGCTTCCAAATGTGTCCATAAAGAAAGACTTGTAGGTACACATTTCTGGAATCCTGGTTTCCTGATCCCGCTTGTGGAAGTTGTAAAAACAGATGCAACCAGTGATGAAGTAGCTGAAACAGTTATGGATGTTCTGGAAAAAGCCGGGAAAAAGCCTGTTCTATGTAAAAAGGATGTACCTGGTTTTATTGCCAACAGAATGCAGCATGCACTTTGGCGCGAAGCAATTTCCATTGTTGAAAGAGGTATTGCGGATGCGAAGACGGTTGATGATGCGGTTAAATACAGCTTTGGTCTGAGACTGCCATATCTGCCGCCGCTGGTGAACTCCGATATGGTTGGTACACAGCTGACTTATAATATTCATAATTATGTTTTAGCAGATCTGGAAGACAGACATGATGCGTCACCGCTGCTTCAGAAAATGCTTGATGAAGGTAAGATGGGCTTCAGAGCTGAAACAAAGGATGGTGTCAAAGAAGGCTTCATGGCTTATACGGAAGATGAGATTGCTGCAATTAACGGTGGTCTGAATGAGTATCTGATCAAGATGCTTTATAATAAATAAAATACAGACAAACAGATACAGCCGGTCGTGTTTTCTACAGCTTTCGCGTCCGGCTGTGTTTGTTTGTGCCCGGCTTTGGATAATTGACACTGTACAAAAAACAGTATATTATAAAAACAATTATCTAAAAAGGAAGGAAAGAAAAGCATGCTTGAATGGAAGACCTGTATGAGAGGCGGGGTAACGGTACTTCTGGTGTATTTGCTGATTCATTACTGGAGCGGGCTCAGCGGAATTGTCCGTCTTGCGGTGAGTGCAGCGGTTCCTTTGATTCTGGGTTGTGTGATCGCCTATATTGTCAATATTCTAATGAGTTTTTATGAGCGATATTTTCCGACAGGAAAGAAAAATGAGAAGTGGCAGCGTATCCGCAGGCCGGTGTGTATGCTGCTGTCGTTTTTAACGGTGGTGCTGGTGATTTTTCTGATCATCCGTATGATTATCCCGGAACTGGTTGATTGTATCCGTCTGGTGCTGGATCAGCTTCCTGATGCAATGAATACTCTTTATGCATGGGGAGAAGAGAATTTGCATATGAGTCAGTGGCTGTCGGAAGAGGCCGGACAGATTTACAGCAGCAATTTGCAGAATACGGACTGGCAGGCAGTGGTCAAAAAGGTGCTCGACTGGCTGATGACCGGGGTGGGCGGAGCCATGGCTTCCATTTTGACTGTAGTTACATCCCTTTTTTCAACGGCGGTTACTGTGCTGGTGGCATTTGTGTTTTCAATTTATCTGCTGCTTGGCAAAGAACGCCTGGCGAGGCAGTGTGGTCTGCTGATTCGTACTTACTGTGGGAAAAAGGTGAGCAGCAGGGTATTATATGTTCTGTCAACATTGAATCAGTCCTTCCACAGTTTTATTGTAGGACAGTGCCTGGAGGCAGTGATTCTTGGCGGACTCTGTACCATTGGTATGTTGATTCTGGGGTTCCCGTATGCGACCATGATTGGATGTCTGATAGGATTTACAGCATTGATACCGGTGGCCGGTGCCTATATTGGTGCCGGTGTGGGCTGCTTTATGATATTTACGGTATCGCCCGTGAAAGCGGTTCTGTTCCTTGTTTTTATTGTTGTTCTGCAGCAGTTGGAAGGCAATCTGATCTACCCGAGAGTGGTGGGGGCGTCCATTGGTCTTCCGGGCATATGGGTGCTGGCAGCTGTTACAGTGGGAGGCGGCATACTGGGCGTTGGCGGTATGCTTCTGGGGGTTCCGCTGGCGGCTGGTATCTATCAGCTCCTTCGGGCGGATGTCAGTAAACGGAAAAAACGCAGTTTATAGCAGAATCTTTTCACCGGTTTTCAGAAAATAGCAGGCCCCGCTGTAAAGCTGATTCTCATAGAGCTGCACAATGATTTCCTGCATGCGCTTGTCAAGGCGATGATAAACCCGGCGCATCTCCCAGGGCAGCCCTTGAATATACTCTGCCTGACGGGTATTCAGTGCGTTCAGAATGGGCTGAAACCTGCCAGTCCTGATCTGCAGTCCGAAATCCAGTGACACATAGGAGGAAGATGCGCCGTTCTCGGTGCATTTTTCTGTTATAAATGTAGACAGACTCCCGTGAAGAGCCGGAGAAAAATATTGTTCTTGCAGAATGAACGTAGACTGGTTGGCAGTATCCTCGGTGGAGTCAACAGTTATCCGTCGAAAGGACGGGCGGCCGTTCTGATTATATTCTTTGATATAGGCATATTTGGGCTCTTTGGGACGGCTGCCCGGTTCTTCGATGAGCAGAGTACCGTTTTCCAGAAGACGTGCCCAGACTGCTTTTTGAATCTTTTCTACGGGTGTGGGGAAATCCAGCCGTTCGGCAATCTGACGGACGGTATACCCCTCATCTGTCAAATAACGTATAGCGCCTCCGCTTGCCATTTCAAAAGTGAAATTGGATAGAGCTTTCTTAAAATAATCCTGTTTTTCCATGGAAATCTCTCCTCTCATCAGCATAATTTTATTATACGATAGATCAGCGGAAATGTCGAATTTTGCCATATCTGATGAGTGAAATTATTGTGAATTAACACGTATTGAAATTATACGTATAATATGTTAGCATATATCATATAAGGGGGATATGAATGCCCAAAAGACCAGTAGAGATGGAGCGGGAGGAATTATCAATATGTTTGCTATATATCCGGCATGTTTTTTTAAGGAAGATAACGGTTATTCGGTTATCTTTCCCGATTTAAACTGGTTGTCAACCTGTGGCAGCAATATGAATGAAACCATGAAAGCGGCTGTCGATTGCCTTGCGGGATATCTATATATGTGTCAGCAGGATGGAGAGGATATTCCGGCACCTTCAGCTGTTGAGGATATTGATCCGGTTCAGATTGCACTGGAACTGGATCCGGAGTATTCTGCTTCCGAGGCATTTGTCAATATGGTGACTGTTGATGTGGAAGCCTATGCAAAGGAACATTTTGAAAAATCTGTGAAAAAAACACTCACTATTCCGGCATGGCTGAATAAAGCTGCCCTGGAGCAGAATATTAATTTCTCACAGACTTTGCAGGAAGCGTTGGTGGCTAAGGTGAAAAGCCGATAATACACAAAATTTGTTATGGAGAAAGTGTAATGAGATGAGAACAGAAGAAATTTGTAAGAATATATACAGAATACCCGTCAGACTGACGGGAAATCCGCTGAAAGAGCTGAATAGTTACCTGATTAAAGATTCGGACAGGAGCCTGCTGATTGATACGGGATTTCGCAGAGCAGAGTGTCGGGAAGACCTGCTGACCGGTTTGAAGGAGCTTGGTGTGCGTCTGGAAGATACAGATATCTTTCTTACGCATCTTCACAGCGATCATTCCGGACTGGCAGCAGAGCTGATTGCTCCGGAAGGCAAGATCTACATAGGAAAAATCGATGATGAATGGCTCGACAATACAGAGTTCATTGAAGCGAAGAGAAATCATTATCTCAGAAGTTACAGACAGGGCGGAACGCCGGCGGAAACCATTGATAAGATGCTTGTACACAATCCTGCGGTCACAGAGGCGGCGGTGCCGGGCTCTGGGAATTATGTTCCGATGCATTCCGGGGAGAAGCTGAAGGTGGGTGGTTATGAGCTGGAATGCATCTGGACACCGGGCCATACGCCGGGCCATATGTGTCTCTGGAACGAGGAATATGGTATCATGTTTACGGGAGATCATATCCTGTTTGATATTACACCGAATATCACCCAGTGGCCGGGTGTTGAGGATTCTCTCGGGGATTATCTGGATTCCCTTGAGATGATGAAGAAGTATCCTGTGCGGCTGGCATTGCCGGGGCACAGAAAGACCGGAGACTATATCCAGCGTATCAGTCAGCTGCAGGAACATCATCAGCGGCGGCTTAACGAAGCGTTGAGGGTTATAAAGGAAACACCGGGGATGAGTACTTATGAAATAACGGGACAACTGACATGGAAGATTCGGGCAAGAAACTGGGAGGAATTCCCGGATACACAGAAGTTTTTTGCGGTGGGAGAATGCATGGCCCATCTGGATTATCTGCAGAAAAGGGGTCAGATAAGTTCAGAGATGGATAAAGACGGTATTTTAAGATATACAAAAAGGGACAGCTGACGTCCGTCGGCTGCCCTTTTTGTATGAACCAATATCAGCAGTTCTTTACAATTCTTTTTTCCATGAAGGTCTCGAATTCTTCAGCAGTTCCCTTTGTGAATCCGTTTTTATCAATGACGACATAACTCTTCTCATAGCGCAGCAGAAAGAAATTCTCCCATGATTCAATGTCACTGAACTGGTAGAGACGATATTCTCCGTGATTTTTTCCGGCTGACTGATACATGACGTTTTTGTAGACCTTGATCTTTCTTGGAAGCAGAAGTTCCTTGCTGTAAGCATTCTGATAGAACTTCAGCTGGTTCTTCGGGGTGTTTCTGTAGAGAATATAGAATGAATAAATACTTGCCGCAGCCAGTGCCACTGTGTAGATGATGACGGATGACTGGCGGTAGGCAGTGCAGATCATCCCGAAATAGATGGCTGCAGCGCCTGTCAGAATACCGACAAGCAGTGCAATCAGACGGTAAGTCTTTGCCTTGCGGTTTCCCTTTAGATTTTTTTCAATAATATGCTGAATGACGGCCTCGTTCAGCTGAGTTTCATTTTCAAAAAGCAAATCCATTGCCATAACAGGTTCCTCCATCTTTTAAAAAGTGTCATGTACATTGTTTACCTGAACAGTATAACACGAAATATGAATAATCGGAAAGAATATTTGTCTCATATCGATTTATATACGAAAAGGTCTGTCTGTGTTATAATGAATCCACAGGCAATGGCAGCGTTATAAACCGAACGATCAGGGTTTTGATAATGAAGTATTGACAGATGAGGAGTGATGAAAGATGTATGCTTATTCTTTGCCGCAGTGGCTGTCATTTTTTTACATATACTGTGTTTTCGGGTGGTGCTTTGAATCGGCTTATGTATCGCTGAAGAAGCATCATCCTGTCAACAGAGGGTTCATGACAGGTCCCTATATTCCGCTGTATGGATCAGGGGCGGTGCTGATTCTTTTTGTGACACTGCCGGTGCGGGACAATTATATTCTGATGTATATAGTAGGTGCCGTAGCGGCCACGATCCTGGAATATATTACCGGCGTGGTCATGGAGCGGCTGTTTGGTGTTCGATACTGGGACTACAGTGATCAGAAATTTAATTTTCAGGGGCAGGTTTGCCTTTCATCGACAGTTGTATGGGGATTTATGACCCTGTTTCTCGTGGAGTTTATTCATCATCCCATTGAGCAGGT
>JAEDGN010000022.1 GCA_016297495.1 Coprococcus sp.
TTTTAATATAAGCGTCACCGTTCAGATAGAAGATTCCGATATCGCCATTTTCCAGATGACAGGGCGATATGCCAGCATGAATCGAATCACTATAGACCGGGCAACAGAGAAAAAAGGCATATGCATTTGAGAAATACGAAATCCCGGAAGACGAGGATGAGATCTCCGATGATGATGAAATCGATCTCGATGACGAACCGGAGGATACGGAGGAATAAGTCATTTGGAGGGGCAGCGTCAGCTACCCGATACATATCAGGTGCGAAAAATCTTGGGCAAGGGTAATTATTTGAATAGTTTTAGCCTTTCTCATATATGAGGCAATAAACCTGTGTGCTATAATCCAAATAAAAGAGACAGGCGTATAGAAATGATATGTCCTGCAGCATGGGATGAGAGAGAAGGGAGTTTAGAGCAATAAACGAGAATATTCTTGTGTCCAAGAAGCCGCTATTACCGGCTATTGCAAAAAAAACAAATTATGCGGAGTTATTGGCAGTTATTCAATATGAGAAGGTAGATGCGGCGTTCTACTCCTTTACATATTCTTTTAATGAAGATTTCCAGTTCCGCATGGACGAAACGGAACAGACTGCTGATCACACTGATTTTGTCGAAGCAGAATTTTCTGACGATGTTCCGGGGTCAGATAAGGTTTATTATGCTGCAGCTGCAGCCAGTGGTATTCTTACTGGTGTGCTGAGCATGGTGCACATGAGTGAAGAGCAGCTGAAAGCGGTAGAGGAATTCAAAGAAAAAGACTGGAAACCACTGATTATTAACGCGGCCAATTTTGCAGGATATAAGAAGAGCGATTATAAGGGTGCATCCAAGTACCTTGTCACAAGGGCTGTTCGAACAATTGAGAAAGCCGGTAAAACAAAGGAATACTTGTCCGTATTGGCAGAGCACCCCTCTGTTGCCGGTTTGATTTTTTCTATTTTGACACAGTATAATGGCAAGACAATTGTGTTGAATGAGAATGGGGATATTATTAAGCAAAAATTGCCGGATTATTATGTAATTGGCAACACAAATGCCGAGAAGATAGTTTGTGCCGTATTCTATTGGCTTTTTAATTTAGCAGCAGATGAGGCTCTTAGCAAACGTCATGTTATCGATGACTTGGGAATTTCGAAGGATCTTATTAGGAAGATTAAAGAATTCGCCAATTTCCCGTTCATGAAAAAGATTCCTTCAGATTATGCTGAAGCAGAAAAAGTATTTTCTGAATGGATGGGGAAGACAATCAGTGGAGCTGAATTTTATTCCAAGCCGGACAATGATAGTAAGGAACCTTTTTTGTTCGCCATGATGGGAGCTGCACTCAATCTTGCGGAGGACGCGTTCCCGGTTTTGACTAACGAGTGCATGGTTCAAAGCCTCTATATTTTATTACGAATCTGCAGTGTCGTAAAAGAAAGGAAGATTGATTCTTTTGATGAACTGGCGTTGATTCCAGCAATTGATCTTCTGCCTTCAAACGGAAAGCTGTACTCCAGAATGTGTTTGATTGCCAGTGCTTCATTTGCAAGTGCCAATATTGCAGGGGCAGCATTAAAAGCAGTCAAAAACAAAAAGGCAAATGGGAGGAAACTCACAGATACATTCCTAGCAGAACTGAACGTGGCAGGCATTGGCAGATTCTTGTTTGTCTGTGCTTCAGACAGTAAATACTGGGGTGAAGATATCCGAATTATATTACAGAAATTCAGAAGAGAAAATGGGCAATACTGTAATAAAGTAAATATAAAGAAATCAAAATTAGAAATTTCAAATCACTCTATAATGTGTCTGTCTGCCCTGGGAATATTAATGTTTTTATTGGCGCCAATGGATCAGAACAATTACTATCCATACTTTGGATTAACGGACTTTTGGGAGGTGTTACTGAGTTATTATGAAAAAGAGGATAGGAATTTCTTGAAAAATATGATATAGAGAAGGTACAATATAGATAATAAAATCATATGTAATGGAAGTGAATATTTTCTATGGAAATAAAAGATTTAATCGGAGAAGCTACGGAATACGATAAAAAGTTACGACTTGAAGAGAAGCGACCAAAGAGTTGGTGTAAAAGCGTAAGTGCATTTGCAAATACCTTTGGAGGTTCTTTGATTTTCGGTATATCCGATGAAAACGAGCTTATAGGGTTGGAAAATCCGAATGAGGATGCTGAAAAGATTAGTGAAATCATTAAGACAAGGCTGGATCCGATTCCGGAATTTAGGTTGAGATTTCATAATGAAGACGGAAAGATATTGGTTATACTTGATATCTATAAAGGGGAAGAAACACCGTATTATTATTCTGGAGATGGTGTTTTAGAAGCATATGTTCGTGTGGGAAATGAAAGCGTGAAGGCAACAGCAACAGAGTTAAAAAGGCTTGTATTGCGGGGAAGGAATACAACATATGATTCACAAAATTCTCCTTACAGGGTGGAAGATTTTGCATTTTCTAAACTTCGTGAAAGATATAAGAAGTGGACGGGAAATAGTTTTGATGATAAAGATTTAATCTCTTTTGGACTTGTAAATGAAAAAGGATATCTGACCAATGCCGGAGCATTGATTGCAGATGAAAGTCCTATTCGCTGGTCAAGATTATTTTGTACAAGATGGAATGGGGTAAATAAAAGTGGCGGCACATTGGATGCATTAGATGATGCTGAATATGAGGGAAGTGTTATTTCGCTTATTGATAATGGAGAGGCTTTTATTAAGCGCAATGCAAAGATGCAGTGGAGGAAAACTGCAAATTCGAGAGAAGAGATGCCGGAATACGTAGAGCGCAGTTATCATGAGGCGCTCATTAATGCATTGGCACACCGTGACTATCTGGTAAATGGTAGTGAAGTTCATATAGATATTTATGATGATCGTATGGAAATCTATTCGCCGGGAGGAATGCCGGATGGTTCAATCATTCAAGATCGTGATCCGCTTTCCGTACCATCCACACGAAGAAATCCTGTCCTTGCGGATGTATTTAACCGGCTTGGGTACATGGAACGAAAAGGCAGTGGATTTGGGAAGATTATAAGTGGTTATGAGTTCCAGATAAACTATAACGAAAGTAAAAAACCTTCTTTTCGGTCGGATAGATATCAGTTTACTGTTATAATGCCAAATTTGAATTATGGTGTCTCTCAAGATGTCCCTCAAGATGTCCCTCAAGATGTCCCTCAAGATGATTTAAATATTCAGATTGTAAATCTGATTCGTAAGGATATTAAAATAAGTACAGCTAAGATGGCGAAGTCATTGGGAGTGAGTACTAAAACTGTTCAGCGCCATATCAAAGAGATGGATAATGTTTATTACGTGGGACGTGGCTTTAGTGGACATTGGGAAATCAAAGAATAAAAACGTGGTCAAAACGCAGTAGACAGCCAGACATTTCTGCGGTATATTAATAAATCTGGTCAATTGAATATGGTTTATCATTCCCGCTTGCAAGGGGATGGTAGCCGGAATATGATATCTGTTAGTAATAACAGAGCTCTCCTAAGCGCTGGCTGTTTTGTCTACCCACAGATTCAGAGAATCAATGGCCAGAGAGACTTCATCCAGTTTCTTACTGATGAAGGCAAAATCTTTAATTTCATCATCTGTAATCCGGCCGTCTCTTGCAATCTGGATCAGACGGCTGGTGAGCGGATTGATTTCATTTAAGCTGGCGATTTTATATAATAAAGATATCGACTGTGGATTGAAACAAAAGGAAGATAATGATGAAGAGAATATGGATTATTTTGGCAGCCCTGTTTTTAATGATGTTTGGAATGACAGGGTGCCGCCCGGCAGAACAGAATGAGACAGGTACAAGAACAGCAGCAGAGGTCATTACAGCAGAACAGGCAAAGAAAATCATGGAGCAGAATGAGGTGCTGCAAGATAAAGATCAGCTGATTCTGGTGTACTGCAGGAGTGGTAGACGCAGTGCGATTGCAGCAAAATGCCTGACGGATATGGGCTATACCAATGTAAAAGACTTTGGCGGTATGATTGACTGGCCATATGAAGTGGTCACAGAGTAGATTGTTTTTATTGGAATGTTTTTATTTGGAGGAAGCAATGATGGATTTTTCAGATTATTTCCCGGTTTGGGATCAGCTTACACCGGCGCAGCAGATGCGTCTATCCGGAAGCCTGTCGGAACGTACTGCGAAAAAAGGTTCTATTATCCATAATGGCGGTATGGAATGTACGGGCTTATTATTGGTCAGATCGGGGCAGCTTCGGGCCTATATTTTATCAGAGGCAGGGAGGGAAATAACCCTGTACCGCTTGTTTGACAGGGATATCTGTCTCTTTTCCGCATCCTGCATGATACATTCCCTTCAGTTTGATATAACGATTGAAGCTGAGAAAGATACAGAATTCTGGCTTATTCCACCTGAAGTATATAAAAACATCATGGAAGAATCCGCTCCTGTGGCCAATTATACCAATGAGATTATGGCAAGCCGGTTTTCAGAAGTCATGTGGCTCATGGAACAGATTTTGTGGAAAAGTCTGGACAAAAGAGTGGCTGCTTTTTTACTGGAAGAGACATCTATCGAGGGAACAAAACAGTTAAAAATCACCCATGAGACGATTGCGAACCATTTGGGGACGCACCGTGAAGTCATCACAAGGATGCTCCGTTATCTGCAAAGTGAAGGTATGGTGAAATTAAGCCGGGGAACGGTGGAAATTTTAGATGAGAAAAAATTGGAAGAACTGCAGGAATTGTAAAAAATACCTCTCCGTATTGCATGAGAATTGCATGGAAACGGAGAGGTTTCTTTTATTCTACTGATCCATTCCACAGGCTGCTGCTGTTTCAATCAGGCATCGATCATTCATTACCGCTTCATAAAAACGGAAACCACCGGAAAAATTATAGGTATCAAAGCCATTGCCTGCCAGGATTCTTGAAGCTATGTAGCTGCGCAGACCGCTCTGGCAGATGACATAAACAGGTTTTCCCTGTTCAATTTCATCAAGTCGTTCTCTGAGCTCATCCACCGGAATGTTTTTAAAATCGTCAAGATGTCCGCGACGATATTCCGCTGCAGTTCTGGTATCTAATAACGTTACACTGCCGTCGTGAGGAAGCTTTGGGATGTCTTCTAAAAACCACTGTTTCAATAGGCTATTTGCAATATTATCAATCATGAAGCCTGCCATATTGACAGGGTCTTTGGCAGATGAATAAGGCGGAGCATAGGCGAGATCAAGATCTTTCAGCTGCGTTGCCTTCATGCCTGCCTGAATCGCGGCAGCCAGGATATCGATTCGTTTGTCAACACCTTCATATCCCACAATCTGAGCGCCCAGCAAACGATAAGTACCTTTTTCGAATACCACTTTCATGGTCATTACCTTGCCGCCAGGGTAATAACCGGCATGACTCATTGGTGAAAGAATCACCTTGTCCGTATCGATTCCGGCTTTTTTGGCATTCGTTTCATTGAGGCCGGTTGTTGCTGCTGTCAGATCAAATACCTTGATGACAGAGCTTCCTAATGATCCCTGATATCTGCTGTCTCCGCCGCATATATTGTCTGCGGCGATACGTCCCTGTTTATTGGCAGGACCCGCCAGAGAAATCAAAGCGTCCTGACCGGATACATAGTGTTTTACCTGTACGGCATCACCTACAGCATAGATATCCGGAATCGATGTTTCCATCCGATTGTTGACGATGATGCTGCCTTTGATTCCAAGCTCCACCCCTGCTTCTCTGGCAAGTGTTGTATCCGGTGTCACACCGATGGCAAGAACAACCATATCGGCATGAAGAGGCGCTTCATCCTTTAAGAGTACATCTACACCGCCTTCTTTTTCTTCGAATCCCTCGACGGTATGACCCAGTGCCAGTGTCACGCCGTGTTTCCGCATTTCATTATGTATAAAAGAGGCCATATCTGCATCAAAAGGATTCATTAACTGTTTCGGGCGCTGCACAATGGTTACGTCCATTCCCAGTTCCCGAAGATTTTCTGCCAGTTCCAGCCCGATGAAACCGCCGCCCGCCAGTATGGCTGATTTCGGTTGATTTTTATTGATGTATTCCTTAATTCGGAATGTGTCTTCTACAGTACGAAGTGTAAATAACTGACTGATTCCAATTCCCGGAAGTCTTGGCTGGGTTGGTTTTGCTCCGGGAGAAAGGATCAGCTTGTCATAGTTTTCTTCAAATATCTCCCCGGATTCCAGATTTTTTACAGAGACTGTTTTTCGGTCAGGGTTGATGGCGGTTACCTCATGGTGTACCCTCATATTTACCCGAAAACGGGTAAAGAAGCTTTCCGGACTTTGTAAAGTTAAGTCTTCTGCATCTGTAATCACATCGCCGATATAATAGGGAAGACCGCAGTTGGCATAAGAAATATAGCCTGATCGTTCAAATACGGTGATCTCTGCCTGTTCATCTAATCTTCGGATCCTTGCTGCGGCAGTTGCTCCGCCGGCTACGCCGCCTACAATTACTACCTTCATCTCATCGTTCCACCTTTCCATTATAGGAAGCAATGCCGCCTATATTTTTTACTTTTGTATACCCCATATGCTGTAATGCATTGACTGCCTGCCGGCTCCTGGAACCGCTGTAGCAATACACAAAGAGAGGCGTATCTTTATTGTCTGTTACCTGTGTTATCCTGTTAATGGTTTGCAAAGGGACGTTTCTACTGTTGGGTATATGACCCTCCCTGTATTCCTCAGGTGTGCGTACATCCAACAGGATGGCTCCTTTTAAACTGCTGTATTCCTTTATCTCCTGATTTATATCAGTTTTTTTCATAAAATCCCAAAGTCCCATGACTGCCTCCTATAACATGCCTAAAATCTGACTTTTAGGTCTTGCGCCAACTGAACGGTTTACAAGTTTTCCCCGCTTGATGACGGCCAGAGTAGGAATACTCATGATGTTAAATTGTCTTGCCAGCTCCGGCTGCTCATCCACATTGATTTTTCCGACTTTAATATCCGGACGTTCATTTGCGATTTCTTCCACAATAGGAGAGACCATACGGCATGGCCCGCACCATGGTGCCCAGAAATCCAATAAAACCGTCTGATCTGACTGCATAACCTCTGACTGAAAATTGTTTATATTAATATTGATAACTGACATATGTTTTTTCCTCCTTGTGATCGTTTGTTTGATGATTCTATTATACCCTATAATTTTCTTTTTTCTGTGATGTTATCACTATTTGGAAAGTTTTCAATAAATCAAGTGACTGTGCTTCTCGTGCTTGCATAACTATGCAGGAATAGAGATTTCTGATATAATATTTTTAGTGGCAGACGGACGTTCAATATTACGGAATGAATGGAAGGAAAGAAGAGATGAGGATATTGGTGGATGCAGACGCCTGTCCTGTGGTGTCAATTGTGGAAAAAACAGCAAAAAAGTATGAGCTTCCGGTTATCCTCTTATGCGATACAAATCATGTTCTGTATTCGGAATACAGCGAAGTTATCACCGTAGGAGCAGGGGCTGATGCGGTAGATTTCAAACTGGTCAGTTTGTGCCAGAGGGGAGATGTGGTTGTGACTCAGGATTATGGGGTTGCGGCTATGGTTCTCGGGAAAGGTGCATACGCAATTCATCAGTCGGGAAAGTGGTATACGAATGATAATATCGATCAGATGCTGATGGAGCGTCATCTGGCCAAGAAAGCCCGGCGAAGCAGTAGGAAAAATCATCTGAAAGGTCCGGCCAAAAGGAACGGCGAAGATGATCAGAGATTTGAGGAATCATTTGAGCAAATAATACGGAAGGCATTGAACTGACAGCAACGAAGAGGGGAAGGTATGGAAAAATTATCAGAACTTCCTAATATAGGGAAAAAAAGAAGAAGAGACAGTCTTATATTGAAAATAGCAATTTTGCAAAAGAAATCATTCAACAGGCAGCCTTCACGAAGTACAGAAATCGTCATGGAAACAATGAAGGAAGCAGCAGAAAACGGAGCAGATATACTTCTTTTGCCCGAAGCATTTCTAACCGGATATGAATTGCCGATGAGCAATGAAGAGGCTCTCGCAGACAATAATCCATATCTTTTGCAGATCTGCAAAGCTGCAAAAGAGCTGCGCCTTGGTGTGGTTGTAACCGCCATTACAAAAGGACAGAAGAAGCCGCAAAATTCAGCGTATGTAATTGATAAAGACGGAACTGTTCTTATGAAATATTCCAAAGTTCATACCTGTGATTTTGCGGATGAAGCGTGTCTTGAAAGCGGCGATGCATTTCATGTCTGTGATTTTCACGGAATCAAACTGGGTATTATGATATGTTATGATCGTGAATATCCCGAAAGTGCACGGGTATTGATGCTGAAAGGCGCAGAGATTATTCTGGTGCCAAACGATTGCGGCGCAATGAAGCCGCGTCTTGACGCATTGTCAACAAGAGCCTATGAAAATATGACAGGTATTGCAATGGCAAATCCTAATGGAGAAAATGCCGGCAATTCATGTGCATTCAGCCCCATCTGTTGGGATGAGAACGGAAACTGTGTGGATAATGTCCTGTTGATGGCTGACGATATAACGGAGGGTTTGTATTATGCCGAGTTTGATATGGATGCGATTCGCAGTTACCGGGAGAATGAGATGATGGGAAACACCTTCCGCAAGGTAAAAGCATATGGCATGCTGTTGAGCGGGGAAATTGAATATCCGTTTATACGTGACAATCAGACTGCTGGAAATGCATATATGGAGATCAAAATGCTGGACAAAGACATCTATGCGGGCAAAAGATTTACTGCCCACTATAAAACCAGTGGATACTATGATATTTGTCCGATCGGGTCCGGCTTCCGAATGGAATATCGATCCTTTGAAAAGCCTGTTGAAAAATATTTTGATGATACATTTTTTAGCGAGTGGCTTGATAATCCCATAGCCTATGGCGCATTCGAAAATAATCAGTTGCTCGGTTATGTGGAAGGGTTTCTTGAAAAATGGAATAATCGTTACCGTATCAGTAATATTTGTATATTCGACAATTCAGATCGCTGTCGTGGAATCGGAACCTTGCTGATGGATACTATTTTGAGAGAAGCGAAGGCAGCGGCAGCACGCATGGTGGTTTTAGAAACACAGAATTGTAATGAAAATGCCATTGCCTTTTACCGGAAGAACGGTTTTGAGATCATTGGTTTTGACCTGTATTCATATTCAAATACAGATCCTGAGCAACATGAGATCAGAATTGAAATGGGGAAAAAATTGGTATAAAACAAGGCTATATTCTTCATTTGGAAAGGAGAAAAGTGAATGAATCAAATGAAAATCGGTTCTTTTTGAATCATCGCTTGTTACAGAAAAAGAAATAGCGATAAAAAGGAAGAGAAGTATGCTGCGAGATAAAGATATTCGGGAGCCGTTATTTGATTTTCTGGAAGAGACTTACGGAAAAATCCGGATTATAGAGGAAAAAACAATGGGAAAGTCCAGGGCCGATCTGGTCATGGTAGCGTCGGATGCCCTGTATGGGATCGAGATTAAAAGTGATGCAGATACTTATGCCAGACTGGCGAGGCAGGTGGAGGACTATGACCAATATTATGATTTTAATATTGTTGTGGTTGGGTCAAGTCATGGACTGCATATCCATGAGCATGTGCCGGATTATTGGGGGATTATTACGGTGGAATCGGCAGAGGGTGAGCTTGATTTCTATTTTCTCCGCAGGCCGCAGTGCAATCCCGGGATGAAATGGGAAAGGAAGCTGTCGATTCTCTGGAGACCTGAACTGGCCCTGATTCAGGAATGGAATGACATGCCAAAATATAAAGAGAAAAGTAAAGCTTTTGTCAATCAGAAGATTGCGGAACGTATTCCGGAAAGAATACCGGAGGATCTTATCAGGAAACAGATCAGTGAGCTTTTGTTTGAACGGGATTATAATGAAGCTGAAAGGATGCTGGCGAATTACCGGAAAGGTGAGATTCAGAAGAAGCTGGAGCAGGAAATGGATCCGGCCAGGCAGCTGGAGCTGATGATGGAGCAGGCGGAAAAGAGACAGAACTTTAAGAAGACCGGGCACAGGAAGAAAGCCCGAAGCAGAAAGGCAGGTTTCCAGCATGGAGTACCATGGTGAAACCTGCCTTTTCCTTATTATCTAAATTAATTCCGGAATATGATTCAGGTTAATATAAGTAGCTACAGAGCAATCAAAGCCTTTGATATGTCCATAAAGCCATTCAATGACATTTTTATTGACAGCTGCCACAAAATCATCGGTAGGACCTTCCTGTTCTTCCAGCATCTCATGAAGTACGTCAACGGTTTTTCGGAACTCTTCATGTTTCTGCTTATGCTCGGCAATACCAGGGTAGCCGACTTTTTCCTGTAATTCCTCTTCTGCTTTGAAATGGAAGTCTGTATATTCTGCCAGATATTCCAGCATCTTGATGGATTCCATTTTTCCGCCGCCGTCTTCACAGCAGGTGACCAACTGGTTTATTTTGTCAATTAACTCCTTGTGCTGTCCATCGATCAATTCGTTGCCTGTTACTAAGCTGTCATCAAATGTTGCATGCATAAATATTCCTCCCCTTAATTTATATGTTTTTTTAATGGATCGTTACCTCTAAAAGTATTGCTATTGAGGATATTAACTAAAATATACCACTGATTATGGCAGAAATCAATACTATATGAACAACCAGCCGGGAAAAGAAAGCGGATTATGCATGGGCAAAAATATATAGACAGTAGCGGTATGTTTGCTTATAATGAATGATAGGAAAAGCTGAAATTGATGATTGGGCAGTTAGCATTGCCTACTGTTTGTCTGATGTGAAAGGAGTATAACAAAGATATGAATTTATTTAGAATCAGGTTCGGCCCGACGGGATTTACGATGGGAGGAACAGGGGGACAGCCATTTGAGGAATGGCAGAATACGAGACCGGAAGCGACACAGAAAAAGCCTGTTGGAACGCCGGTGATCAGGGTGATTGTCAGTCTGCTGGTGACGGTGATTTTTGGTGCGGTTTATTTCTTTATTGAGCTGCCTGCGCTGAATATTCACAATACCGGATTTTACTGGTTCATTATTTTGCTGTGTCTGGTCTTTACAGTCTGCATGATTATTATGGGCGGATATCGCAGTAACGGAGCAGGAGATTATATCAGGCATGTCCGCAAGACTCTGCCGGTTCCTTTCGCGATCATCGTCATTGTTATTGTGGTCACAGTCATTGGTACGGCTGCCGGTTGGGCACTGTTCAGAGCGAAGGATTATTCAAAGCTTCTGACGGTGGGAGAGGGAGATTTTACATCGGAAGTGTCAGAGATCAAATGGAACCAGATTCCTATGCTGGATGAAGATTCGTCCAACAATCTGGCGAACCGAAAGCTGGGAGAACTGAGTGATCTTGTCAGTCAGTTTACTGTCAGTGATTCTTCCGCACAGATCAATTATCAGGGCAATCCGGTCCGGGTTAATTATCTGAATTACGGCGGCTTTTTCAAATGGTGGAACAATTTCAGGAAAGGTATTCCGGCTTATATGACCATTGACATGAGAACACAGGAGGTTAATGTCGTCCGTCTGGAGGAGGGAATCAGGTATTCACCTTCTGAATATCTTTTGCGGGACCTGGAACGTCATCTGCGTTTCAGTTATCCGACATTGATGTATGGTGATGTTAACTTTGAAATTGATGATGAGGGAACGCCTTACTGGGTGGCATCCGTTATAGATAAGAAGATCGGCCTGTTTGACGGTACCGATGTGATCGGGGCAGTCCTTGTGAATGCGGTTACAGGTGAAAGTCATTATTATGAGGTGGCCGATGTGCCTACATGGGTTGACCGTGTCTATTCTGCCAGTCTGTTAATTGACCAGTACAACTATTACGGCAAATACAATAATGGCTACTGGAATTCCTGGTTCGGGCAGACGGGCTGCACGACAACCACTCAGGGATACAATTATATTGCTCAGGATGACGATGTCTGGATGTATACGGGTATCACATCAGTTACCGGAGACCGCGGTAATATCGGATTTATTCTGGTGAACCAGAGAACCAAGGAGTCCAGATACTATTCCTGTGCCGGTGCGGAAGAATATTCTGCCATGTCATCGGCCCAGGGTGCCGTTCAGCAGTATAATTACCAGGCTACATTCCCGCTGCTTCTGAATATCTCCGATCAGCCTACATATTTTATGGCTTTGAAGGACAGCGCGGGACTGGTCAAAATGTATGCCATGGTCAATGTTCAGCAGTATCAGATCGTTGCCACGGGATATACGCTGGAAGAATGTCAGGAGAACTATTATGATCAGCTCCTCAGTAACAGGCTTATTGCCGAGCCGGAACCGGAGGTGCCTGATGAACCGGAACCGGAGCCGGAGACCCTTACGATATCCGGTGTGATCGCCGATATCCGTTCTGCCAATATTGACGGTAATACTATCTTCTATTTCCAGCTGGAAGGCGGTGAGGCATACTATACGATTAGTGCCAAAGACTATCCGATTGCGGCGATATTAAACGTGGGGGATGAGATTACCGTGACCTATGTCCCTCAGGATGCAGTTCTTCTTGAGGCAAAGACACTTCAAGTGAAATAACAGATAAGAATAATATTTTTTGGGAACAAAAGCAATGCATCATTCCGAATAATGCATTGCTTTTGTTATCTGAGCTTTTCCTTTTCGGCATTAAGCAGATCAATATTCAGATTATTTTCACTGGCTGTTTTATCGACCCACAGATTCAGGGAATCTATGGCGAGGGAAACTTCATCCAGCTTCCTGCTGATAAATGCGAAATCCTTGATCTCATCATCGGTTATTTTGCCGTCGCGGGCAATCTGGATCAGCCGGCCGGTGAGCGGATTGATCTCGTTTAAGCTGGCGATGGTCTCCAGAATGATTTTGGACAGCTCGGAGACTTCGATTTCCGGAACATAGCGGGCCCCGATAGTACATTTGTGGGAGCAGTAGTAATTGCACAGATCCGGCCTTTTATAGCAGTCAGCCATCTGGACAATATCATAAGGTGTCGGTTCCTGCAGCTCGTATTCGATTTTTTCTATTCGGGAGGCAGATACGCCGGTCATTTTTTCACTTGCTTTTTCCCGGGTTAAGCCCTGTTCTTCACGGCATAACTGGTAAATATTTTTATTTTCTCTGGTTGATTGTTTTCCCATAATTAAATATCCCTCTTTTGTCTCGAAATCAGAGAAATACACACAGTTATTTCATTGCATTCAATGTGTATTTATGTCTGTTTTCTTATTATACTGGAAACATGCAGATACGGCAAGGGTAAGCGGACAGAAATGAGGTGGCAGGGTGGATGCAGTAAGAAGGATCCGGCTGACCCGGATGATAGAAAAAATGGAGAAGAATCCTGAATTCAGTGAAAAAATCGGTATAAGAAATAAATCTCAGCTGAAAATGGAGAAGAAAGATATTCAATTTTAATGAGGCGGGAATAAATACCCGCGGAAGGAGAGATAAAGATGTTGTCATTATTATTTGCGATATGTATGCTGTGTGTTTTTGGAAAGCTGCTGGTGTTTGGAATTAAAGCGGCCTGGGGAATCTCGAAGTTCCTTTTAACGGTTGTGCTGCTTCCGATCATTTTGATCGCTTTGGTTGTGGGCGGCTTGATCTATTTAGCTTTCCCGATTTTGATAGTGATTGGAATTGTGGCGCTGGTGGCTTCCAGAGCGTAAATTCCAGAATATAAAGGTCATTTGCTGTGAGAGGTGAAACAGCAGATGACCTTTTTGCATGTTTATTTTTGACATGGCAGAAAAAACGGAGAATTTATTTAAAAAATTGTATAAAATCGCGTGCATTTTTTTTGACGTATGATATAATAAAAAACAGGCTGATGACAGTATCAGCAGGCAGACGGAATGACTCGCTGTGGTAAAGTGATTTCTATCCGAATGTCTGAAATATATGAATATTAAAAACAGACTCTGACGGCAAGGTTGAACCGAGCGGGAATAGTTGTGAATATCTGAATGTATAGGATGGTGCAGTGCATCCTGTGATCAATGTACAGATTTTTATGGCTCCTTTACCCGGTCGGTGAAGGAGTTTTTTTCGTGATATGAGGAGGATAGGATGCTGAAGGTTGCGATTTATGGCAAGGGCGGTATCGGGAAGTCTACAGTGACTTCCAATCTGGCGGCTGCCTTTGCTGTTCTGGGAAAGAGAGTGATTCAAATCGGATGTGATCCGAAGGCGGATTCTACCATCAATCTGCTGGGCGGCGAACCTTTGCGGCCGGTGATGAATTTTATGAGAGAAGAAGATGAGGAGCCTGAAAAACTGGAGGATATTTCGAAGGAAGGCTTTGGTGGTGTGCTCTGTATTGAGACCGGCGGTCCGACACCGGGACTGGGATGTGCGGGCCGGGGCATCATTGCCACTTTCCAGCTTTTGGAAGATCTGAAGCTGTTTGAGAGGTACAAGCCGGATGTGGTTTTGTATGATGTGCTGGGGGATGTGGTCTGCGGCGGCTTTGCGGCTCCGATTCGCGAGGGCTATGCGGAGAAGGTGCTGATCGTGACCTCCGGAGAAAAGATGGCTCTGTATGCGGCGGATAATATTTCCCGGGCGGTAAAAAATTTTGAGGACCGCAGTTATGCCAGAGTATTTGGTGTTGTCCTGAATCACCGGAATGTGGAGAATGAGAATGAGAAGGTACAGGCATTTGCGGACAGAAGTGGAATTC
Source organism: Coprococcus sp. (assembly GCA_016297495.1). Taxonomy (GTDB): domain Bacteria; phylum Bacillota; class Clostridia; order Lachnospirales; family Lachnospiraceae; genus Coprococcus_A. The sequence goes on from JAEDGN010000022.1 coordinate 14,729, forward strand.
CGATTGTGGGAGAGATTCCGAGAAGTGATGAGATCATCCGATATGAGGATCAGGGGATGACGGTCATAGAGGGGGATGCGGATTCAACGATCAGTCGGCGGTTCTTTGATCTGGCTGAATTGCTGCTGTCTGATGAAGCTAAAGAAGATTGACAATCGGGGAATAGAAGGAGAAATTATGAATCAGAAGGCTTTTTATTGTACAGCGAGTGAACTGGTGAAGCGGGGCAGGGACAATATTCCGCCGCAGTTCATATCAGGCGCCCATTTGATATACAGTTCGCCGGCGACGCTGGCATTTAACTCGCCGGGAGCAGAGGGCTTCGGCGTGAAGCGCGCGGGGCTGGCGGTTCCGGGTTCTGTGATGCTCATTGTGGCGCCGGGATGCTGCGGACGCAACACTTCTCTCATCAGTTCCATGAGAGAGTATGACAACCGGTTTTTCTATCTGATGATGGATGAGACGGATATTGTAACGGGGCGTCATCTGAAGAAAATACCGAAGGCGGTGGCGGAGGTCTGTGACAGCCTTGAGGAAAAGCCGTCGGTGGTCATGATCTGTATCACCTGTGTGGACGCGCTGCTGGGAACGGATATGGAGCGTATCTGCCGGAAGGCCACGGAGAAGGTGGGGATTCCTGTCCGTCCGTGTTATATGTATGCTTTGACCCGTGAGGGGAGAAAACCGCCGATGGTTCATGTGCGCCAGTCACTGTATTCTTTGCTGGAGCCCAGGAAGAAGAAGGGCAATGTGGTGAATCTTCTGGGATTTTTTTCACCGCTGGCGGATGACTGTGAACTCTATGATCTGCTCCGTCAGGCAGGTGTAAAGACGGTACATGAGATATCCCGGTGCCGGGATTATGATGAATATATGACGATGGCGGAGGCCAATTTCAATCTGGTGCTCCATCCGGAGGCCAGGTTTGCGGCGGAGGATTTTCATGACAGATTGAAAATACCGTTTATTGAGCTGACGAGGCTTTATCAGATCGATAAGATCGGCAGTCAGTATCGGGCCTTCGGCAATGTCCTCGGTGTACAGTTTGATGACAGGGAACCGGCGGAAAGGGCTTCTGCGGCGGTGGCAGCTTTCAGAGAGAGCTGTCCGGAGGCGTCCTTTGCTGTGGGAGAGTGTATGAACGGCGATGCTTTCGAACTTTCTCTGGCACTGGTGCGGTACGGTTTTAAGGTGCCTGAGATCTACGGCACCATCACAGCGGAGAATTTTGTTTATTTGAGACAGCTGGCGGCCCTCAGCCCGGAGACGAAGGTATTCTCCAATCTGGAACCGACCATGCTGTATTATGACGGCAGTCATTCCGGTGTGAATATGACCATCGGCAAGGATGCGGGCTATTATCATCAGGATTGTCCGAATGTGGTGTGGAATCAGGACAGACAGCCTTACGGCTATGCCGGTGTGAGGCATTTGTTTGAGGCACTGCTTGCGGCGGGAAAGGAGGTACGGGTATGAAGGGATTAAGAAAATACCTGACACCTTTTGCGCCTGACCAGTCCGGTGCGGTGTCGGTGCTGTATGAGCTGGGGGGTATTCTGGTTATCTGCGATGCAGGTGGATGTGTTGGAAATGTCTGCGGCTTTGATGAACCGAGATGGTTTTCAAAGAAAAGTGCCATTTTCAGTGCGGGGCTGCGGGATATGGATGCCATTCTCGGTCGGGACGACCGTCTGGTGGCAAAACTGTCCGATGCGGCGGAAAAAGTGGAGGCTTCCTTTGCGGCCATCATCGGTACGCCGGTTCCGGCGGTCATCGGTACGGATTACAAAGCCCTCGGGCGTATGACGGAAAAGAAAACAGGTCTTCCGGTGATAACGGTGGATACGGATGGCATGGAGCTGTATGACGCAGGGCAGGAGAAGGCATATCTGGCGCTGTTTAAGGCATTTGCCGTGGAGAAGCTCCCGGTGGAAGCAGGAAGAATCGGGATCCTCGGCGCAACACCTCAGGATGTGAGCGATCTGCATTTTCCGGAGAAAATAAAAGCGGCTCTGAAGAACAATGCATGTAATAGAAATATCATATGCTATGGCATGGGTGACGGGCTGGATGCGGTGAAGACGGCATCTGCTGCGGAGAAGAATCTGGTGGTATCACCGTCGGGGCTGGCCGCTGCCAGGTATCTGGAAGAAAGCTTCGGCACGCCGTATGAGGCATGTTATCCTCTGGCCAAGGAATTGATTCCGGAGGATGGCTGCGATTACACAGGCAAAAAGGTGCTGGTGGTGCATCAGCAGGTGATTGCCAATGCCATCCGGGATGAGATCCGCGCCCGCGGCGGTGCGGAAGTGACGGTGGGAAGCTGGTTTGCCATGAAGACGGAATTGAAGGAAGAAGGAGACCTTGCCCTGAAGGAAGAGGATGATTTTACAGAGCTGGCGGAAAATGGCGGATGGGACGTGATATTTGCTGATGGATGCATGGCGCGGATGATTCCGAAATTTGCAGGTAAATTTGTCAATGTGACACATTTTGCCGTGTCGGGAAAGCTGCGGCAGCAGGGTTAGCAGAATGCCGGATGTCTCTGCGGAGACGGAATGGAAGAATTGGATGAAAGGCGGTATGGCCGATGGAGGGAGATATTACCAGAAGAATACGGGTCTATGGTATTGTGCAGGGTGTGGGCTTCAGACCGACGGTGAGCCGGCATGCCGCGAAGAACGGTGTGAAGGGAAGCGTCTGCAATAAAGGCCCTTATGTGGAGATATTTGTTCAGGGAAGGGAAGCACAGGTCAGCGGTTTTCTGGAGGATCTGGAGAGGCATCCGCCAAAGAGGGCGGCCATTCTGAAGATCAATGTGGAACCGGTGGAGGATGGGCCTGTGTTTGGAGATTTTGATATCATAGAGAGCGAGAAGACGAAGGGCGAGATATTCGTTTCGCCGGATATCGCCATTTGTGATGAGTGCAAAGAGGAAATGTATGATCCGGCTAACAGGCGCTATCTGCATCCGTTTATCAATTGTACCTGCTGCGGACCGAGACTCACGATTCTGGATTCGCTGCCTTATGACAGGGAGCGGACCAGTATGAAAGAATTTCCCATGTGTCCGTCCTGTTCGGAGGAGTATTACGATCCGGAAACCCGACGTTTTGACGCACAGCCGGTCTGCTGCAATGACTGTGGCCCTGAAGTGTATCTGATCGGCAGAGAAGAGCGGGGGCGTGAAGCGATTACGTATACCCGAAAGGTCATTCGGGAAGGTGGTATCGTGGCCATCAAGGGTATCGGTGGTTTTCATCTCTGCTGCGATGCCACCAATGAGGAGGCAGTCAGCAGGCTGAGGCAGCTGAAAAAGCGGCCGGTGAAGCCATTTGCCATTATGGCCCGTAATATGGAAGCCGTGAAGAAGGAATGTCTTGTAACAGAGGAGCAGGAGGAAGTGATGAATGGCCATCAGAAGCCCATCCTTCTTTTGGAACGGCTGGAGGGAGGAAGTATCTGCCCGTCGGCGGCTCCGGGTAATCCGAAGATCGGCGTTATGCTGCCCTATGCTCCGGTTCAGCTGCTCCTTTTTGATTATGATGATGGAATTGAAATGCCAGATTGCCTTGTTATGACCAGCGGCAATACCTCCGGAGCGCCTATCTGCCGGGATGACGATGACGCGGTGGCGGAGCTGTCCCATCTGTGTGACTGTATGCTTTCCCACAACCGGAAGATACGTATCCGGGCCGATGATTCGGTCATGGATGATTATAAAGGAGAGCCGTATATGATCCGCCGTTCCAGAGGCTATGCGCCCCTGCCGTTTATGGTGTCAAATCCGTGGAGGGGTCAGGTACTGGCTGTGGGCGGTGAATTGAAGAATACATTCTGTATCGGTGTGGACGGGCGTTTTTATCCGTCTCCGTATGTGGGGGATCTGGAGGATCTGCGGACGGTGAAAGCCCTGCGGGAGACAATTGGCAGGCTGGAAACGCTGCTGGAGGTACAGCCGTCCGTGGTGGTCTGTGATCTTCATCCAAGGTATAATTCCACATTGATAGCTGAAGAACTGGGACCTCCCGTGATCAAGGTTCAGCATCATTATGCCCATATCCTGGCATGTATGGCCGAAAATGATTGTTCCGGTCTGGTGATCGGCGTGTCTTTTGACGGAACAGGCTATGGCACCGATGGTACTGTGTGGGGCGGGGAAATACTGCTGGCAGATTATCATGATTTCACCCGTTTGGGAAGCATCGAACCGTTTCTGCAGATCGGCGGCGATATCTCTGCCAGAGAAGGCTGGCGCATTGCTGTGTCGCTGATATATGGCAGGATCAGGGACAGGGAAAAGGCCCGTGATATGATTCTGCAGCTTGGTTTGTGCAGTGAAGCGGAATGTAAGGTGCAGTTTGCCATGGCAGACAGGAAGATCAATGCTGTTCAGTCCACCAGTGCAGGGCGTTTATTTGATGGTGTCAGCGCTATTCTGGGTATCCGGCGGGCATCTACCTTTGAAGGTGAGGCATCCACATCGCTGGAATTTGCGGCGGAAGCCTGGGAAAAGGCAGTCGGAGGACCGGCGGCATTAGCTGAGAAAGCCTTTCCACTTTTGACGGAGGATCGGGAGTGCCGGAAGATTCTTAATACGGGAGCGCTGGTGGAAGCCATTGTGGAGGCAAGGCTGTCGGGAGAAGATGAAGGAAAGCTGGCATACTATTTCCATCATATGCTTGCAGAACAGATTGCAGAGACATGTATCCGGCTCCGGATGGAAACGGGATGTAATAAGGTGGCTTTAAGCGGCGGCGTATTTCAGAACCGGCTGCTGCTGCGGCTTACAGATGAATTATTATCAGATAAAGGATTTCAGGTGCTGCGGCACCGTATGATTCCGCCAAATGACGGAGGGATCGCACTGGGTCAGGCAGTTTACGGTATGAATACAATAAATAAAAAGAATGAATAGGGAAAGGAAGTTATAGAAGATGTGTGTTGGTTTATCGGCTAAGGTCGTGAAGATTGGTGATGGTGTTGCGATTGTGGATGCAGGGGGCGCAAAGAGGGAGATTGCTTCCCAGTTGATAGAGGATCTGGAACCGGGTGACTATGTGATGGTTCATGCCGGTGTGGCTATTGCGAAGATTACAGATGAGGATGAGAATGAGACGGATCAGCTGATGGAGGATTTATTCTGATGAGTGAAGAGAGGAAGAGGACGGCGAAGGAGATTATAGAGTCTTATGATGGACCTGCCCTGCGGATCATGGAAGTCTGTGGTACCCATACCCATGAGATTTTCCGTCTGGGAATCAGAAAGCTTTTGCCGGAGCAGGTGGAACTGATCTCCGGGCCAGGGTGCCCGGTCTGTGTAACACCGGTGGGATTTATTGATGAAGCAATTTATCTGGCGCTGGAATGTGGTGCGACTATCTGCACATTTGGGGATCTGGTGCGGGTGCCTGGAACGCAGATGAGTCTGGCGGGAGCCAGGGAAAAGGGTGCGAAGGTACATATCGTTTATTCTCCTGTTGATGCTGAGCAGTATGCGAAGGAGCATCCGGAAGAACAGGTCGTATTTTTGTCGGTAGGATTTGAGACTACTACGCCGGCGGGATGTCTGTCGGTGAAAAAGGCTCGCGAAGATGGTCTGAACAATTATTCCATGCTGGTGGCCAATAAGACCATGCCAAGGGCCTATGAGGCACTGAAGGGAAGTGCGGATGTGTTTCTGTATCCGGGTCATGTGAATGCCATTACGGGAACGGAGCTCTGTGAATCTCTGGTTCAGGAAGGTGTCAGCGGCGTTGTGGCGGGCTTTACGGCCAGGGAGCTTTTGACAGCGCTGGCTGTATCGCTGGTCAAATATCAGGAAGGAAAACCGTTCTTCGTTAACTGTTATCCGAGGGTTGTCACCAGAGAAGGCAGCCGGGAGGCACAGAGGCTGGTGGATGAACTGATGGAAGCCTGTGATTCGGAGTGGCGCGGTCTGGGTACGATTCCCGGATCCGGTCTGGTGCTGAGAGAGGAATGGCAGGCATTTGATGCCAGAAAGAAATTCAACATGCCGAAGATAGAAGGCAGGAGCAATCCGGCCTGCCGCTGCGGTGATGTGCTTCAGGGAAAATGTAAGCCGTCGGATTGTAAAGTATTCGGAAAGGGATGCACACCGCAGCATCCGATCGGTGCCTGTATGGTTTCCAACGAAGGAGCCTGTTCAGCATTTTATCAGTATTCATAATTAGAATGATTAGAAAGACGAGGAATGATGGATCATGAATAAAACGGTTACGATGGCTCATGGTGCAGGAGGAAAGCAGACATCAGAGCTGATTGATGAGGTATTTAAGACACATTTTGCCAATCCGGATCTGACAGCGGATGATGCGGCTGTTCTTCCGGCCCCAACGGGGAGAATTGCCATGTCGACAGACGGCTTCATTGTTTCACCGGCCTTTTTCCCGGGGGGGAATATCGGAAAACTGTCCATCTGCGGTACAGTGAATGATCTGGCCTGTATGGGCGCAAAGCCGCTGTATCTTTCCTGCGCATTTGTCATTGAGGAAGGTTTTCCTATGGAGAAGCTGGAAGAGATCGCGGCAGCCATGGAAAAGACAGCCAAGGAAGCAGGTGTCCGCATTGTATCCGGTGATACGAAGGTGGCCGGAAAGGGACAGGTGGACGGTGTTTTCATCACCACCACCGGTGTAGGGCAGATTGAAGAGGGAGTCCGTACCTCCGGTGATTTTGCGAAGCCGGGCGATGCCATTATTGTGACCGGCGATATTGGACGGCATGGCTGTACGATACTGCTGGCAAGAGAGGATTTTGGCATTGAAGCGGATGTGACCAGCGACTGTGCGCCTCTGTGGGGAACGGTTGAAGCGGTGCTCAATACGACAAAGGATGTTCATGTGATCCGTGACGCCACAAGGGGCGGTGTCGGTACGGTGCTCTATGAGATTGCCGGTCAGAGCAAGGTGGGCATCCGTCTGGATGCGGCGGCAGTTCCGGTAGCTCCGGAGGTCAGGGGCGTCTGCGGCATGCTTGGTCTGGAGCCGCTTTATCTGGCCTGCGAGGGCAGACTGGTGATCATGGCTCCAAAGTCTGAAGCGGAGAAAATCGTGAAGGTTCTGCGTCAGTGCCCTTATTCGGAAAATGCAGCCATCATCGGTGAAGTGACCGAAGATCAGCCGGGTCGGGTGGTCATGACAACTGAAATCGGTACGCAGGCACTTCTGCCTCAGCCGGGTGGTGAGCTTCTGCCGCGTATCTGCTGATGAAATGAGGAGATGGTCTATGGATACAAGAGTTGCAGTTATTGCCATTATTGTGGAAGAAGATGATGCGATTGACGAATTGAACCGTCTGCTTCACAAAGCAGCACAGTATATTATTGGAAGGATGGGAATTCCTTATCGCGCAAAGGGTATCAGTATCATCAGTATTGCCATTGATGCGCCTCAGGATGTGATCAGTGCCCTTTCGGGGAAAATAGGCCGCCTGAAGGGCGTGTCAGCTAAGACGGCTTATTCCAATGTCATTACAAAAAGTGAATAGGAAGAGGAAATTTATGATTAAAATTGCAGTTTATGGAAAGGGTGGTATCGGAAAGTCCACAACGGTGTCCAATGTGGCGGCTGCTCTGGCGGAGCAGGGTCTGAAGGTTATGCAGATCGGCTGTGATCCGAAGGCGGATTCCACTTTGCAGCTGCGTCATGGGGAGCCCGTTCCGACGGTGCTTGAGCTGGTGAATAAGAAGAAAAATGCTTTTGAGCTGACGGATATGGTGCGGATCGGATATGGCGGTGTCATCTGTGTGGAAGCCGGAGGACCAACGCCGGGGCTTGGCTGTGCCGGTCGGGGTATTATCACGGCGCTGGAGAAGCTGAAGGAAAAGGGCGCTTATGAGGTTTATCAGCCGGATGTGGTGCTGTATGATGTACTGGGCGATGTGGTCTGCGGCGGTTTTTCCATGCCCATGAGAAAAGGCTATGCGGATCAGGTGTTCATTATTACATCCGGTGAAAATATGGCGATTCATGCGGCGGCCAATATTGCCATGGCCGTGGAAAATTTTAAGAACCGGGGATATGCGTCTCTGGGAGGTCTGATTCTCAACCGGCGGAATGTGAAGCGGGAAGATGAGAAGGTTGAGGAACTGGCAGGAGATTTTCATACAAAAATTATCGGAAGCTTATCCCACAGCGAGCAGGTGACACTGGCGGAGGAAAAACAGCAGATACTTCTGGAAGCATTTCCGGATGGTGAAATGGCGGAGGCGTACAGAGAACTGGCCCGCCGTATGCTGGCGGTATGCCGGGGAGGAGAAAAATGTTAAAACGTGCAGGAGAGACCATCGATCCGGCGGGAGCTGTGGTCGCCATAAAGGATGCAGCGTGGCCGGCGCCTTTTGCGTCGGAGCTGGAATTTAATTCTCCCGCTCATGGTACCTGGAATATTGTTCATACAGGTATGAGGGTACCGGGAGCCAGGCAGATCTATGTCTGTGCCGGCAACTGCATGCGTGGAGTGGTATTGACGGCCGCAGAGATGAATGAAGCCGATCGTTTTTCATTTGTTATTGTGGAAGAAGAGAATCTGCTGAACGGCAATCTGGAGGATGTGACCATCGACGGTGTAGCAGATGTGATAGAGAAACTGGATGAGAGACCGAAGGCGGTGCTGCTTTTTACAGTTTGTCTGCATCATTTTCTCGGCTGTGACCTGGAAAGAGTGTACACAGAGCTGGCGTCGAGATTTCCGGATATCGTTTTTGTCCGCTGTTACATGGATCCTATTATGCAGAAAAATGGTCTGACACCGGATCAGAAGCTGCGTAAGGCCATGTATGATCCGCTGCCGTGTGTGCCGGAAGAAAAGATCAATAACAAGGCTGTAAGCCTTCTGGGAAGTGATTTTGCGCTGGATGAAACTTCCGATCTGGCGAGGATTCTGGAGATAAACGGTTATGTGCTTCGGGAGCTTCCGAAATGCAGCACATGGAAGGAATACCTGAATCTGGCGGAGAGCAGGCTTTTTATCTCCTGTTATCCTTCCGGCAGATATGGTGCGGAGGAACAGGCAGGACGTCTTGGCCGGAAGCATCTGTATCTTCCGGCATGCTTTGGGTATGAGGAAATCATGAAGCAGATGGATACATTGATGGAAACTCTGAGGGGGCTGTCTGCGGACAGGGAAGCGGTCTGCGGCGGCGGTGTCACACAGCCTTTAGATGTCGATGCGGAAATTGCGTCCTGCGAGGCGGCTTTGGCCGATGCTTTGTCTGAAATAGGAGATATGCCGGTTGCCATCGACGGTACTTTTCATCCGAGGCCTCTGGGGCTGGCAAGACTGCTGATATCCCATGGATTCTCTGTGACGACCGTTTATCTGGACGGCATCAGTCCGGAGGAAAAAGATGATTTTGAATGGCTGAAAGTCCATGCGCCGGAGCTTGTGCTGTCAGCGACGATCCAGGTGAAAATGCGTGTTTTGCCAAGGCATGGTGAACGGGAGGTGCTGGCCATCGGTCAGAAAGCGGCATGGTTTACGGGCAGCAGACATTTTGTGAATGTGGTACAGGGCGGCGGTCTATATGGATTTGACGGCATCCGCCGGCTGGCCGGGCTGATGGTGGATGCGGTTCATGAGGAAAAAGATGCGGAGGACCTGGTTATCCGGAAGGGATGGGGGTGCGAAAGCTGCATATGAGACAAGCCTATCGTATTATACCGATCTATACGGCGGATGTATCCGGTGTATGCTCTGCTTTGTATGAACTGGGAGGCATGACGGTCATGCATGATCCTTCCGGCTGCAATTCTACTTATAATACTCATGACGAGATCCGGTGGTATGATCAGGACAGCCTGATCTTTATCTCCGGATTGTCGGAAATTGACGCTATCATGGGAAATGATGACAAATTTGTTCATGATACGGCAAAAGCCGCACGTGAACTGAAACCGGAATTCATTGCTCTGGCCAGTTCACCTATTCCTTATTTAAATGGAACGGATTTTCCGGCTCTGGCGGCGATTCTGGAAGAGGAAACGGGGATACCGGCTTTTGCCGTGTCGACCAATGGTATGCATGATTATGTGTACGGTGCGGGGATGGCTCTGGCGGCCATAGCGGAGCGGTTCACAGACCCGGCGGCCAATGCGGGGGCAGGCGGTTCCGGGGGAACAGAAGATTCTGACGGGCCGGGCATTTGTGGCAGCACGGCTGGTTTCTGCAGGAATCCACGGAATGTAAATATTCTGGGAATGACCCCTCTGGATTTTGGACCGCTCTCCCATGGGGAGACCATAAAAAAGTCTCTGGAAGCAATGGGATGGCAGGTCATTTCCACCTGGGCCATGGGAGATGGACTGGAAACAATTTCGAGGGCCGGTGAGGCAGCGGTGAATCTGGTGGTTTCATCCGTGGGGCTCAGGGCGGCCAGGGTACTTCAGGAAAAATTCGGCACCCCGTATGTGGTGGGGGCTCCGGTGGGAGCTTTTGCAGAAAAGCTGTCTGCGGCCATGGAGCGGTCTGTGGAAAGCGGAGAATGTGAGATTGCCTGTCTGACAGCACGTACTTCGGTCAGCGGATACGGAGAAGCAGCCACAGGTACAGGGATATCTGCGTGCAGTTCGATGAAAGAACCGGATGTGGCGGATATCACGCTGATCGGTGAGCCGGTGACCATGGGATCTCTGGCTGCAGCTATTGAGAATCAGTACGGCCGATCCGTGCGGGTGCTCTGTCCTCTGGAAGAGTGGGAAGGACTGCTGGCACCGAAGGATGAAGCGGTCTGCGGCGAGGAAGAAATAGAGGAAAAACTGAAGAACGCGAAAGTCATTGTGGCAGATCCGCTGTATAAGCCGGTCTGTCCGAAAGACTGCCGGTTCTATGAATTGCCTCATATCGCATTCTCCGGAAGGATTTTCCTGAAAAAAATAAAAAAGATGTCGGGTTTTGCTGAACTTTTGTAATAGCATTCAACAAGGAGGAGTAAGATGGGACTGAATGATACACCGTCGGGTGAGCGGGTGCATATTGGTTTTTTTGGTCGGAGAAATGCAGGCAAATCCAGCCTGGTCAATGCTGTGACGGGACAGGAGCTGGCGGTGGTCTCTCAGACGAGGGGAACAACGACGGACCCGGTGAGCAAGGCTATGGAGCTGCTGCCTGTTGGACCGGTCGTGATCATTGATACGCCCGGTTTTGATGATGAGGGTGCCCTTGGTGAACTGAGAGTGAGGAAGACAAGGCAGGTGCTGAACCGCGCGGATGTGGCAGTGCTGGTGGCAGACAGCACGGAAGGTCTGAAGGAATGCGACAGGGAATTGATCGAGCTGTTCCGGCAAAAGGAGATTCCTTATCTGATCGCATGGAATAAATGTGATCTGCTGTCGGAGATTCCGGCGGAAGCTGCCAGTGAAATTTATGTCAGTGCCACGGAAAAGATACATATAGAGGAATTGAAGGAGAAGATTGCCCGTCTTGGAAAGACAGAGGAGAACAAGCTGATGCTGGTGGGCGATCTGATCCGTCCGGGCGATCTGGTCGTGCTGGTTATTCCAATTGATAAGGCTGCACCGAAGGGACGTCTGATCCTGCCGCAGCAGCAGGTGATCCGGGATATTCTGGAGGCGGAGGCTGCCGCTGTCTGTGTTAAAGAATACGAACTGCGGGAGACACTGGACAAATTCAGGGAATCACCTGCGCTGGTCATCACGGACAGTCAGGTATTTGCAAAGGTATCTGCTGATGTGCCGCCGGAAATACCGCTGACCTCATTTTCTATTTTGATGGCCCGTCACAAGGGACTTCTGGATATGGCTGTCAGGGGTGTGGCTGCCGTGGAAAAGCTGCAGGATGGGGATACGATACTTATCGCCGAAGGCTGTACCCATCACCGGCAATGCGATGATATCGGCAGTGTAAAGATTCCGCGCTGGCTGAAAAATTATACGGGAAAGAAGCTGAATATCGAATTGTGTTCAGGCAGAGAATTCCCGGATGATCTGTCAAAATATGCGCTGATTATCCATTGCGGCGGCTGTATGCTCAATGAGCGGGAAGTAAGATACAGAATGAAATGCGCCGCAGATCAGCAGGTGCCGATGACCAACTATGGCATTGCCATTGCCTATATGCAGGGAATTCTGAAGCGGAGCATCGGCATATTTCCGCATCTTCTGCCGGAATTTGAAGAGTAGCAAAAAGAGGTGTTGTTATGAGGCTGGAAAGTCTGTCACTTATGACAGAGGCGGTCCGTCTGTTCAGAGAGAAATGTATCGTGCCGCTGCGGATCAATGAGGAAGCGTGCCGGAAACATCTGGAAGTGTCCAGTGCATTTGCTGCATCCGATACGCCGGTGCTGGGTTATGATAAAGTGAGTCGGATTATCCGGGATTATCCGCCGGAAGAAGCTGTGAAGCTGCTGAAACAATGTGTGGAGGAAGGATAATGTCGCTTTTAATGCGACCATACAAAATATAATATCCTGTAAAATGTGGCTGTAAACAAAAATACAGCCATATTTTTTGAGGAGGTTTCGGATATGAAGAACAATTTAACCGAACTTGTATTTATTCTTGACAGAAGCGGCTCCATGAGGGGCCTGGAGGGGGATACCATCGGTGGATTCAATGCCATGATTGACAGACAGAAGCGGCAGGAGGGAGAGGCTTATGTTTCCACTATTTTATTTGACAATTTCAGTGAGGTACTTCATGACAGAGTGAAGCTGTCAGAGATTGGTGTCATGACAGAAAAGGATTATACAGTCAGGGGCTGTACGGCATTGATGGACGCCATCGGCGGTGCCGTTCACCATATAGGGAATATTCATAAATATGCACGTCCGGAGGATGTGCCGGCCTATACGATATTTGTTATTACGACAGATGGCATGGAGAATGCCAGCCACTATTATAATCATATGATGGTGAAGCATATGATTGAACGTCAGAAGAAGAAGTACGGCTGGGAGTTTATTTTTATGGCAGCCAATATTGATGCCGCAGAGACGGCAGCAGGCTTTGGCATCGATGAGCAGCATGCTGTGAATTATCATGCGGACAGTATAGGGACGCGAAATGTTTATGAAGCTGTTTCGGAGGCAGTCAGTCAGGTTCGGAGTTCGAAACCGCTGAGTGCGTCCTGGCGTGCAAAAGCGGATCAGGATTACAATGAGAGGAAGCATGTCGGATAATATAGCGTAGACAAATCTTTTTCATCGATGTACACTATCTGTAAGAGGCAGATAGGAAGGGTGATAGGATGCCATTACAGATAATCAGGAATGATATTACGAAGGTGACATGTGATGCAATCGTCAATGCAGCGAATTCGTCCCTGCTTGGCGGCGGGGGTGTGGACGGTGCTATCCACCGGGCGGCAGGGCCGGAGCTTCTGGATGAATGCAGGAAGCTTGGCGGCTGCCGGACAGGACAGGCGAAGATTACGGGTGCTTACCGTCTGCCATGCCGTTATGTAATTCATACGGTGGGCCCCATCTGGAGAGGCGGGCATTGTGGAGAGCGGGAATTGCTCACATCCTGTTACCGGGAATCATTGAAGCTGGCAGAGCAGTACGAATGTGAATCGGTGGCCTTTCCGTTGATTTCTTCAGGCATATATGGATATCCGAAGGAGGAGGCGCTGCAGGTGGCCGTGGAAGTGATCAGTGACTTTATTCTGTATCATGATATGAATGTGATCATTGTGGTCTTTGACAGAGCCGGTTTCCAGATCAGCAAAAAGCTGATGAAGGATATCGAAGAATATATTGATGAATATTATGCGGGGACGCATAGTGACGATATCAGCAGGCGGTTACAGACGGCAATGATTCGCGAAGAGGCGGCAGAATATCAAGCGCGGCCCTTTGCAGCGGAAAGAAGTGTGCAGAAGCCGCCAAGGAAGCTTGATACTGCGAAGCCTGTCAGGAGCAGAGATCTGGATGATATCATCCGGCAGCTGGATGAAAGCTTTTCACAGATGCTGCTGAGAAAAATCGATGAGAAGGGCATGACGGACGCCCAATGCTATAAAAAGGCCAATATAGACAGGAAACTATTTTCCAAGATCCGAAGTGATATTCATTATAAGCCGAAGAAGACCACGGTGCTGGCCTTCGCCATTGCGCTGGAACTGGATCTTGAGGAGACGAAGGACATGCTGATGAAGGCGGGGTTCGCTTTGTCCCACAGCAGTAAATTCGATGTTATTATCGAATATTTCATTAGAAAAGGCAATTATAATATTTATGAGATCAACGAAGCATTGTTTGCGTTTGATCAGAGTTTACTGGGTACGTAGCAAAAACTCCAGAAACGATTTGCGATGAGCATGTTTCTGGAGTTTTTGCATCCCCTATGCATTGAGGATTTCCATGAATTCTTCTCCTGTAATGGTTTCTTTTTCATAGAGGAACTGCGCCAGTTCATCCAGCTTGGATCTGTTTTCCAGAAGAATCCGGATGGCTTTTTTGTGCTGTTTTTTGACCAGTGCCACCACCTGACGGTCAATCTCTGTCTGGGTCTCTGCGGAGCAGGCCAGAGAAGCGTCGCCGCCCAGATACTGATTGGTGACTGTCTCCAGCGCTACCATATCGAAGTCCTCACTCATACCGTAGCGGGTAATCATGGCACGGGCCAGGCGGGTAGCCTGCTCGATATCGTTGGAGGCGCCGGTGGTGACGGAACCGAAGATGATTTCCTCAGCAGCACGGCCGCCGGTGAAGGTGGCAATTTTATTTTCAATTTCTTCCTTGGTCATGAGGTAATGGTTGCCTTCGTCCACCTGCATGGTATAACCCAGGGCACCGGAGGTTCGTGGAATAATGGTAATCTTCTGAACCGGTGCGGAGTTGGTCTGTTTAGCAGCTACAAGGGCGTGACCGATTTCATGGTAAGAAACGATAAGTTTTTCTTTGCTGGTTAAAATGGCATTTTTCTTCTGGTAGCCGGCAATAACAACTTCAATACTTTCTTCCAGGTCGGACTGGGTGGCGAATTTTCGTCCGTCACGGACTGCACGGAGAGCCGCTTCGTTGACGATGTTGGCCAGTTCAGCACCGGAGGCACCGGAAGCCATGCGGGCTATCTTGTTGAAGTCCACATTGTCGCCGATACGGATCTTTTTGGCATGAACCTTCAGGATTTCTTCACGGCCCTTCAGATCTGGAAGTTCAACAGGAACCCGTCGGTCAAAACGTCCCGGACGTGTCAGAGCAGGGTCCAGAGATTCCGGACGGTTGGTGGCAGCCAGAATGATTACACCGGTGTTGCCTTCAAAACCGTCCATTTCTGTCAGCAGCTGATTCAGAGTCTGTTCCCGTTCGTCGTTGCCGCCAATCTGACCATCACGTTTTTTGCCGATGGCATCGATTTCGTCGATGAAGACGATACAAGGTGCTTTCTCTTTGGCCTGTTTAAACAGGTCGCGGACTTTGGAAGCACCCATGCCGACGAACATTTCCACGAATTCAGAACCGGACATGGAGAAGAATGGGACATTGGCTTCACCTGCGACAGCCTTGGCCAGCATGGTTTTACCGGTTCCGGGAGGTCCTACGAGCAGGATGCCCTTTGGCATGGAGGCACCGATGTCTTTATATTTGCCCGGATTATGGAGATAATCCACGATTTCTGTCAGATTTTCCTTGGCTTCGTCTTCACCGGCCACATCGGAGAACTTGATGCCTTCAGAGGATTTAACGTAAATCTTGGCATTGCTCTTGCCCATGCCGAACATCATAGAATCCTTGCCGCCGCCCATTTTGGAAATCATCTTTTTGGATATATATTGTCCGATGACAATGAATATCAGCAGAGGGAGTACCCATGACAGGAAGATGCTCAGAAGGGGAGACATTTCCTCAATAATCTCGCTGGAGAATTCTGCACCGGAGGCATAGAGACGCTCTGTGCGGGCTGGATCGTCCATGATGCCGGTTTTGTAAATCTGTGAGTTATCTTTGTTTGTAAAAAGGATCTGATTGTCCTGAATCTGAACCTGACCGATTTCTTTATTGTTGGTCATGGTAATAAATGTACCGTAATCAACTTCCTGGACACTCCGGCGGTTCAGCAGAGGCATGGCCAGTACATTAAAGAGAAAGATGACCAGCAGGACAATGGTGTAATAATAGAACCAGTTTTTCTTTGGCGCTTTGACTTCGTTCATGTGTATATTCCCTCCTATGAAATGGTATTGATTTGTTCATCCTTTCTGTGGGGCGCCTTGGTCAGCAGTATGATCATGGCAATCAGGCTTACGAGACATTCCGCTGCCGGACAGGACAGCCACACACCGGTCATTCCCAGGAAGGAGGACAGAAGAAGTGTCATTGGAATAATAAGGATCAGTCCTCTTAAAAGCGAGATGATCTGTGCGGGAACAGGTCTTTCCGTAGATGCCAGAAAAACTGCCATAATAATATTATAACCCATAAATGGGGTGGACACAAAATATAATTTCAGGCCGACAGTGGCAATCTGCTGAAGCTGGCGGCTGTGTTCGCTGTTGAATGCTGCTGTAATCGGATCTGCAAATATAAAAACAAACAGATAGACGATGGCAGACAGAAGAAGCATAAGTGTGAGTGCATAATGACGTACTTTCTGCACACCTGTATAATCACCGCACCCATGGGTACGGCTGGTCAGCGGCTGCATGCCCTGGGCTATGCCTGTGAAAATGGCGCTGACCACCAGGGACAGATTGGCAATGACGCCATAGGCTGCCACGCCTGTATTGCCCTGCAGATTCAGGATAACGAAATTAAATACAATAATAACAATACCGGAGGATAGCTCTGTAATCAGAGATGGAAAACCAAGCATGGCTGTTGAAGCTGCCAGCTTCAGATCCGGTTTTAAGGATATCAGATGAAATTGATTTTTCCCTTTTCTGAAATGGGCGGACAGAATGATCATATTGATGACAGGAGCGAAGCCCGTTGCCAGAACCGCACCCAGTATACCCATCTGCAGGGGAAAGATAAAAATAAAGTCGAAGAGGACATTGGACAGGCAGCCGGTAGTAGTGGCTATCATGGCCAGTTTCGGGTCCCCGTCGTTGCGCACAAAGGCATTCAGAATGTTGCTCAGGATGAATGCCGGTGAGAACAGAAGAATCACTCTCAGGTAGGTGCGGGTCATGGCCAAGGTGGCCGCGTCTGCACCAAGAAGACGGGCAATGGCACCGGGAAAGAATATTCCGCACAGAACAAAAATCAGCACAGGGATGGCGGCCATATAGATTGCATTGGTGAATACCGCATTCTGTCTGTAAGTATTATTTCTGCTTTTATAAATGGCATATTTGATGGCACCGCCCATTCCAAGCATCAGACCACAGCCGTTGATCAGGCTGTAAACAGGAATAGCCAGATTCAGGGCAGTCAGGCCGTTGATGCCAATGCCCCGGGCAATAAAAAAGGTGTCTGCCAGTATATAGAAGGACAGCGCCAGCATACCGAGTATATTCAGGAAGGTATATCTGATGAATTCTTTAAAGTAATTCGGATGAGTCATAGGTGTTCTCCATGCAGTGAATTTAAAATGAAATATGGTGAGATTATAGTATAAGCACAGCAGTTTTGTCAAATTTTGTTAGGGACAGGGGGACGGTTCTCTGTCCCGCCGGTTTTATTAATGCCAATTGGCAGGAGCTGATTCAATTTCTTGGATCAGCTCCCTGTTGTTGTAAAGATTATTGTGAATTAAAACAGGCTATGATAAACTGTATATAAAACACGGTCAATGACTGCCAACAAAATACAGTTTACGAGGAATAATTCATGGAAGAAAAAAACAGATTCAGCTATTTGCTTGAACGGCTGATGCTTGCGGCTGATCTTAAAAATTATACACTTGCAATGGAACTTCAGTATGATGTGTCCTATATCAGCAAATGGGTCAGCGGAAAGGTACTTCCTGCAGAGAAAAGTTCGGAGAAAGTTCTTCGCGGGATCAGCCGATGTATTGTTGATGCATTATCGGATACTGCCAGAGAAAAATTGTGTCAGGATTATCAGGTTTTTGATGTGGAGGATCTGGAACGGGCAATCTATGACCATCTGGAAGCGGAATATAATTATGTAAAAGGATTGACCAAATCTATTGGTACCGATATCGCACCAAAAACCCTGCACTTTGCATCTCTTACTCTCCCACAATTCGCAGCCAAAATGCATCATCCTGCACTGAGGAATATCAATTCTCTGAATGTTGTGGCGGCGATGGATATTTTGTCCATGGAACGGGAATACAGGTTTCTTGTGACACAGATGAGCAATCAGCATATGCCGCTGAATCGTGAATTGTCGGAAGTTCATTATTCTCTGATGCTGAATCTGGAGATTGGCAGGAGGGATTATATTTATGATTCAATTTTCCTGATCAATATGCTTTCAGATAATACGAATATAGATTTCAACATTTATGAATGTCCACAGGCATATGGAAAGCTGATTTTTGCGGTAAAGGATTCCTACTGTATTTCAGGAATGCTCATAGGTTCCAACCGCTGCTTATCTGTGACGATCAGTGAGGAAGAAGAATTCAGGGAGATTATGTATGAGAGGGCCAGTGCGCTTTGCCACAGGGAAATGCTTCTGTTCAGAAAAACGACCATGGATGAGATGCTGCTGAAATATGATTATATTCAGTCTATGCTTTCGCCGGATCTGAGATGGCTCATAGGACGTATGACGGAGCATTTCCTTCCGGATGATCTGTTTGAGGAGGTGCTGGAACAGGTCTGTCTGTCCGGTAAATGGTCAGTTGATAAGGAGTCGCTTCGACGGGTACATAGTTTGATCCAAACAGTTCTGGAAGAGTCGGGAATAAAGATCATGATTTATGAATCGGCCTTCACAGCATTTTCTGTATCCGGGGAAATGGATTTTTATAGTCATAAAGTGACGCTTACAACAGATCAGCGCTTGAGATATATTCAATATATGTCATCGTTGCTGGATACAAAAAATAATCTGGCTGTAAAAATGGTGCATGGAAGATTTGTTACAGATTTTCGGTACAGTGCCAAGCCATGCCTGTTCCTGTCGGACAGTATCAGTTATATGCGTCTTGATTCAGAAAACCCTCAGAACAATAATCTTATTCTCAATGCGCCCACCATTAAGGAAATGTTTCGGAAATTTTACAGCGAAATCTGGAATTATCAGCATGATGTGGTGATTGAAGACAGATCGACCATCCGGGATACGATGGATCATGCTTTGCAGGCGGTCTGGCTTCTGTCAAAGTCGGATTCCGGAAATTTGTGATTCATTTTTGTCACTTTTTATCCTTTTAACTCTCGTGCCATATGCTTTCAGTCGTGATAGACTGCAAGTTGTCCGAATAACACAGAATAAAAAAGGAGAAAAAGTATGAGTACAAACGCTGTTTTAACTGGCAGACCAAGTATTGACCGGCCATGGATGAAGTTTTATCCGGAAGCTGTACAGCAGCTTCGCATCCCTGAATGTACAGTACAGGACTATTTAAAGATGAATTGCCCGGGAATGGATACAGTTGCGATACATTATTACGGAACGGATATTATCTGGGGAACTGTTTTTGAGCAGGTGAAGTTGACGGCAAAAGCATTGACCGCTATCGGGTTCCGGTGTGGAGATCAGATACCGGTATTTTTAAGATCGGTTCCAGAGTTTGTTTTTCTGCTGCTGGCAGCCGAAGAGATTGGTGCTTCTTTATTATGTCGTGATAATACCCTGGCTGAGAATGTGGAAGCTGTACAGAAATCAGGTGCCAGGGTGATCATTGCCCATGATTTCCTGTCTAAAGTGGAAAAAGATGCTTATATAAAGGCAGGTGTAGAACGGATTGTTCTCTTGTCTCCGTATCGGCTGGCAGACCGGACCCAGATGCCGGAGCATATAATAAGTTATATCAGCAGCCAGTATCATGAGGATTCTGCTGAAGGTACAGAGTGTCTTTTATGGGATGATTTTATTGCTGCGGGAGAAGCGTGTGCTGAAGAAATGGTGGTTCCGATGGATGTTGATCGTCCGCTGTTTCGTGCCTATACCAGCGGTTCGACCGGTCCTTCCAAGCAGGTCATCCACTCTGCACATTCCATGATCGGAATTGTTCATCAGATGTCTTTTTATGGTTCGTCCGGTGATTTCCGCCCTTCCTGGCTTTTGACAAGCCTGCCTCCATGTCTGGTGGCCGTTGTTGTTTCTATGATTTTGTCGCCGCTGTCATCAAATAAAAAGCTGATTCTGGATCCTTTCTGTGATGTTTTTGATCTCGATCTGGAAATGATGCGTTATCGGCCGAATTGCTGGCCGCTGATCCCTATGTTTATAGAAATCCTCATGCACAGCAGCCGTATTCCTGAAGATTATGACATGTCTCATTTGCTGGTGGCAGGTGCCGGATGCGAAGCCTTCAATAACGGACAGATCCGCCGTGCGCAGAAATTCTTGAAAGAGCATAATTGTAAAGCTATCTTCTCTTCAGGCTATGGACAGAGTGAAGCCGGATCCAACTGCACACTGCCGTGTTTTGAGTATCCAATGGGCAATGGCAATATCGGTATTCCGATGCCAATGACTACATTAAGTGTATTTAAACCGGGAACCCAGGAAGAACTTTCCTATAATCAGCTGGGTGAGATATGTAAGACGGGACCGGGAAATATGCTGAGTTACGATAATG